>CAZQCR010000054.1:0-15290 GCA_964591745.1 uncultured Anaerolineaceae bacterium
CCTTGAGTAGCGTTCTCGCCCGGGCGAAAGACTGCTACGGGGCCGTCTACCAGCTCCAGGGCGACACCTGGCTGCGATACTCCCCGGATATCCCGGCCTATGCCCGCAGCCTCACCGCATCAAACGGTGGCGCCTTCTGGGTCAGCGGCTCCGGCAAGGATTGCGGCACGATCATCCTCTGACCGAGCCCATCCTGCCTCCTTAGAACATCGAGAAGCCCGGGGAGGACGCGATCGCCCCACCGAGCGATCCGAGCGCAACGACGCATACGGCCGCGATCAGCGTGAGGATCAGTGCGTACTCGGCTAACCCCTGCCCCGCTTCACCGCTACGTTCTTCGGCCGCTTCCGGCGAAGGGTTGTCCCGTCCGGTTTCTTCCTTGAATTCGTCCATCACCACACCTCCGGTTGCGCTCTGTTTACCGTGAGTTTGCATTCGACAAGCGTAGTCCGGTTCGCCCGCATTGGAGGGGAGACAATCCGTGAAGCGGGGGTGACGATACTCGGCGGCGTTGCCGCGCCGCCCGGGACACGAACGGAATCGCTCAGGCGGCGTTCATCTCAGGCGGCGTTCATAAGGTAGGCCGCCAGGTCCCTCGGCCGTTCCGTTATCACCGTCTCGGCGCCCAGGCCGAACAGCGTGCTGAGCAGCTTCAGCGTCGCGTCTTTGCCCTCGTCGTTCACCGTCCACGCGGCCAGGCCTACGCCGGAAAGGCGCAGGCGCGCCCCCAGGTCGAAGCCCTGGGCCCGCATGTGCAGGAGCGTGCCGTAGTCAACCATCCACTCCATCGCCGGCAGGAGGCCAATGAGGTCCTTCACACGGGCCTCCAGGTACGCCCTTGCCGACGTTTCCGGCACATGGGCCAGGGGTGAGTCATCCCACAGGCCGTGCAGCCCCATACGCGCCGGTGAAAGGCCCTCGCCCTTCCGTCCCGGGCGGTAGTGCCATTGGAGCGTCGGGTCGAAGGCGACACGGAAGCCGTGTTCGTGGAGCGCCCAGAGGTTCCAGTGCGCCTGCGAGCCGATGAGTACCTGGTCGCGAGCCGGCCTGAGCGTCTCCGCCAGGCGGGCGACGCGGGCCGGCGAGAGCGGCGCCATGCCCTTCAGGTCCACCTGCAGCAGTGAATCCGAACCGGTGACGGTATCCACCACTTCATCGAGAAAGGCGAGAGCCACGCGGTCGTCAGCGCGGAAGCGCACGGTCTTCGCGGCCGCCGCGTCGAGTTCGGCGACAGGCCCCGAGGCCGTCGTTTCGCCGTCCAGGCGTTCGTCATGAAAGACCAACAGGCGGTCGTCAGCGAGGAAGCGGGCATCGATTTCGAAGCGCGGGACGTGGGCATCGACGCATTCGCGGACGGCGTCCAGGGAATTGGCGACGAATCGTCCGCTCAACACCGCTTTGTGGCAGCAGAGCACACGGCGCGCCCCCGCCACGGTGGGGGCGAGCTGAGCCGGCGACGGGGGGGCGCTTCCCGGTGCCATATTCACTCTCGAAAGGTGTAACGGTTCGTGCTATCGATAGGTTAATCGCCGAGCCGACGGATCAACGTAAGGTCGTGCGGTTATCGAAGATGAGGGCCACCCATAGCCTGGGGCCAACATGTTATCAATCCGGTCGATAGCCCTTGCGCTGGCTTTTTGGGCGTGTCACTGTAGATCGGGTCGCGTGTAGGCACACGTGAAGGCCGGTTTCGTGTGTCCACGTGGCAGGCTGGTAGTTTTGTCATCCCTGTCCCTTGTTTTGTTGGATGGACGCCGTGGTATACTCCCGCGCGTCCCTGGTGCGGGCCGCTAGCTCAATTGGCAGAGCAGCTGACTCTTAATCAGCCGGTTGAAGGTTCGATTCCTTCGCGGCTCACCAAACCCGTTCCACTGGGCGCTTGCCAGCCAGGCAGGCGGCCCGGGCACTCGTGGGGAAGTGTCGGAACTGGCAGACGAGCATGACTTAGGATCATGTGCCGCAAGGCATAGGAGTTCGAGTCTCCTCTTCCCCACCACTCGAAAACAAGGGACTACCCGGCCTGGGGCCGCTTGTGGCGGTAACGTCACAGAGGAAGGAGAAGGGATGGCGCTACTCGAGGTAAAAGACCTCAGGACGTACTTCTATACGCAGGAAGGTGTAGTCAAGGCCGTTGACGGCACGTCTTACGTAGTTGAGGAAGGCGAAACCCTCGGATTGGTGGGCGAATCCGGCTGCGGAAAGAGCGTCTCGGCGCTCTCAATCCTCCGCCTTATCCCCTCGCCGCCCGGGAAGATCGTCTCCGGCGAAATCCTGTTTCAGGGCCGGGACATCCTCAAACTCGACGAGGACGAGGTCCGCAAGATTCGCGGCAACGAGATCGCCATGGTCTTCCAGGAGCCCATGACCTCGCTCAACCCCGTCCTCACCATCGGCCGGCAGATGACCGAAGCTCTCGAACTGCACATGAATCTCCACGGTAAGGCCGCCCGCGACCGCGCCTCCGAGCTGCTGGAGATGGTGGGCATTCCCGAGGCGCGGGCTCGGCTGGATGACTACCCACACCAGTTCTCGGGCGGCATGCGCCAACGCGTCATGATCGCCATGGGCATGAGCTGCAACCCGAAGCTCCTCCTCGCGGACGAGCCCACGACCGCGCTCGACGTGACCATCCAGGCCCAGATCCTGGAGGTCATGAGCCGGCTGAGCCGCGAGTTCGGTACGGCCGTCATCATCATCACCCACAACCTCGGTGTTGTAGCCCGCTACGCGGACCGGGTGAACGTGATGTACGCCGGGCGCGTCATCGAAACGGCCGACGCTCCGGAGCTTTACGCAAACCCCAAGCACCCCTATACCGTTGGCCTCCTCAACTCCGTTCCCCGTCTCGACGAGACGCGGAAGGAGAAGCTGGTTCCCATCGAGGGCCTCCCACCGGACCTCGCCCACCTGCCCGTGGGCTGTCCGTTCTACCCCCGTTGCTCCTGGCGGGTAGACAAGTGCACGGAAGAGTACCCACCATTCAAACTCGTCGCTGAAAAGCACTATGTCGCGTGCTGGGAAGCCGAACGCGTACACCGGGAGGTCGAAGTTGGCGCAGCAAACTAGTTCTGGCCGTCAGCGGACTGGCACGCTCGGCGAAACGCTGCTCGAAGTCGAGGACCTCAAGGTCTTCTTCCCGGTTACCGCCGGGCTCATCTTCCAGCGTAAGGTCGCCGACGTGAAGGCCGTCGATGGCGTTTCCTTCACCGTCAGGCGCGGCGAGACCCTCGGCCTCGTCGGAGAATCCGGTTGCGGTAAGAGCACCACTGGTAAGGCGATCCTTCAGCTCAACCGCCCCACCGCCGGCAAGGTGAACTTCGAACACACCGACCTCACCCAGATCAAGGGCCGCGAACTCCGCCGCTTCCGCCGCAAGATGCAGATGATCTTCCAGGACCCCTACGCGAGCCTCAACCCGCGTATGTCCGTCGGAAGCATCATTAGCGAGCCGCTCACTATCCATAAGCTCGCCAGCGGTAAGGACAAGAAGGAGAAGGTCCAGAACCTCCTCCAGACGGTCGGGCTAAACCCTTACTTCGCCAACCGCTTTCCGCACGAATTCTCGGGCGGTCAGCGTCAGCGTATCGGTATCGCCCGCGCCCTCGCCGTCGAGCCGGACTTCATCGTCTGCGACGAGCCTGTCTCGGCCCTCGACGTATCGATCCAGGCGCAGATCATCAACCTCCTGCAGGATCTGCAGGATCAGTTCAACCTTACGTACCTCTTCATCGCCCACGACCTCTCGGTCGTGCGTCACATCAGCGATCGCGTCGCCGTCATGTACCTCGGGCACATCATGGAGCTCACCGACCGCGACTCGATCTTCGAAAATCCGCTCCATCCCTACACCAAGGCCCTCATGTCGGCGGTGCCGATTCCGGACCCAGCGGTGGAACGGAAGCGCGAGCGCATCATCCTCCTCGGCGATGTGCCGAGCCCGCTCCGCCCGCCATCAGGCTGCGTCTTCCACACGCGCTGCCCGATCGCCATCGACGAGTGCCGCACCACCCGCCCTGAGTGGCGGAACGTCGGTACCGTCGAAAAGGAACACTGGGTCTGGTGTCACCGCGTCTAACGGCGCCACTGTCGCAATAAGCAACAAGGGGCCGGTCGAAAGATCGGCCCCTTGTTCGTTCTCCGGGTTACCATGCAGCCAATCGCTCTTCAGGAGGCCCAGATGATGTACAAGATGATCTTCGGCGCCAAGCGCAAGCCCGGCATGAGCCGCGAAGACTTCGCCGCCTACTGGCTCGGCCCACACGCCGAAAAGGCCGTCAAAGTCCCCGGCATCAAGCGCTACGTCATCAACCTCGCACCCGATCTCTCCGGAACAGGGCGCGAGATGCCCTACGACGGCTTCGCCGAAGTCTGGTTCGAAAGCGAAGAAGCGATGCGCGCCAGCGGCCGCTCACCCGAGATCCGCGTCGTCCTCGCCGATGAGCCGAACCTCTTCGACATCTCGACCCGATTCAGCGTCATCGTCCAGGAAAACGTCAAGATCGACGGCTAACGCGCGGCGGTCAGGCTCCCAGCCACTGCCAGCGCCGCTTCGCCTCCACCATGACGATTCGGCCCGCCGTCGGCAGCGGGAAGTGGCCGCCCATCACGATCAGGCCCTCAGCCTCGGCCTTCGCAATCAACGCCTTTCGCGAAATCAGCGACTGTGCTTTGTCCGCGTCGAAGACCATCGTCACATTCGGCTCTTCCATCTCCGCCGGGTGGTGCACCGCGTCGCCGGTAATGACGCCGCCTATGCCTCCACCCATCACCAGGACGGACGTATGCCCGGGCGTGTGGCCCGGCGTAGCGAACAGCGTGACCCCCGGCGCGACCTCGTAGCCATCATCCACCAGGGTGAGCTGCCCGGCCGCCTCTACGGGCGTGAGCGAGCGCTCACGGGCCGCGGCGTCGGCTGTCTTCTCACGGTGCTCCCACTCCGTCCGCGTCACGATGTAGCGCGCGTTCGGGAACATTGGCGCCAGGCTGCCAGCACGGTCGACCGTGTTCCAGCCGATGTGGTCTGAATGAAGGTGGGTCAGCACGACCGCGTCGACGGACTCCACCGTAATCCCGGCTGCGGCCATGGCGTTCGGCAACAGGCCAACTTCGCCCGTCATGCCCGCCGCGGCCAGGCCGCCCAGGTCCGGCCCGATACCTGTATCCACCAGGACGAGGCGGCCACCCGTGCGGATGACGAAGGTGGTGAGCTGCGCCGCCATCATCCCCGCCTCACTGAGCCCGCCGATCGCGCGGAAGAGGGCCGGGTCGGCGTCAGGAATGGCCACCGCCAGCGGCAGGTTGAGCATGCCGTCCGCGACGGTGTCCACGGTGATCGATCCGAACTGAATGCGTTGCAAGGGGGGTTCCTCCGAAGGGCCACATCCTACGCCCTCGCAGACTCCCAGACAGGTACGCAACTCACCGAGAATCGACGGAGTCGCCCTCTACCCGTCCGACATCATCCGTTCGCGCTTCTGAGCGCGCTCCCGCGAAACGGGATCGAGGTTGCTCTTGCGCAGCCGGATGTTCTTCGGCGTCACTTCAACGAGCTCGTCCGGGCCGATCAGCGAAAGGCTGCGCTCCAGGCTCGGTGGCTGCGGTGGAATGAGCTTGATCGCGATGTCGCTCGTCGAGCTGCGGATGTTCGTCAGCTTCTTCGCCCGGCAAACGTTCACCTGGAGGTCGTTCTCCTTCGCGTGCAGGCCAACCACCATGCCCGCGTACACTTCGACGCCCGGCTCGATGAACAGCGTGCCGCGCTCCTGGGCGTTGGCAATCCCGTGGCTGAGCGCCGTGCCCGGTTCGGCCGCGGTGAGCGCACCCTGGCGGTTCCGGGCGATCTCGCCCGCCCACGGCCGGTAGCCCAGGTACTCCGTATTCATGATTCCTTCGCCACCGGTGCCACTGATAAACGTGTCGCGGAAGCCGATCAGGCCGCGCGTGGGAATATCGAACTCGATCCGTACGTCACCATCGTGGTCCGTGTGCATCCCCGTCATCTGCGCCTTGCGACCGGAAAGCGTCTCGATAAGGAAGCCCGTCGCCGATTCCGGCGCTTCCACGAAGAGCTTTTCGAACGGCTCCTCGATCCCGCTTTCGCCCCGCCGCAGAATAACTTCCGGGCGTGTGACCGCGAACTCGAAGCCCTCGCGCCGCATCGTCTCCACGAGGATCGCGAGGTGCAGTTCCCCGCGGCCGCTGACAATGAAGGCGTCGGCCGAGTCCCCGTCTTCGACGCGCAGTGCGACGTTCGTTTCAACTTCGCGGTAGAGCCGTTCGCGTAGCTGGCGGCTGGTCACGTACTGGCCCTCCCGCCCGGCGAACGGCGAGTCGTTGACGCGGAACGTCATCTTCATCGCGGGCTCTTCGATCGTGATCGGTGGTAGCTGTGCGGCCGCCGACGGACTCGAGATCGTCTCGCCGATCAGGATGTCGGAGATGCCCGTGAGGGCCACCACGTCCCCCGCACGCGCTTCGGTCAGCTCCATCCGGCCGAGACCCTGGAAGCCGAACACCTGGGCGATCCGGAAGCTCGACTTCTCGCCTTCGTGCGTCCAGCGCGTCACCATGTCCGCCGGGTGGATCGTTCCATCGACGATTCGGCCAATCGCGGTCCGGCCCCGGTACGAGTCGTACGCGAGGGTGGTCACGAGCATCCGGAAGGGCGCGTCCGGGTCACATTCTGGGCCCGGAACCTGGGTGAGAATCGTCTCGAACAGCGGCAGCAGCGAGCCTGACGTCGTCTCCGGTTCCCTGCCCGCATAGCCGTCTCGGGCGTTTGCATAGATCACCGGGAAGTCGAGCTGGTAGTCCTCAGTAGCGAGGTCGAGGAAGAGGTCCTGCGTCTCGCGCACCACCTCGGCCAGGCGAGCGTTCGGCCGGTCGATCTTGTTCACTACCACGATCGCATGGAGTCCGCGGGCCAGCGCCTTCCGCAGGACGAACTTTGTCTGGGGCATCGGCCCCTCCACCGCGTCAACGAGGAGCAGGCAGCCATCGGCCATATTCAGGACTCGCTCGACTTCGCCACCGAAGTCCGCGTGGCCCGGCGTATCGATGATGTTGATCCGGACGCCCGCGTAGTCCACGGCGGCGTTCTTGGCCATGATCGTGATCCCCTTCTCGCGTTCGAGGGGGTTCGAATCGAGGATCAGCGTCCCGACGTCCTGGTTTTCGCGGAAGACGTTCGATTGCTTCAGGAGGGCATCGACGAGTGTCGTCTTCCCGTGGTCGACATGGGCGATAATTGCGATGTTGCGAACGTCGTCGCGTCGTGAGGGCATCTGCCAAGGGTATAGGGCTTAGACGTTAAGGGTAAGTTCCGGGTTACACGGCATCCGGTGGCTCAGCCGGCCCGGGCCGGGCGATGCCTCGGGTCCCTCGCGTCGTCCGTTGTCCACACGAGCGAATCCTGGGAAGCGACCCCTGACGCGAGCAGGGCCGCCAGCGCTGCGTTCCGCTCGACGCCCGTGTCCACGATGACCTCAACGCCTGCCTCGGGGCTCTGCCGATGCCGGAAAAGCCAGAGTTGCCCGATCTCGGGGCAATCGAGGGCCGCCAGGTCGAAGAGGTCGAGGTCGTCAAACCCTTCTTCAAACGAAAGGCCATGGGAAGCTGCAAGCTGTTCCGGGGATCTGCTCAGAATCGCTACAGTCCAACCATCACCGTTTGGCCACAACCGATGCGGCACGACTTGCCGTAGCGACTTCATGCGGTAGCAATCCCTACTATCACAACACGTAGCTTAGCAAATCCATCCTCGATGACAATTGCGCCCGGCCACGATGTCCCCTCCCGGGACCAGACGGCCCGCCTCGGATGGCCAGTTGGCTCGGGCGGCATCGCTGACCAGAACTCGATCCCCCGCTGGCCCACGGGCAGCGGGCCGCGATACGCCTGGACCTGCGGCCAACCGCCCCACGAAGGCTCGCGCCCCCATATCTCGCCGGACTCCGCCTGCCGCCTCGCATCTTCCGGCGTCTGCGTTGGCGACTCCATGCGATGGAACGGCCCGTAGGGGAACTCCACGCTGCGTTACGCCGCCGGAGCGTCGTCCGGCAGCCCCGCGGCGATCTTCTCGATAATCGCCAGACAACCGAGGTCCTGTACCGCCGTCAGAGAACGCATCAACCCCGCCGACCAGAGCTGCTTCATCCGCGCCCCCTCCGGCTTGTCGAACATCGGCACCGTGCCCACGCCGAGCGTCGTGATCGCCGTCCACCAGAAGCAGAAGGAGAGCGTGTAGTCCTCCATCAACATCTCGTAGGTGTAGGCTGCCGCCTTTGGCTGCAGCGCCACCAGACGGTCGTGGTACTCGCGCAGGAACTCCTTGTCCTTCGCCCGCAGCGCTGGCGGGAGCGAATGCATCCACGCCTCCGTGAACTCTGGCCCGGGCGGTCCCGCGTGGATCACCTGCCAGTCGATGTAGGTCAGCTGCGAATCCTCGACACTCTTGCCCTGCGCCGGGTCCGTCCGGAAGACGTTGTCCGCGCGAAGGTCACCATGCAGCAGCGTCTTCGGCCGGGAGGAGAGGATGTCGTAGATCGCCTCGTGGATGCCCGCGCACTTCGGCCCCGTCAGGAGCGCGTTCAGCTTCTCCGCCTCTTCGAACCCGACGAAGATGTCCGCACCGAACATCTGCTTCCAGAGCTCCCGGAATGGCCCCGAAGTGGCCGAACTCATCTTACACAGCGCATCGAGGGCGAAGACATAGCGCCCGTCCGGGCGTGAGAGCCATGGCACATCCAGCGCCGGCGAGTCCCAGAACTTCGCGTGCATTGTCGCCGCTTCCGCCGCGATCTTCCGCGTGAACGCCTCGTCCGGCGGGTCGATCACCTGGTCGAATACGCGTGAATGCGCCGTCAGGTCCTCCATCACGATCACGAAGTACTCCGAGGTTGCGCTGCCATCCGTGAACAGGCCATAGAGCTTCGGCGAGCGCATCGGCACATCCGGCGCCAGGTCGCGGAAGAAGTTCAGCTCCTTCACGTATGCCCCGACCGCCATCGCATTGGCGCGGCTCTCGGGTATCCGATTCGCAATTTTGAGGACGACCGACGACGGCGTCGACCCCTGCGTACCCGCATAGGTGATGCCATGGAGCTTGTAAGCGTCGGCAAGCACCCCGCCCTCCAGGAACTTCACCTCGTACCCGGTGACCGTTGCCCCCAGGACGCCTGAGAGCCACTCGTTCGTAACGTCGTCGATAATTCGCGGGAAGTCTGCCGCCATGTCTGCCTGCCTTGAATCCGAATCGCCGGAGTCTACACGACCGGTCTGGCATGTGCGCGGTACACCCGCGCTGCGATGACCCACGACCGCCAACGCTCCGTTTCCTCGGCGCCTCCGCGTCTGAAAGCCGCCTCTCTTGGCGCTTTGAGCCGCAACCTTGCACACTGGATGAAGCAGACGAGGGGAGACCCGCCCATGTCCCAGAGCAACGACCTGATCCAGGAACTGGTAGCCGGCAAACAGCCCGATGCGGAGCTGGTTCGGCCACAGGCGATCATGCCGTTCGTCATCGAATCCGATGGCCGCCGCGAACGCGCCTACGACATCTACTCGCTCCTCCTCAAGGAGCGGATCGTCTTCCTCGGCACGCCGATCGACGCCATGATCGCGAACATCGTCATCGCCCAGCTCCTCTACCTCGCCCGCGAAGATGATGAGAAAGACATCATGATGTACATCAACTCGCCGGGTGGGAGCGTCACCGCCGGCCTCGCGATTTACGACACCATGAACCTCATCCGGCCCGACGTCGCCACTGTCTGCATCGGGCTCTCCGCGTCCATGGGTTCGTTTCTCCTCTGTTCCGGGGCCAAGGGCAAGCGTTACGCCCTGCCCAACGCCACCATTCACCTCCACCAGGTGCTGGGCGGCGCCTCCGGCCAGGCGAGTGATATCGCAATCCAGGCGAAAGAGACCCTCCGCCTGCAGAAGGTCCTCCGCGACATCATCCAGAAAAACACCGGGCAAACCATGGAGCGCATCGAACGCGACACCGACCGCGACTTCTGGCTCGACCCCCTGGCCGCCAAGGACTACGGCTTGATCGACGAGATCCTCGACCGTCCGCCCTCCGCCGTCATCGCTTCGAAGAACGGCAAGGTTTCCTAGCCTCCGGGTCCAACCAGCCGTCAGCCGCTCTCCCCGCCGCGCGGGCCATAGAACACCGCCCACGTCACCAGGTCGTCGCCGAAGTCGCGGAAGCGGTGCCGCTTGCCCGCCGCCACGAACAGCGCGTCGCCCGGCGCGAACGGGAACGCCTCCCCCTCGACCTCCAGCACGCCGCTGCCGCTGACCACGATGTAGACCTCGTCCTGTTCGTGCGGCTGCTGTAGGTCTTCCCCTTTCGGTGCGAACACCACCAGCCGCATCGAACCGTGAGCGAACGGCAGCGTGAACGGCACCCCGCCCGGCCAGTCGCCATTCGCCGCGCCGGGCAGCTTCGCCAGTTCGGGGCCGAGCGCGATCCTCACCGCTGTTCGTACTCGTAGACACGCTTCAGCGCCGCCGCCGCCCGTTCGAAGCTCTGGAAGACCGGGAGCTGCCGTTCGTTGAACTTGTGCCACACCGAACCCACGAACTCCATCTCGTGCGCCGGGTGGAGGACGAGCAGCACCGGCTTCTCGGTCTTCGCTGAGAACGCCTTGATCGTGTCCAGCATCTGCTCCAGCGTCTCCGGCTTCGCCTTCCACTGGCGCGCCGCGAACATCGCTGAAAGCTCGATCGCGAAGCAATCGACGTTCGGGTCCGCCTCCACGATCGTCAGGATGCGCTCCAGCGTCTCCACTTTGCCCTGGATCGTCCCGCCCATGTCCAGCGGGTTCTGGTAGCTGCCGCCGATGATGTTGAAGAACTCGGCCAGCGTCGCGTACGTCTCATCCGTGAACCGCGGTACCGCGAACCCCGCCTTCGCGAACGCGTCCGTGATCGAGACCGACTGCCCGCCCGTCTGCGCCAGCAGCGCCATCCCCCGCCCCTTCGGCGGCTTCGCCATCGTCAGCAGCTTCAGGACATCGATCGTCTCGTCCAGGTTGTTCGTGGCGATCGCCCCGCACTGGCGCACCATCCCCTCCCAGATCGCCTGGGGCGCCGCCAGCGAACCCGTGTGCGAAGCCGTCGCCCGCGCCCCCGCCTCCGTCTGGCCGCCCTTCCAGACCACCACCGGCTTGCGCTTGCACGCCTCGCGTAGCGTCTCGAAGAACCGGCGCCCGTTCCGCGCCCCTTCCACGTACATGCCGATGACGTCCGTCTCGTCGTCCTGCATCAGGTAGTCCACATAATCACTGACGTCGAGCACGACCGCGTTGCCGAAGCTCGCGCAGCGGCTCAGGTGCATGCCGTTCGCCGCCGCTACCAGACTTGTCATAATCCCGTGCGTGCCCGACTGGCTGAGGAAGCCGATCCGCCCGTCATCCGCCACTGGCGCATCGCCGTTGAAGCGCACGCCAACCTTCGGCAGGTAGAGGCCCATGCAGTTCGGCCCCACGAGGTTGAAGTTCGCGCCCTTCGCCATCTCCACGAGCTGGTCCTGGAGCTTGATCCCCAGCTCCTCCCCCGTCTCGGCGAAGCCCGAAGTGAAGAAGCCCGCGCCGTGCGCCCCGTTCGCGATCAGGTCCTTCAGCACGTACGGCGAGACGTTCCGCGGCACCGCCACGACCGCGTAGTCGATCTCCTCCGGGATATCCGCCATCGCCGTGAAGTTCTTCACCCCCAGCTTCTCGATCCCCTCGATCTCCTTCGGGTCGAGCTGCACCGAATAGAGCGTCCCACCCTTCTCCTGGAAGGGCAGGTTGTTCGTCAGCCACATGTAGCCGGGGCCCTTGTCACCGACAACCGCCACCGTCTTCGGGTTAAACATCCGGTCGAGCTTGTGTCCGGGGACTCCCATGGCAACCTACCTCCAGGATTGGTGGGACGCGGAGGCGCAGAGCAAGCAGAGTGGCGTGGTGACGATTCTCTGCCCTTCTCCAACCCTCTGCGTCTCTGCGTCTGGCCCCGGGCGTCTAATTGGCCGCCAACACGATCCGCGCGTCCACCGCGATCGCCCCGTCCGGGTAGGCGAACATCGGGTTCAGGTCCAGCTCCTGGACCTCCGGGTGCGCCTCTACGAACGCCGAGACCTTCAGGATCGCCTGCTTCAGCGCGTTCACATCCGAAGCCGGCTGGCCGCGCACGCCGTCCAGGATCGGCCGGCCCTTAATCTCCCCGATCATCTGGTCCGCGTCCTTCTCCACCAGCGGCACCAGGCGGAAGGAGACGTCCTTCAGCACCTCGACCATGATCCCGCCGAGGCCGAACATCATCACCGGGCCGAACTGTGGGTCCGTCGTCATCCCCACGATCACCTCCGTGCCCTGGGGCGCCATGTGCTGCACCGCGACGCCCACGATCTTCGCCCCCGGCACATGCTTCGAGCAGCTCTCGATAATCGCCCCATAGGCCGCCCGCACATCCTCGGCCGACGCCAGGTTCAGCTTCACGCCGCCCGCGTCGCTCTTGTGCGAAATGTCCGGCGAAACCACCTTCAGGACCACCGGGTAGCCCGCCGCCTCCGCCTGCGTCACCGCCGCATCCGGCGAAGTCGCCAGCGTCGTCATCGTCACCGGCACACCCGCCTCGCGCAGCAGGTCCTTGGCCTCCACCTCGCTCAGGAGCGTCCGCCCCTCACTTCTCGCCTTCGCGAGCACATCAGCAAACGACATCAGATCCTCGTCTCCGGGGGCCCGCACAGGGGACCACCT
The DNA here is from genome assembly GCA_964591745.1 of uncultured Anaerolineaceae bacterium. Classification (GTDB taxonomy): domain Bacteria; phylum Chloroflexota; class Dehalococcoidia; order Tepidiformales; family Tepidiformaceae; genus JANMTH01. Next base: position 12,750 of record CAZQCR010000054.1, read on the forward strand.
CGGCTTTAGTTCAGGTGAAGCGCATTCTACGGGAGCGCCACGGCACACGTAACTGCGACCGCCGGGCGTCCCTCGCCCGGCCCACCCGTAGTCGCGACCCACAGCGGTCGCGGGTTGTTCGAACCAACGCCGGCCAATCACACCCACCGCTTCCGCCCCCTTGGCGCTCTTGGCCCCTTGGCGATTAACCCGCACCGAACTCCCCATCCAACTCCGCCACCAGGTCCTCCCGCTTGATGCTCAGCCACGCCGCCCGCGCCGCATCCACATGCGCCGCCCGCTCCTCGCCCTCCGAGATCCGCGCCAGGCGGCGGTGGGTCATCCCGATCGAGAACGGCTCCGGGATCCGCCTATACAGCGCCAGCGCCTCGTTGAAGTGGACGCGGGCGGTGTCGTGGTCCGAAAGTTCGAGATCGATGTTGCCAAGGCCGATGATGCAGTTGGCCTGGCCGAGGATGGCCCCGACCTGCTGATAGAGGAGGAGCGCCTCGTTAAAGCTGAGGTCGGCGGCGTCGTGGTCGGAACGTTCGAGAGCGATGACGCCGAGTCGGAAGATGCAGTTGGCCTGGCCGCGGATGTCCCCGGCCTGCTGGAAGAGAGGCAGGGCCTCGTTGAAGCAGAGGCGAGCGGCGTCGTGGTCGGAACGTTCGAGGGCGATAACGCCGAGTCGGAAGATGCAGTTGGCCTGTCCGAGGATGTCGCCGACCTGCTGGTAGAGAGGGAGAGCCTCGTTGAAGCGGAGGAGGGCGGTGTCGTGGTCGGAGCGTTCGAGAGCAATGGTGCTGAGGTTGAAGATGCAGTTGGCCTGACCGAGGACATCACCAACCTGTTGGAAGAGAGGGAGGGCCTCGTTGAAGCGGAGGAGGGCGGTGTCGTGGTCGGAGCGATCTAGGGCGATGACGCCGAGGAGGAAGACGCAGCGGCCGGCAAGCAGATTGCTGCCGGTCTGGCGGCCCGCAAATCGGATGAAATTGGTCGCTGCGGCCATCGCGGCTAGCGCGGCGTCCGCCACAGGACGTGCCCTGAGCGCATCTTCGAGGCTCACGGCCAGGTTTGCGGCTTCCGGGACGAGCCTGGCCACTGCCGTCGCCCCCGTGCCCGTGCCAACGGCCGCCCCTTCTTCCGTGACCAGCGCCAGGTAGAACCCGAACGCCCGGTCGCGCGAAGCGGCGGCCGGCGCGTGGAACTGCTGGGTAAACTCCCGGATCGGCGCCAGCAGGCGGAGCCGCCCGCCCTCGTCGAACGCCAGCCCCACTCCCCTGAGGACCGCCGCCGCCGGGAAGGCGTCGTCTCCAAAGACATCCGGGAGGTCGCCGTGGAGCACGCCCGCTGGGAAGAGGCTCAACATGGAGAGCAGGTCGCGGGCGAGATCGGTCATACGGCTGCTCGCCAAGGACACGGTCAGGGACGCTCCGAGGCTCGCGTCGCGGCCTCCACCAGGGCGGCGCATCAGAGAAGTCCGTTCCGTCTCCCATCGCGCATGGAGGTTCTCCAGCGACGGTTCGTTGCGAGCCACCCCGGCCATCAGCCCAATGGCAAGTGGCACGCCATCCGCGGCGTTGAGAATATCGTTAAGGCCCGGCGATGTCTCGGTATGGTTCGTTGCTATAGCCAGGAACATCGCCGCCGTGGCCGCGGCATCAAGCCGCGGAACCGTCACCTCCATCCAGGCCCCCGCGAGTCCGGACCCTCCGGGCCGGTCCTGGCCTCGAATCCCGACGCAGAGCGTCAGCGCCGGGATCGAAGTCAGGTCATCAAGCAGCGCCTCGCAACCGGTGGCGTCTCCGTCCCAGGGAGTCTCGAAATTGTCCAGGACCAGGAGCGAGCGAGCCCCGTCGAGTTCGTGGAGAAGCCGTGGCCGCAGTTCCCCCGCGCTGATCGGAAGGCCGATCGCCGCGCCGATCCGGGCCTCCAGGTCGCCAGCGCTGTTTGCTTCTTCGCAGCGGACGAAGAACCGGCGGTCTCCAAACTGCGCTTCTGCTGCCGCATCATGGGCGGCCGCAAGGGCAACGGTACTCTTGCCGATCCCTGGTGGACCCAGGACACACACGGGCCCGGCTCCAGAGCAGATGGCGTCTCGGATGGCGGCGATCTCGACGTCCCGGCCGAAGACGGTCGTCGGTTGGCGCGGGAGTCTTCCGCGTGGGCGCTGCGCAGGCACCGCCTGCGCTATGGCGACGGCGGGCTGCCTGAACGGTGCGACCTCCCGGGCGGGAAGCGCGCGGGATGGCCCGGGGATCGGTCGGAGGTAGGCCGGCCGGTCGAGGATAGCTCGAACCAGGTCCTCGATGTCCGTTTCCGAATTCACTCGATAGTGCCGGGCTCCGTGGAAGGAGCCTGGCACCGCCGCTTTCGCCTCGTGGTTATTCGCGATCACGGGGAAGACCGTTTGCTGTGGGTTGTTTAGCCGGTCGTACAGTACATCGGTGATCGCCTCGCCCTCCCAGGCGACGCCGGAAGAGCGGAGCTCCTTGTTGTCCGAGCGTGCCTGAAGAAGTTCGAACAGGTGTCGATCACTCTCTGTCATGGAGAAGGGGGTGG
>CAZQCR010000055.1:0-15261 GCA_964591745.1 uncultured Anaerolineaceae bacterium
GGCAGTTCGGCCACAGGGGTAGGGTAGGGGGCGTAAGCGGTAGGCGGGAAGCAGGCCGCGATTCTTGACGCAGAGGCGCAGAGATCCCGGAGACGAAGAAGACGACTCAGTTCCCTCTCCGCTTGCTCCGCGCCTCTGCGTCAACTTCGCCGGACTCTACACCAGGATGGTTTCGGCGGCGGCGCGGGAGAGGCGGTCGTGGATGGCGGCGCCAAGGCCGCCTGGCGCGGGGGAGCGGGCGAAGATGACGTCGATGTCCGCGTGGTCGAGGGTGCGAAGGGCGGCGAAGAGGCGATGGGCCATCGCCGGGGGGTCGGCTTCGGAACCGAGCAGCTCAACGGTGTAGGGGTGGCCGGGTGGGAGGGCGGCGGCGTCCTCGGCGGAGATGAGGAGGGCTAGGCGGAGGCCGGCGGCGTGGGAAGCGCCGGCCTCCGCGAGGAGGCGTGCGCGGGCGCTCTCGGGGGGGCCAACGATGTAGACGAGGCGGGTGCGGGGGGCGTAGTGCTTCGCCATCATGCCGGGGGAGCGCTTTTCGCGCGGGCCGGCAGCCGTGACTTCGATATCCGGGCCGAGGGCGCCGGCGAGCTGTTCGCGGGTGACCGCGCCAGCGCGGAGAACGACGACCCGGTTCGGCCCATCGATGGCGACGACCGTCGATTCGATACCGGCCTCGGTCGGCCCGCCATCGATCACGAGGTCGATGCGGCCATCGAGGTCTTCGAGGACGTGGGCGGCGGTGGTGGCGCTGGTGCGGGTGAAGCGGTTGGCGCTGGGCGCTGCGATGGGCACGCCGGCGGCTTCAAGGAGCGCGCGGGCGATGGGGTGGGATGGGACCCGGACGGCGACGGTTTCGAGTCCCGCGGAGACGGCGGCGGCGACGCGTGGGCCACGGGGCAGGACGAGGGTCAGCGGCCCCGGCCAGAAGTGCTCGGCGAGGCGCCGGGCGAGCGGCGGGCAGTCTGCCGCGACGTCTGCGAGGGCCTCGATACCGGTGATGTGGACGATGAGCGGATCATCGGTGGCGCGTTCCTTCGCCGCGAAGATGGACGCGACCGCCGCGTCATCGAAGGCGTTGGCGCCGAGGCCGTAGACCGTCTCGGTGGGGAAGGCGACGAGGCCGCCGGCGCGGATGATGGCGGCCGCTTCTTCGATTGCGGCTGCGATCACGGTGGGGCCGGTGAGACGGAGGACTCGGGTCTGGCGCTGGGGAAGGGACACAGCCCGATGATAGCTCCCGTGGCCCGTTGGCTACGGGCCGCCGACGGTGAACTTGACCCCAAGGCGGGCGAGGACGCGGTCGACCATCTGGTCGACTTCGGGGATGCCGGCCATGCGGGCGGCGCCGAGGTAGATCAGCGCTCCCGCCATCGCACCCGCAACGGCGAGCACGACGTTATCGAACTGGCCGGCGCGATCGAACGGTGAGAAGGCGACGGCGAGGACGAAGACCATGACAGCGGTGCAGATGGCGACGAGGCTGAGGGCGGTTAGATCGACCGATGCGGAAGCGCCCGCCTTCACCGTGTACGCCTTGTAGAGCATGAGCCATTCGAACCATGCTGCGATGGAGAGCGCAAAGGCGAGCCCTTCGTGTTCGAAGGTGTTGTACAGCATGGCACTGAGGAGGAGGTTGAGGGCGACCGCGCCGACGGCGAGGATGACTGGCGTGCGCGTATCGCCGAGGGCGTAGAAAGCGCGGCTGTGAATCTCGATGCCAGCCATGGGCACTAGCCCGAGGCAGTACCAGGGCATGGCAGAGGCGGTGATCGCCGTGTCGGCGGCGGTGAATTCGCCGTGCTGGAGGAGGAGCGTGACAACCGGCACGCTGAGGAGGGCGAGGCCGGCAGCCGCGGGCGCGGTGAGGAAGATGATGACGCGGAGGACGCGGGCCGTGGTCGCGCGGAGCGCTTCGTAGTCCTTATCGGCGGCATGTTCGGCGAGGCTGGGGAAGACAGCGGTGGAGAGCGCCATCCCGAAGAGGGCGAGGGGGAGCTGGGCGACGAGCCAGGCGTAGTTGAGGTCGTTGATTGCGGAGGAGCCGATCTTGGAGGCGAAATAGATGGTGATGAGGAAGTTGAACTGGGTGGCGGCGAGGCCAAGGACGCGGGGCCCCATGAGGCGGGCGACTTCGCGCGTGGCCGGGTCGCGCAGGCGGAAGATGAACTGGTAGGTCATCTTTTCGCGCCGGAGGCCGGGCACCTGGATGGCGAGGTGGAGCGCGGCGCCCACTACGACGCCCACCGCGAGCCCTTCGACGCCGAACGGGCCGGAGAGGAAGACCGCGCCGAAGATGATCGCGATGTTGTAGAGGATCGGCGCGAGGGCGGGGCCGAGGAACTGTTGGCGGGCGTTGTGAATGCCGCTGAGCATGCCGCTCACCGAAAAGAGGAGCGCCGAGAGAAGCATGAAGCGGGTGAGCGAGACGGCCTTGTCGGTGAGGCGGGCGTGTTCGCCGATATCCTTGCCAAGGTCGGGAGCGAGGAGGGGGACGAGGAGGGGGGCAAAGATGAAGGCGAGCAGGCAGAGCACGGCCGTGCCCGCCGTGACGATGTTGAGCATGGAGCTGGCGAGCTGCCAGGCGCGGGCTTCGCCTTCGCGGCGATAGAGACGCGCGAAGACGGGGATGAAGGCGCTGCCGAGGGTGGCCCCGGCGAGGACCTGGAAGATGAGGTCCGGGAGGCGGAAGGCCACGTTGAAGGCGGCGAGGTCCGGGTCGGTTCCGAAGGCGTCGGCGGTGGCGACGGTGCGAAGGACTCCGAGCAGGCGGGAGCCGAGGAAGCCGAAACCCACGACGGCGGCGGCGACGAAAAAGGCGTTCTGAGGCGATCTACGATCCGACGGCGCGGCGGCCGTTGGCGGAGTCATTCGGGGAATGGTAGTTGAGGGCAGCCGTTCAGTCGCCGGGGGCCGTTACTGGCCGAAGGAGACCATCGGCAGGCGGGCGCGGGCGTTCACCGAACCGGGAAGCGCGATGATGAGGCGAGGCATCAGGGGCATCCCGGAGACGACCGGCTTGGCGGCTACTTCCGGGGCGACGGGCTCCGGTTCGGGCAGGGGCTCCTGCGCGCCGCTGACGGCGGCGGCAGCGGAGGCCACGGGCTCTTCGGCCGGCGGTGCGGCGGGCGCCACCACTTTCGGAGCGGGGGCGGGCGGCGGAGGGGGGGCGGGCTTGGGCGCGGGTGCGCCGCCGAGCCCGAAGGTTGTGGTCCACTGCGAGCCGAAGCGGCCGATGCCGACAGTGCCGTAGTCGCGATTTTCGATGTTCGCCTTATGCCCAGGAGAACGCATCCAGCCATCGAAGACGGTCTGCGCGGAATCGAAGCCGCCGGCGATGTTTTCGCCGATGCCGCCTGGGTACCCACAATCGTTCGCCCTGGCGGTAGGTCCGCGGCCCAGGCTATCGGTATGGGAGAAGGAGCTTGCGGTGGCCTGATCTTCGGACTTCCAGGCGGCCGTTGCGTTGAGCGCGCTATTCGTGGCGAGCGGGCCGAGGCCGATAGCCTGGCGGTGCGCATTGAGGAGGCCGAGGAACTGCTGCTCGTCGCCATCGAGCCCGCTGTGCCCGACCGAGCAGGCCGACTGGGCATGAACCGGTGCGGCGCCGTCGAAATCGAGACCGCGAACGCCAACGAAGGCTGCGGCGGCCAGGGCGAACGCCGCGGAAGCGAAAACTGCGCGTTGAGAGATGTGTTTCACATAAGAACCACGGGGATTCTAGCCCGAAGGATTCGGGTTTGATCGCGAAATGTGTAAAAACTTTGTTACCCGACGGACACCATCGCAATAATCGCCCTTCCCGCCGGGAGGAGGGGCTGGGCTGTTGGCTTCGGCGTGGGCTTCGGAGTGGGCGTCTTCGGGGCCGTTGTGGGCTGGGGAGCGCCGGAATCGTCGATGCTGCCGAAGTTCATTGTCCAGTGCCCGCCCGCCTGGCCGAGACCGATGACGCGGGCGTTGGCGAGGAGGATGGCGGCGCGGTGTCCGGGAGAGTCCATGAACGCTTCGAACATCGCATCGGTGGTGGCCCTGCCGGCGCCGACGTTCTCGCCGAGACCCGAGTTGGGGTAGCCGCAATCGGGCATGCGCTGGAAGGGGCTGCGCCCGAGGGAATCGAAGTGGTCGAGCTTGCCGGCTTTTGCGGCGTCTTCGGATTTCCAGGCGGCCGCCCGGTTGAGCGAGGGCGAGGCGGCCAGGGCGACGCGACCCTCGACGGCGCGAGCGTTGTTGACCAGATCGAGCATGCGAAACTCAGCGGCGTCGAGCGCGGCCGTCGCGGTATCGCAACTGGCAACGGCGTCGACCGAGCGGGCGCCAAGCGCGCCGTACTCCGAGGAGAGGGCGAAGAGCAGAAGGGCGGCACCGAGGGCCGCCAGGGGGAGAACGCGAAGCATGCTTCGCCTCGTGCGGCCGCAGATTGGCGGGGTTCAAGCCTTGGCCGTCCTTTCACCCTAACGCCCGTCATAATGAAGAGACAAGTCTCAAGATGGCAGGGGAGTGCCAGGTGCTATTCTTTCGCCGACGCCTGACCATGCCGCTTCGCGCGAAAAAATCACCGACGACGATCTGGATCGCCCGCCACGGACAGACCGAGAGCAACCGCTCCGGCCTGTTCTGCGGGCATTCGGAAACGTCGCTGACGGACCTCGGCAGGGCGCAGGCGAAGGCCCTGGGTGACCGGCTGCGCGAAGTGGAACTCAGCGCCGTCTACACGAGCGACTTCTCGCGGGCCATAGAGACAGCAGCGCTGGCGACCTGGGGCCGGGAGGTTCCGGCGCGGCCGGACCCGGACCTGCGAGAGCTCTGGTACGGCGAATGGGAGATGCAGCGCGAAAGCGCCATCCGGAAGTCCAACCCCGAGCAGTTCGCGTTGATGCGGGCGGAGGACCCGGCATGGCACCCGCCTGGAGGCGAAAACATCGCGGCCGTGCGGCTGCGGACCATGGCGTCACTACGGCGCATCGTCTCGCATCACGCGCACGAGCACGTGCTCGTGGTGAGCCACGGGACGGCGATCAACTGCATGCTGGCGGAGGTGCTGGGGATGGCGGATAGCCACGTCTTCCGGGTGGACGTGGCGAACTGTGGCCTTTCGCGGGTGACGGTCTCGCGACAGCGGATGGTCGTCTCGCTGCTGAACGATACGCGTCATCTTGACGGGGTGACCGCGGTGGCCCGGGCGTGATCCCGATCGGGGACAGCCCGCGCCGCCGGACCACGCCCTGGGTGACACGGGCGATGATCCTCGCCAACCTGCTGGTGTTCGTCCTTGTGCTCACGCTCTCAACTTCGCTGCCGGCCAGCACGGGCGAGGCGCGAGCGGCCCTGGCCGAACAGACGGCCGGTGACTGCTACGGGTTCGTAACGGCTCCAACCGAGATCGACCGGTTCTACTGCCGCTGGTCGTTCCAGCCCCGCGAATTTCTCGATGTCGCGCAGGACAAGGCGGTCTTCCCGGGCGTCGATCGCGGGCTGGTCCTGCTGACGATTATCACGTCGATCTTCCTGCACGCCGGGTGGCTGCACATCCTCGGCAACATGCTCTTTCTCTGGGTCTTCGGCGACAACGTAGAGGACCGCCTGGGACACCTGCGGTTCCTTGTCTTCTACCTGGCAGGCGGGATCGTCGCTTCGCTGGTGCAGGCCGGGGTGGATACGGAGAGCCTTATCCCCGTGGTGGGAGCGAGCGGAGCGGTGGCGGCTGTCCTCGGCGCGTACCTGGTCTACTTCCCGCGGGCAACGGTGACGACGCTGATCCCGATCCCGATCCCAATCCCGTTTCCCCTCCCGGCCGTGGTGATGATCGGCTTCTGGTTCCTGCAGAATCTGCTGGCGGGCGTGGCCTCGGTGAGTTCGGTGGATGCGCCGGAGGCGGGGATCGCCTTCTTCGCGCACATAGGCGGGTTCCTGTTTGGCGCGATCACTGTGTTCGCGCTCTTCCGGCGCGCGGAAGAACGAGGCCGGGGCAGAGGCTGAAACGCGGTCCCGCAAGGGGCGAAGGACGGCAGCGGTATACTCGTACGGCGATGACCCAACCCGCTGAAGCAGCACTGCTGGCAGTAGCCGTGGCCGGGGACGCCGAGGCGTTTCGGGGGTTGCTGCGCGGCGCGCTGGGAGATGTCTACGGTTTCTGCGCCAGCCACACCCTCGATGTGGCGGAGGCCGAAGGGGCGACGGGCGCGGCTTTCCGCGCGGCGGCGGAGGGCCTGGCGAGCATACCGGCGGGTGTCACCTTCCGGGGGTGGGTCTTCCAGCAGGCATGGCGCGAACTGGTAGGGGACGACGGCGACCGCGGGCTGGCGCCGTTGCGGGAGCTGCGAGAGCGGTACGGCTTTGAGGCGGCGGACCTGGCGGCGATCCTGGGGGTAAGCGTGGCGAGCGGCGAGACGCTGGCCCGGCGGCTCGGAGATCACCGCGTGGTGGCGAACAACGATCCGTTGGCCCCGGGGCTGGACGTGCGTGTTGGGCGCGAAGCGTTCCGGGGGTGGCCACCCCGGCCGGTACCACGGTTGGCGATCGCGGCGAGTGCCACTTCGGCCGTGGCGGTTGGGCGGCGACGCTGGCTGGCCATCGGCGGACCCTTGCTGGCGGCGCTGGCCGGGCTCCTGGCTGTGCTCCTGATCGCCCCGCGGAGCCCGATCGGCCTCACCGGGAACGATGACGGGAACAGCCGGGTGGGCGCGCTGGCGACGGCGACCATGACGCCCTCGGCGACGCCAGCGGCGAGTACCCAACCATCGCCCACCCGGACGGCAACGCGAACGGTAACGGCGACAAGGGCCACGGGCGGGACGGCAAGCGCGACCGCGACGCGTTCGCTCACGGCGAACGCCAGCGCCAGCGCGACCGCGACCGTGTCGGCAACGGGGACCGCGAGCCCGACGGGCACCGCTACCCCGGCAGCGACCAGCACGCCGACCGTCACTCAGACAGCGACATCCACGCAAACAGCCACCGCGACGCCATGCACGCCGCTCTTGAGCGTGAGCGCGCGGTCGGTGACGGTCATCCTGGATACACCGGCCTTCCTTGAGGTGCGGACATCGTGCGGGACGGCGTCGATCGGGGTCGGAAGCTCCGAGGGGTGGCTAAGCGCGAGCGCGACGGACGGGAGTGTCAGCTTTCCCGGCGTAGTGCAGGTCACCCTGCTGGCGACAAGCCCGGCCGTGGGCGGGGAGGTGGCGACGGTGATGATCCAGGGCCCCAACAACAGCATAAGCGTCACCGTTATGGTGGTGGCGCCATAGGCGGCCCCGGCGGATTGGCGGCACCCCGACCGTACGGTACACTCCGGCTCCGGTGAGCCTGGCGGCAAGACCAGCCAGAAGCGGCACGCGCGGAGGTAGTTGTATGCCCAAGTTTCCCTCGGTCGAATGGTTCCAGGCAGCCGCCGACCTTCTCAACACCTCTGATAGCTTCAAGCGGCTCGGCACGTGCGATGCCGAAGTGGGGATGCAGATCGACGAGCAGTACTTCGAGGTGGATTTCGAGGCCTTCGAAGTCGGTGGCGTGAGGAAGATCGACGCGGCGCGTTCGGCGGAGCTTGACTTCACCCTCGTCCAGCCGATGGATGCCTGGCAGGCGATGCTCGCGGATATCAAGGAGAACGGGCGGGCGACGCACGACTTCACGCTGAATTCGCTGGACTTGAAGAGCGAGGCGGAGCTGGCGCGTGGCAAGGACTACCACCGGCGAGACGCGTTCTACCGCTTCAACCAGACGTTCCAGGAGTACTTCGACAACACGGCGAAGCTGGAGACGACCTTCTGATTCCCCGGCGCCCGTTCAGGTGATGTGGGGGTGGAGCGTGACGACGGCGTTCGCCAGTTCTGCGCCGACATCCTCGGCGAGTTCTCGCGTGAGGCGCGTGAAGCGCCAGGTACGGTGAAGGCGCCGCCACGAAGCCGTCCATTCTTCGAGCTCCCAGGCTTCGCCGAGGGCCGCGCGGAGGGACGGGGCGTGAGCGGAGAGCCGGGCGGCGCAAGCGTCGTTCGCTTCAACGGGCCCTTCGAAATGCAGGCCAAGCTCGATGAGCTGGCGGCTGGGCTGCGGCTGAAGTTCGAAGTGGACGGCGGGGTTGCCATAGTGCAGCTGAAGGATCGTCCACATGACGCGGCGTTCGGGGCGGGGAAAGTCGGCGGGGAGCAGGCCCATGGCGTGGTCCTCCGCGAAGAAGAGGAACTCCCGTGCCTTCATGGCTACCGCGGCGGTACGAGGCATTGGCCGTAGTGTAGCGGCGAACGCGCTGAGGAGCCGGGAACGGCGGATTCCCGCTGCCGCCTGCTTACGGGGCTGGCGTACACTGGCGGGACGGGCCAGGCGGCCGAGGAAAGCGGGCGAGATGCTGAGACGAACGAAGATCGTGGCGACACTGGGGCCGGCCTCACGCTCCGACGCGGTGATCGCGGCGATGATCCGGGCGGGGATGGATGTCGTGCGCTTGAACGCGAGCCACGACGCTCTCGAGAGCCACGTCGAGTCCCTGGCGATGGTCCGGCGGGTGGCGGCCGCCGAAGGTAAGCACGTGGGCGTGCTTATGGACCTCGGAGGGCCGAAGCTGCGGACCGAACCGGCGAGGGACGGGGGGAGCGTGGTGCTGGTGGCGGGCGCCGCGGTGATGGTGACGGCCGCGCCGGGGGCGACGACCGCGGATGTGGTACGGGTGGCCTACCCACACCTGGTGACGGATGTGCAATCGGGAGACCAGGTGTTGCTGGACGATTGCAACCTGGAGCTGGTGGTGGAAGGCGTGCGAGGCGATGCCCTGGCCTGCCGAGTAATCACTGGCGGGACGTTGGCTTCACGCAAGGGGGTGAGCTTCCCGCGGTCACGCCTCCAGCTTTCGGCGTTGACCGGGCGAGACCTCGAGGCGATCGCGGCGGGCGTGAAGGCGGGCGTGGATTACTTCGGCCTGAGCTTCGTGGGGAGCGCGGAGGATGTGGAACGGGCGCGGGCGGCGATTCATTCGCACGGAGCGGATGTGCCGATCATCGCCAAGATCGAGCGGGGGCAGGCGGTGCAGGAGCTCGACGCGATCCTCGCCGTCTCTGATGGGGCGATGGTGGCGCGCGGGGACCTCGGGGTGGAGTTGCCGCTGGAAGACGTGCCGATCCAGCAGCGGCGGATCATCGCCTCGGCCAGCCGCCACATGATCCCGGTGATCACGGCGACGCAGATGCTGGAGTCGATGATCGATTCGCCGCGACCGACGCGGGCGGAGAGTAGCGATGTCGCGAACGCTGTCTGGGACCTTTCCGACGCCCTGATGCTCAGCGCGGAGACGGCCGTCGGTAAGTACCCGGTGGAAGCGGTGGCGGTAATGGACCGGATCATCCGCCGGGCGGAGGGCGCCGCCAAACCAGAGATAGACGCGATCACCCACCCGGCGACGGACGACCACTCCCACGTGGTCGCGCTGGCAGTACGCCGCATCGTGGAATCCGATGCGAACATCCGGGGAATCGTCTCGTTTACGCGGAGCGGCTACACGGCGTTGCTCCTGAGCAAGGTGCACCCGGCCGTACCGGTGTACGGGTTTTCGCCCAGCGAAGGGGTCTGCCGGCGGCTCTCGTTGGCGCGCGGGGTGACGCCCGTGCTTGCTCCGCTTGTGAAGACCTCGGACGACATGCTGCGGATGGTGGATGGGATGCTGATGGAGGGTGGACACGTAGCCCTGGGCGAAGAGGTTGTGGTTGTGGCAAGCATGCCCGTTCACGCCGACGGCACTACCAACTTCCTGAAGCTCCACCGCGTGGGCGAATCGCGGTCGTACTGATGGAAGGGGGCCGGACGGTGGTGGTTGCCGAGGCGGGGGACCCGGTCCAGGCCCAGATCTGGTTGGACGCGCTGCGCGACGCGGGCATCCAGGCCACGAGCTTCGAACGTGGCGTTGGCGCGGCGCTGGGCGGAGCGATGACCTCGGGATGGGCGCGCTACCCTGTGCTTGTGGCCGAGGGAGAGATGGCGGCGGCGCGGAACGTGGTGGCGGAACTCGGGGGCGCCGGCCTGTTGGCGCCGGTAGGAGACCCGGCGGCGGCCCGGCGGCGGCAATCCCGGGCGCTCCTCGTGGTTGGGGGCATCGTTGCCGTCGTGGTCGTGCTGGCGGCTATCAGCAAGGTCGCGGCTTAGCGATCAGCGGCGGGCGTCTGGACCGGGACACGGTGGTATCCTGCCGGGATACCATCCTTCGGAGCATGCCTACGTGACCAATCTTCGCGCTGCGATCTTCGATATCGGCGGAGTGCTTACGTCGTCGCCCGTGATCGCGATCCGTGAATACGCCGCGCGGGAGGGCGTGGACTACGCGATCCTGGGCCCGATGATCGGCGACCACGAGCTGGCCTGGTCACGCTGGGAGCGGAGCGAGTTGAGCCTCCCCCAGTTTATCGCGCGGTTTGAAGCGGAGGGCCACGAGCGGGGGATCCGCGTGAGCGCCCAGGGGATCATGGACGCGGCCTTTGGCACGCAATCGGTGCGGGAGGAGATGGTGGGGGTGGTTCGCTATCTGCGGGGACGCGTAAAGCTGGGCTGCATTACGAACAACGTCGCGCGCGCGGACGCCGAATCGCGCCCACGGGCGATCATCCTGGAGGATCTCTTCGACCACGTGATCGAATCTTCTGTGGTCGGAATCCGAAAGCCGGACCCGCGCATCTACCACATGGCCTGCGAGGCGCTGAGCGTCCTGCCGCACGAGGCGGTGTTCCTGGACGATATCGGCGCAAACCTCAAGGGGGCGCGGGCGGTCGGGATGACGACGATCAAGGTGAACCCCGACCTCGGGGCCATCGACGAACTCGAGGCAGCCCTGGGCTTCGCCCTGCCGCGCGGATAGCGACCATGCCGCAAGCCGAAGACCGCGACGAGCCAGCGCCCACGCCCGGCGACGGCTGCGCGGTGGAGCTGCACTGGATGCCCGTGGGGGCCGGAACTTCGAGGGCGCAGCAGCTGAGCCTCAAGGCCTGGGAGGCGTTTGAAGCCTTTCGCTGCCGGCGGCCGCGCGCGCGGCTCTTCCATTCCGCGCTCAAGTTGCGCGCGACCGGGGAAAGACGCTCCACGGTCGAACTGACGCCGGCGTTCGCCCCTGGTGGTTCCGAGGCCGCCATGTCGGGGCCAGTCGGCGTTCGCGGAGCGGACCGCTGGCGGCTTTTTCGCTACGAACTCCGCTGCACCCCGGGCGAGACGCTGCCGGATGAGCGGTGGGCGGTGGAGAAACCACATTGTCTCTCCGTTGACCCTGCCGTTGCGGACCGGATCCTGGCGTTGGCGCCGACCGTCCCGGCGCACGTCTGGGGACGCCGCATCGCCGGGACGCGGGAGATGTGGACGTCCGACTCGGTGATCGCCTGGTTGCTCACGGGAGCGGGGTTCGACCTGGCGGACGTAGGTCCGCCAGCGGGCGGACGTGCGCCGGGGTGGGCGGCAGGATCGGCCAGCCGAGGGCGCTGAACCTACGCGTTCACGAGCGGCTGTTCGCGGGGCGCGGCGGTTGTATCGACGCGCGCGCGTGGCAGGACCAGGCGGAAGGTGGTACCGGCGCCAGGGGCTGAGAAGACATCGATCCGTCCACCGTGGGCGCGTGCGATGCTGGCGGCGGTGGGGAGCCCGAGTCCCGTCCCCTTGCCCATCTCCTTGGTGGTGAAGAACGGCTCGAAGACACGGGCTGCGACGTCTGGCGCCATCCCGTAGCCGGTGTCGGTCACCGTGACGGCGACGAAGGGGCCGGAGTCGATGCCGAATTCACGCACGATCCAGGGGTCATCGGCGGTGACCCATGAGGAGCGGATAGTGATGGCGCCACCTTCGGGCATGGCGTCGCGAGCGTTAAGCAGGAGGTTGAGGAGCACCTGTTGGAGGGCGCCGAAGCTACCGGTGACCAGGAGATCCGGGGCGGGCGGTTCGATCGTGACACGGATGAGGGGCGTAAGGCCGGGGGCGGCGAGGCGAACGGTCTCGCCCACCAGGTCGTCGATGGCGACGAGGTCTGGCTCCTCGAGCTGTGGGCGGCTGTAGTCCATCAGGCGGCGAACCAGCTCGGCGCCACGCTCACCGGCGATCCTGGCATCGTCGAGCATCTCGCCCAGGAGGGCGGACCCGGCGGGCAATCCGCGACGCACCATGTAGATGTTCCCGAGGATGGAGGTGAGCAGGTTATTGAAATCGTGGGCGACGCCACCGGCGAGCGTGCCAAGGGTCTCCATCTGCTGGGCCCGCGAATCCTGGACGGCGTGGGCGCGTTCGGCGGTTATGTCGAAGACCATCACCCCGGCGCCATCGCTGATGGGGAAGAGGGTGGCCTTCATCGAACGCTGGGCAGTGGTCTCGAAATCGACGAAGGCAGTCCTCCCGGCGGTGGCGCGGCGCACGCCTTCGCGCAGGCGGCGGCGGGATTCGGGCGGCAAAGCGGCGGAGGCGATGGCGCCTTCCTCGAGGCGAAGGTCGGTGCCGAGCTCTTCGCGAAGATGATGGTTCGTGTAGATCAGCGAACCGGCGCGGTCGAGGAGCGAGATGAGGGCCGGGGCGTGATCGGCGAAGGTGCGGAAGCGGAGCTCGTTTTCCCGGGCCATGGCCAGCGCTTCACGAAGGGAATCGGCCTGCGCCCGGCTGGCGGCGTTGGCGGCGCTGAGGCCTCGGCGGAGGCCTTCGGCGCGGGCAGCCGTCATGGCGGCGTAGACTCCCGCGGCCGGGAGAATGGTCGACCAGAAGATGGTGGGCACCAGCGAAAGGTCAGCGTAGCCAGAACGCAGGGCCTGGGCCCCAAGCGTGCTGGCGGCGGCAAAGAACCCGAGCGAGGCGATGAAGCGCGGGCTGTAGACGCCCTGGGCGGTGAAGATGGTGAGGATCGAGAGCACAGGGACGAGCGAGTTCGGGCTCGGGTCCGCCGCGGAAACGATCGCGACCAACACAACGTGGGAAAGGTAGAACAGGGGATAGGCGGCAAGAACGCTTTCCTGGCGATGCCGGACGGTGAGGTGGATGGCATCGCCGAGGGCGAGCACCACCGGCACGGCGACCACAGCGGCGATGAGCATGGGGCGCCACGGTCCGAACGAGCCGTTCGCCGCGAGCGCGAGAAAGAGAAGTGCGAGGGCCCAACGAAAGAGCCCACGATAGACAGCGATCCCCGGCGCCGTAGCGCCGAATGCGGGTCGCGCCCACTCCCTGAACCAGCGGATCAGGATGGTATGCATACCACGCCCCCAGGCCTTCCAGTCTGTCGGGCGGCGGCGGACGGACGCATAGGGGTTCTCCCGCAAGGTGGGGCGTGAAGGGACTGACCGGGCGCCTTCAGAACGTGTAGCGACGTGTGTTGCGGACCAGCAGGGAGAGGCGGGCGGCCACGTTGCCGGGCGGAGGAAGGCCATGACCCGGGGGAGCGCTGGCTCGCGGCCATGGAGGAGGCCTCGCCGCGAAGGTGCTCGGCGGCCTAGAGCGGGAGGCCGAGGCGAACGGCGAAATAGTGTTCGGCGCGCTCCCATCCGACCGTTCCGCCCATGGCGAGGGCGAAGGCGCGGGCACGGAAGAAGGAGAAGCCAACATCGGCGGCGAGGGGCTTCGCGCTTTTCCCTGGAAGACCGGAAGCGAGCTCGCAGGTGACGGCCAGACCATCCACCGACCAGGTGGCGACGACTTCGCCGCTGCCATCGCCCGCCCGGTTGACGGCTTCGGCGAGGCCGGCGAAGGCGCGCACCAGGCGCGTCGGATCCCACGGGCCGTCGAGGTTGGGCGGCGCCTTTCCAGTCAAGGCTATCCGCGGGCCAACGAGGTCGGCGGCGGCGGCATAGGCGGCGGCGAGGCTGGCCGGGCCCGTGGAGAGCTTGAGGCGGCCGCGTTCGAACCGGGACAAATCCTGGAGGTCATCGGCGAGCGACTGAAGGCTATCGACAGAGGCGTGGAGCATCGGCGCGAGCTCGGCATCGAGCGTGAGATCGGGAGGGCTGGAATCGCGCTGGGCGAGCTCCATGACCATGCGAAGGGAGGTAAGGGGGGTACGGATCTCGTGCGAGAAAGCGCCAAGCGCCTCTCTTCGGTAGTCTTCTTCGTCCAAATCAACCGGTAAGGGGAGCCGATCTCGCACGGTCACAGCGGGGCCACGATACGTGACGGCCGCCGTCTGGCCAATCGGGGATTTACCGAGTCGGTGCGTCGATAGTGAACAGCGGAATCGGTTCACCTACCGCCTGGCGCCTCACGAATCCGTTCGGCCCGGCATTACTGGCCGCCTGTTCTTCGGCGTGGTACGAGCTGCGCACGAGGGGCCCGGCTTCGACGTGGCGGAAGCCGAGGGCGAGGGCCGCCTCCTTGAGGCTGACGAACTCGTCCGGGTGCCAGTAACGGGCGATGGGGAGGTGATCGGGAGTGGGGCGAAGGTACTGGCCAACGGTGAGGATATCGACACCCTGGGCGGCGAGGCCGGCGAAGACTTCGAGCAGCTCTTCCCGCGTCTCGCCAAGGCCGACCATGACGCCGCTCTTGGTGAGGGCCGCTGGATCGAGCGCTTTCGCCCTCCGTAACAGCTCGAGCGAACGTTCGTAGATAGCCTGGGGGCGGACGACGCTGTAGAGGCGGGGCACGGTTTCGGTGTTGTGGTTGAGGATCTCCGGGGCGGCCGCGCAGACCGTGGCGAGGGCATCCCAGTTGCCCTTGAAGTCGGGGATGAGGACTTCGATCGTCGTTTGCGGGGAGAGGCGTCGGGTCCAGGAGATGGTCTCCGCGAAGATGGCCGCGCCGCCGTCTTCGAGCTCATCACGGTTGACGCTGGTGATGACGGCGTGGCGCAGGGCCATGCTCTGGATGGCGAGGGCGACACGCGCCGGCTCAGCGGTATCGAGGGCGCCGGGGCGGCCCGTCTTGACCGCGCAGAAGCCACAGGAACGCGTGCACGTATCACCGAGGATCATGAAGGTCGCTGTGCCACGGCTCCAGCATTCGCCGATGTTTGGGCAACGGGCTTCTTCGCAGACGGTGTGGAGCGTCTGCCCGCGCATCAGCTCCTGGATGCGCTGGTAGTTCTCGCCGGCGGGGAACCGGACCTTCAGCCAGGGGGGTTTGGGCTCGCGAATGGCCATGGGGTAAGCGTAGCAGACGGGGTCCGAGGTTTGAGGTTCGTCGGCGATTGGAACTCGAACGAGTCGGCCTACGCGTACGATGATGCGGGAAGGAGGATGACGACGGCGAGGCTTCCCAGCGGCGGGGGCGTGGTCTCGCCGGTTTCGGGCGCGGCTGGCGTTGGTTCGAACAACCCGCGACCGCTGTGGGTCGCGACTA
>CAZQCR010000056.1:0-15087 GCA_964591745.1 uncultured Anaerolineaceae bacterium
GTCGTGCACGTACGCCGGGCTGGCCAGCATCTCCGGGCGCCCGGCCGCCGCGAAGGCGCCCGGCGCGGCTTCGTTGCCAGCGACCTCACTGGCGAAGCCCCGGCTGGCCCAGGATGCGTACCCGCCGTCCAGGATGCGCACGTCGGCAACGCCGGCGTAGCGCAGCACCCACCAGGCGCGCGCCGCCGCAATCGGCTGGTGGCCGTAGACCACGACCGTCGTTGCTGGCGTGATCCCGAGGCCCCCGATCACCGCCTGCAGTTCCGCCAGTGGCCGCAGCCGCCAGGTGGGGTACCCGTCCTCGAACGCATCCGTGTCCAGGTGGATGGCGCGCGGGACGTGGCCCGCGTGGTAGGCCGCCGCCTCGGCCAGCGGCGCCCAGCTGACCTCGAGCAGCACCAGGGGCCCGTCGGGCAGAGCCGGGGGCCGGGTCGCGCCGGGCAGGCGGCGGCTCCAGGCGAACACGGCGTGCAACCACTCAGCGGAAACCAGGCCCTGGAAGTTCTGCGCCTCGGGAAACGGGAAGAACATGCTCGCGATCGTGCCGTACGTGCTCCGCTCGCGCTAATGCGGCGCGACGCGCTCCAGGAAAAGCTGGATGCCCGCGAGAATCTCGTCGATTGCATCGCTCGAAACCACGCCGACGGTAGGACCGAGGTGGTCGCGGTCGAACGTGAAGAGCTGCGATACGTTGGCGACGCTGTCCCGCGGGAGTCCCGTCTCTTCGGCGGGGAGGAGGACGTTTCCCGGCGCCCCAGCCCGGCGAAGCTGCGATGTCAGCACACAGGCGATGACTGTCCGGATCGGGCTTGCGTTCGCTCTATCGTTCTGGACGATAACGACCGGGCGGCGATTGGCTGGCCCCGAACCGTTTTCGGGAGGAAGCGTCACCCACCGCACCTCGCCCTGCCGCACCTACCAGTCCTCACGGTCAATAGCCGCCGCGGCACCACGCTGATACGGAGCCAGTTCACCGGGCTCGCCGGCCAGCTCCGTGTCCGCGAACGCCTCGTTGAATCGGCGCTGAAGGGCCTCCTCCGTGTGGGCCTGGAGGTAGCGCTGGAGGGCCTCGGCGATGACGCTGCTGCGACTGCGGCCAAGCTCCAGCGCCGCCGCCTCCCAGAGGCGGAAGAGATCGGCGGGAACGGAGATGGCGGTCTTCACGGCGGTCATACCCATCATCCTACCCACGGACGGACCGGCCGTAAACATCATCGGGGCGCCAGCGCGACGCCTCTGGTAGGATTCCGCCAGAACGTTCAGGAGAAAGCCGATGCACCGCGAGGACGCCTGGCAGATCCTCCTCGAACACTCCCGCGAAGACCGCACGCGCCGCCACGGGATCGCCGTGGAGGCGGTGATGCGCGCCTACGCCCGCACGTTGCACGAAGACGAGGAGAAGTGGGGTATCACCGGCCTGCTCCACGATTTCGACTGGGAGATCCACCCGACCGAAGAGCTTCACCCCCTCAAGGGTTCAGAGATCCTCGCTGCCCGCGGCGTCCCGGAGGACATTCGCTACGCGATCCTCTGCCACGCGCCCTTTCTTGGGAAGCCGTATTCCTCGCCGATGGACCGCGCGATCTTCGCCTGCGACGAACTCTCGGGATTCGTGACCGCCTGCGCCCTCGTAAAGCCCGAAAAGTCGCTCAGCGCCGTCGAGCCCGCCTCCGTCCGCAAGAAGATGAAGGACAGGGCGTTCGCCCGGGCCGTGAACCGCGATGACCTCATCAAGGGAGCCGCGGACCTTGGCGTCGAACTGGATGAACATATTCGCTTTGTCGCGGCGGCCCTCAAGCCCGTGGCGAGCCAGTTGGGAGTAAACGCATGAGAAACGAACAGGTCCCGGACCGCAACATCGCCATGGAACTCGTCCGTACGACGGAGGCCGCCGCCCTGGCCGCCGCCCGCTGGGTGGGACGCGGCGACAAGATGAGCGCCGATGGCGCCGCCGTCACCGCCATGCGCATGATGCTCGACACCGTCGACATGGACGGCATAGTCGTCATCGGCGAAGGCGAGAAAGACGAAGCGCCGATGCTCTTCAACGGCGAGCGGATCGGCAACGGTCGCGGCCCCCAGGTCGATGTGGCCGTCGACCCGTTGGAGGGCACGCGGCTCACGGCCCTCGGCCGCCCGGGCGCCTGCAGCGTCATCGCCTGTGCTCCGCGTGGCACGCTCTACAACCCGTACGACATGTTCTACATGGAGAAGATCGCCGTCGGCCCCGAAGCCCGCGGCAGGATCGACCTCGACGCGCCCATCTCCTGGAACATCGAGCAAGTGGCGAAGGCCAAGGGCGTGACCGTCGAGGAGGTCACGGTGATCATCCTCGACCGCGACCGCAACACGGAGGTGGTTGATCAGATCCGGGCGGCGGGCGCGCGTATCCGCTTCATCACCGATGGCGACGCCCCGGCCGCCGTCTCGGCCGGTATCGCTGGTTCCGGCGTGGATATGATGCTCGGCATCGGCGGCTCGCCCGAAGGCGTGGTGGCCGCCTGCGCCTTGAAGTGCATCGAAGGCGACTTCCAGGGCCGCCTCTGGCCGCGCCACGACGAAGACCGCAAGTACGCCGCCGAACGAGGGATGGACCTGACGAAGGTCCTCAGGATCGACGACCTCTGCCGCAGCGACGACGTGATGTTCGCCTGCAGCGGCGTCACGACCGGCGATCTCCTCAAGGGCATCGAGTATGTGCCGGGCGGGGCGAAGAGCTACTCGCTGGTCATGCGTTCGCGTTCAGGGACCGTGCGCCGGATAGAGACAGACCACCACTGGCGGAAGCTGGAAGAGATCAAGAACGCCGCCGGCTAACGTCAAACCCCGCGGAAAGCCGTCAGCCCAGGACGCCGTTCTCCGCGAGGGTCGCGAGCTGGGATTCCGAGAGCCCGAGTTCGGTGAGGACGTCGAACGTGTGCTCACCGGCGGAAGGCGCCGGGCCGCGGGCGCCGGTATCCGTTCCGTACAGGCGGAACGGCGTGTTCAGCGTTTCGAACGTGCCGGCGGTTGGGTGGTCGATCTCCGTGATCCAGCCCATCTCTCGCACCTGCGGGTCGTTGATCACGTCCGTCATCGTCGCGACCGGCGCCCAGATCAGGCCAGCGGCGTCAAACCGTCTCGCCCAGTCCGCGAAGTCGCGCTCCGACATGATCGCGTCGATCCACTCCGCCAGCATCGGCGTCTTCGCCCGTAGCTTCGCCAGCGTGTTCCAGCGTTCGTCGTCCGCCCATTCCGGCCGCTCCACCATCTCGCAGAACTTCGGCCAGTAGCCCGGGAAGGGCACGGGCATGACCATCAGCACCCACTTCCCATCGGCGCAGCGGTAGGTGTTCCAGATCGGGTTGACCGGGGTCTTCCGTGAGAGCCGCGCCGGGTCCTTCTTCGAAGTCAGCGCCGCCGCGAAGTCACCGGCGATCGTGTACATCCCGGTCGCCTGGAGCGTCAGTTCAACGTGCTGGCCCTCGCCCGTCTTGTCGCGCATGCGCAGCGCGGCCAGGACGCCGGCGAGGATGTTGAGGGCCGTCGTGTGGTCGCCCTGCCCCCCGCGGCACATCGCTGGGGCCGAATCTGGCTCGCCGAGCATGCTCATGATCCCGGAGCGCGCCCAGAACGCCGCGAAATCGAATCCCGGGCGGTCTTCGTCCGGGCCGTGTGTGCCGTAGCCGGAGAACGAGGCGTAGACGCCCGTCGGGTTCACCGCTTTCACGTCCTCGTATGTCAGCCCGTAGCGGACGCGCCGCTTCTGGACGAGGTTCGTGAGGAAGATGTCGCAGTTGGCGGCCAGCTGGCGCACCAGTTCCGGGCCGCCCGGCTTATCGAGATCGACCGTGATCGAACGCTTGCCCCGGTTATCGACTTCGAATGCGTAGTTGTGGGGGAAGTCGAAGTCGTAACCGATCGAGCGCAGGACGAAGCCGCGAAAGATGTCGCCCCCGGGCGGTTCGACCTTGATCACCTCTGCGCCCATATCGGCCATGAGCGCGCAGGCGGCAGGCGCCGCCAGCCAGTTGGCGACCTCCAGGACACGGATGCCATCGAGTGGTGCGGCCATAGCGGGTAACCTCGGCGATGAAGATGGCCCGAGGATAGGCGTGTCCCGGGCCCTGCGCACGCTGCCCCAGCCGGGCTACTTCGCTCCCCAGGACGTTGAGCTGGAAGAACCAGCTAACCGGCGTGCCAGCCGAAGGCGTGAACGGCTTCCCCGCGATGAGCACGCGATAGTCCAGGTCCTGGCCGTCCGGGATCGCCAGGGCGACGCGGTGGTTTTCGCCGTTGGCGTCGCTCGCCACGCTATCGTTCGTGGCGAGCAGGAGAAACGAGAGCGGGCAGGCTTCGGCGGTGGGACAGCCAGCCGCCTTCTTGAAGACAAGGACCTGCCCGGCGCCGTCGGGGGCGGCCGGGTCTGGCTTCAGATTCGACCAGGTGACGGACGCTTTGCGGCCCGCCGTGAGCGTCACCCTCGGCGCGGTGGTGCCTTTGCCGAAGTACTGCGTGCCGACCACCGTTCCTGATTCGAGGGTCGCGATCGCACGCTTGCCATTCGCCGCTGTCACAATCACCTGGTAGCCGGAGACCACACCGCCCGTTCCGACGCTCAAAGCGTGAGTGGTGGCAGCGGTCTTCTCCTCCACGGGGGTGGATGCGCCAGAGCCCGCGCCCTCGCCCGGCGCGCGGAACACCGAGAGGATGACAGTGGTTGGCACGTCCGTTTGCAGGCGAACGGTAACCGCGCCGGCGCCAGCGCCTTCAGCCAGCATCCAGCGCACCTGGGGCGCGCCATCGGCCCGCGGTGTCACGGCCGGGAGTACCGCGGGCGTGGCCGTGGCCGAACTCGTGGCGGAACCCGTCGCCGTCCCGGTGGCGGACGCTGTGCCCGTCGTGGATGGGTTGGCGGTGCCGCTCGTACCTGGCGAGGCCGTCGCCGTCGTCGTTGCGTTGCTTCCGCCATCGCCTCCGCCGCAGGCAGCGAAGGCCAGCGCCAAGACCGCGGCCAGCGAACTCCAGAGAATGGACTGTCTACGGCTCATCGTGCGCTCCGCCCGGCGTACGGCCGGAAGCTCTCGCGATTCTCTCGGCATCGCTCGCACTGCGCTACTCGGCCACGCCGAACGCGCTGAAGAGCTCGGGGTACTTCTTCAGGCTCTGGCCGCCATCGATGTAGAGCGTTTGGCCCGTCATCAGGCTTGACGTGTCGCCCGCAAGGTAGAGGGCGAGTTGGGCCACATCGTCCGGCTCGCCCGCCCGGCCCATCGGCGAGTTGTCGATGAAGCCCTGGTAGACAGCCGGCATCGCCTGGAACCCGGCGGTCGCGGGAGTATGGATGAGCCCCGGACCGATCGCGTTCACCCGGACCTTGTGGCGCCCCAGTTCGAGCGCCGCCACCTTCGTCAGCATGGCCACCCCGGCCTTGGCCGAACAGTAGGCCGCGAAGCCCTCCGTCGCCTGCATCGCGTTCAGGCTGGCGATGTTGATGATCGAGCCGCCCTGCGCCGCTCCGATGAGGTGCTTCGATTCGTGCTTGATGCAGAGGAAGGTGCCCGTCAGGCAGATATCGAGGACGCGCTGGAACTCCTCGAGCGGGTACTCCTGGATGGGCGAAAAGCCGCCGACGCCAGCGTTGTTGAAGCAGATGTCGAGCCGCCCGAAGCGCTTGACCGCGCCCGCCACCATCGCCGTCACCTGCCCTTCGTCCCGGATATCGACGACCGCGCCATCGACGTAGTTGTGGCCAAGCTGGCCCACCATCGCGCCGATACCATCGCTGTCGATGTCGCCGATGTAGACCCGAGCGCCCTCGGCAACGAAGACCTCCGCCGTGCGCTTGCCGATCCCGGAAGCGCCGCCGGTAACGATCGCCACCTTGCCATCGAGTGATCCCATGCCGTTCCTCCCACGAAACCAATGTGGCCCGAAGTCTACGGGCTGAGGCGCACTTGCGAGACCACGGCGCTTTTCGGCTGGTGCGGTCCCGTATACTGTCCGTATGACGAGCACACAGGCGCGAGAACTGGGGGAGCGAGCCGGGATGGGCCAGATCTTCACGGCAATCACGGTCACGAACTCCGCTGACCTCGACTACGCGGAGGCTGGCGTTGTCCCGGCCTCCGCCATTCGTTCGATCGACGTCGGTGATGTCCTCGTCGATACCGGCGCGACCTACCTCTGCCTCCCGGCCGACGCGATTGAGCGGCTTGGCCTGCGTGTGGAACGGACCATCCGGCTGAAGACTGCCACGGGCGAATCGGAGACGCGGATCTTCCGCAACGCCCGGGTCTCGCTCATGGGGCGCGTCGCCGATGGCCCCTGCGTGGAACTGCCTGTGGGGGCCCGTCCCCTGCTCGGCGCAATCCCCATGGAGTCGCTCGGCATCGAGCCCGAGCTGGCGACCCGCTCGCTCCGTGTCCTTCCTGAAGGCGGACCGGACGGCTACATCTACGCCTGACCGCGGTTACTGCAGCCCGCGTTCGGCGCGCAGCTTCGCGTACTCCACCATCCCCTGCTCGGTCATCTGGTCGATGGTGGCGAGGACCTGGGCGCCGGGCATCGTCCGGACCATCTCGATCAGGGCGTCGCGCATGTCGGGCGCGTCGCTTTTCATTCCCCATGCGCCAGCATCGACGAGGCCGCCGTCCATCACCTGGTAGGTGCTGGTTACGTACTCCGCTTCGTCGCTGGCGAGCAGCAGGCGAGTGCGCCGATGTCGTTCGGCTGGCCGATCCGTCCCATCGGGATATACCGCTCGTTGATCGCGCGGATGTCGCCTTCGCCCAGGGCGGGCGCACCCAGCGGCGTCTCGATGAAGCCGGGAGCGATCGCGTTGACCGTGATTCGAAACGGCGAGAGGTCCTGCGCCCAGCAACGGGTCATCATCCGGACGGCGGCCTTGCTCGCGCAGTAGGCCCAGGCGCCGGCGTTCGGCCGCTCCGCCGCGATCGAGGAGATCACGATGATCCGGCCACCATGTCCTCCTCGGACGAGCTCCCGGGCGCAAGCCTGGACGGTGAGGAAGACGCCCTTGGCGTTGACGTCCATCTGCGTGTCGTAGTCGTCCTCGGTCATCGTCAGAATCCCGCTCCCGCGGCCGATACCGGCGTTGGCGACGCAGATATCGAGCCGCCCCAGGCCGGCGACCGCTTCAGCTACCGACCGTTCCGTCGCATCCCGGTCGCGGACGTCAAGCGTGGCCGTGACGACCCGGCGGCCGAAGGCGCGCACTTCGGCCGCCGTCTCTTCGGCGCGGCCGGGGACAACGTCGTTGAGGGCCAGGTCCGCACCCTGGCGAGCGAAGGCGAGGGCGATACCGCGGCCGATACCGCTTCCGGCGCCGGTGACGAAGGCGACTTTCCCTGTGAGGTCAAGCATGCGTGGCTCCTGGGTCAGGTGTGGGCGCATCCTAACGCAGAGCGGTTGCGAGAGTCGCCCGCGGTCGCCACGTGCGTGCGGCGTCACCGGTCCTGAGCCGGGCCGGGTCGTCCCCCATCAGGCGGAACAGAGGCCCGGCCGGACCTATGTCCGCGCGTTCGCGTCATCCACCACGAACAGCCAGGATCCATCGGCCTGGCGCCGAACCACCTCGATCGCTTTGCCGGCGATCGGCACGCGCCCGCCCCCCGGGCCTTCCACCGAGCCGGACCAGTCGTTGTAGCAGACGGCCAGATCGCCCCCTCCCGGCACCATCGCGATGACGTTGCACGCGATCTGCGCTTTCGCCCCCGCGAATCCGGCGAGGACTTCGCGGATGGCGGCGTGTCCCGTGACGCGTTGGCCGGGCGCGGCCAGCAGCGTAGCGCCAGGTTCGTACAGCGCCAGGACGCCCTCGATGTCACCCGCGCTCACGCATTCGCCGAAGAGGCGGTCGACGTCCTCGGGTTGCATTGCTTTCACAGTTGGTCCTCCGAAATGGGGTGAATTGGCCGATCGTGGCGCCACTGTGGGCGTACGGAGAGAGCGCGTCAAGCGCGAGGTCGGATGGACCGCGGAGCGCTTACCTCGCCACTGCTCGGGGCAACCCTGCCAGCCAGTCAGCCGCGGCCTGCGAGCTCGTGAGGTGGACCACGGTCTTGGTCGGAGCTGCGGCTTCCAGCAATGCGAGGATGCCCGGGCGCCGGCGCTCCCGGTAGTGGTACACCCAGTCGATGAACTCAGGGTCGAGCTGTTCGGCGCAGCCCTCGGCCATGTCCGGCCGGTAGCCGCTGGTCGCCGCGCGCGGGTTCAGCGCCCGGTCGATGATTCGCCAGGTGCAGACGTGCGTCGGCAGGTCGAGGAAGACGATGGTGTCGGCGGCGGCGAAGCGTTGTTCCATCGTGCCGCCGAAGTTCCCGTCCATGATCCAGCGCTCCCCGGCCGTCAGTTCGGCCACGCGCGCGAACCACTCCTCGTCCGGCGTTGCCACCCATCCCGGCCGCCAGAATTCGCGGTCGAGGTGGATGACCGGCAGCCTGGTGCGCTTGCCCAGCTTGCGCGCCAGGGTGGACTTCCCGGAGCCGCCGTTGCCGATGATGAGGACGCGCTGCATGGGTTCAGCCTCCCGCGCGAGTTACAGCCGCGCCAGTATCTCGAGTTTCTTGGCGACGTACTCGTCCTCCGAGATGAGCGCGAGGTCCAGCATCTCCTTGAGCTGCTTCAGTGCCGTCACCGGGTCCGACGTTGGTCCGCCCATTCCGGCCGTGACGCGTTCCCAGGTGACCGTGATGGGCCCTTCCGTCGCAGGGCTGAGCAGGGCAAGCGCGCCGAAGATGATGTAGCGGCCCATGTTCGCATCACCGTCGGTGCTATCGGTCTGGGCGACCCGCCACCCATGGCCGGTTGCGGCATCGAATTCGGCGGAGAGTTGGGCGAACGACGTGTACCGGACGACGATCTGTGGGCGGGGGCACAGCCACCACGGCTGGCCGTCAATGCGGTGGGCTCGCTCGTCCCGCTCCGCAACCGCGCGGGCGCGGCGGGCTTCTGCGGAGTCGTAGGCTGCTCGGCACTCCGGGCAGAGGCGCGGATTGCGCATCGCTTCGCCGGCACTGACGGCCGCGCCGCAGGACGAACAGAGCGGTCCCGGCATCTCCTTGGCTCCCCTACACCTTCTCGCGGTCGCCGAAACGGGTGACCGCGCGGACCGCGCCGGTGGCCCGCATGTCGGCGATCGTGAGTACCTTGCCGGTGTAGCTGATCGGCTGGCGGCAGAGCCAGAGGGCGGCATCGGACATAATGATCGGGTCTTCGAAGTCCGAGAAGTCCATGTCCGGGAGCGTGTAGGTGTAGCCTTCGCTCCAGACGCTCAGCTCCAGGCGGATGCAGTTCACCGCGACCTTGCCCTTTAGTTCGTGGCCCATGCATTCGGTCAGCGCTTCGAGCGCGCGCTTCGTCGTCGTGTAGCTGGCGCGGCCGAACTCGGGCGCGATCGAGGCGCTGGAGGAGATGTTGATCACCCGCCCCTCGTTCTCCGCCAGCAGCGGGGCGAAGGAGTGCATGAAGTAGAGCGGGCCGTGGACGTTGATGTCCATCGCCATCCGCCAGCGCTTCGTCGGCGCCTGGAGCGTCGGCCCTGGCGGGGCGATGGCGGCGTTGTTGACGACGACGTCGCAGCGCCCGAACTCCGTGCGGACGCGCTCGGCGAGGGCGGCGATGCCGTCTTCGTCGCGCACATCGAGCCCGACCGCGATCGCTTTACAGGCGGGGCCGCCCGCCTCCTGCGCGAGCTGGATCGTCTCATCGACGGTGCCCGGGAGCTTCGTTGGGCTTTCCGCGGTGGACCGGGCGATGGCGACGATGTCGTAACCGACCCGCGCCATATCGATACAGAGCTGCTTGCCGATTCCCCGGCTTGCGCCGGTGATAACCGCGACGGGACGACTCATAGCCTGGCCCCCAACTGGTGAAGTGGGGCGGATTGTACGCCGTCCGCGCGGTCCGGGGTTGGTTTAGACGCAAAGGCGCAAAGGACGCGGAGACCTGCGGAGTGACGAATCGCGAAGACGTAAGAGGTTCTTCGGGTGGGCGTGCCCCGGTGAGCCTGCGCTTCTCTCCTTCGCCCTTGATCTCCGCGGGCTCCGCGTCTCTGCGTCCAATCCGCCCGGCCACGTGGGCCGACAGTCCGCTAGAATGCGCCCCACAAGGAGGCATGCCATGTCACACGATTTCCAGACGATCATCTACGAAGTGGAAAAGGGCCGGGCCCGGATCACGTTCAACCGGCCGGAGAAGCTCAACGCTCTTTCGATGGAGCTGCAGACGGAGCTGAACGAGGCGCTCTGGGAGGCGGACAACGACACGAACGTCCACGCCGTCATCATCCGTGGGAACGGCCGGGCCTTCAGCGCCGGCTACGACCTGACGCCGCTTGCCCGCCGCAACGCCCCGGGCGCGGCCGATGCCGCGAAGGACGACTCGTATACTGCCGTCTACCGCGGTGGCCGCAGCTTTGACGATGACGCCTGGAACCTGGAGCGCGCGCAGCGGCTGCGGATGGCGATCTTCGACATGCATAAGCCGGTGGTCGCCCAGATCCATGGCTTCTGCCTGGCCGGTGGCACGGATATCGCCCTGCTCTGCGACATCCTGATCGCTGCCGACGATGCGACGATCGGCTTTCCGCCGGCACGGGCGATGGGCGCGCTGCCGAACAACATGTGGATCTACAACTGCGGCCCGCAGTGGGCCAAGCGCCTCTTCCTCACCGGCGACAGCGTGACCGGCGCGGAAGCGGCGAAGATCGGGCTCGTCCTCAAGTCCGTTCCGAAGGAGTACCTGGAACAGGAGGTCGAGAGCCTGGTCGATCGGATGGTGATGATCGACACCGAGCTCCTGAGCGCGAACAAGCGGATCGTCAACCTGCAGCTCGAACTCATGGGCGCGCGCACGATGCAGCGCATCGCCAGCGAGAACGACGCCCGCGCCCACCTCGCCCCAAGCGTGCGCGAGTTCGGCCGGATCGCCGGCGAAGAGGGCCTGAAGGCCGCCCTCACCTGGCGGGACGCGAAGTTCGGCGATGGCCGGGCACGCGTCGAAGGGCCGGAGATCCGCGATGCCAACGGCCGTCTGATTTGAGCGTAAAGGCGAGTTCCCTGCTCTCCATCGTCGCCATCTGGGTCGCGACGGTTACGGCCGTCGTGATCGAACCGGACGCCTGGTGGAGCGTCGTCTTCGCGGTCCTCGCGACGGGGGCGGTCGGCGTCAGTGCCTGGCGGCGGCTGGGGCTCTCGCGGCTCGTGGCGATCAGCGGAATCTGGGCGGGCACGGCCATCGCCCTGGCGAATGACGCCGGGACGACCTGGATCTCGATCTTCGCCTTCCTCGCGACCGGGGCCGTTGTCTACAGCGTGATGCGGCGCGACGCCATCCTGAACGGAGGGGCCGTGGCCGCCGCCTGGCTGGTGACCGGCTTCGCCGCCGCCCGGGAGCCGGATACGGCCTGGATAGCGGTCTTTGCCTTCCTCACCGCTGGCGCGGTGAGCGGCACCCGCAACCCCCGCCGCGGCTTCATTTCGCTCCTCGCCTGGGGCGGCGCCGGCGCGGTCATCATCACGACGACGGACCACGCCTGGCTGGCGGTCATCGCCTTCCTCGCCTCTGCGTTCACCTTGTTCGGCGGCGGCGGCCTCTCCTTCCCGAAGAAGCTCGAGTGGGATCTCTTCGACCGCGACGACGACGAGCGCGTGCCCCGTTAGGGCGCCGGCCCGGTGGGCGCGCGCATAGCAGCGGCTTAGCGGTCGCCTGGCATGCGCTCCCGCACGACCTTCTCGAGGAGGTCGACGTCGTCGATGATGAAGCCGTTCACGCCCCAGGACTGGAGCCGCCGCAGCTCCTCTTCCTGGTTGACGGGCCACGTCATGATCAGCGAGACGCGCTCCAGCAATTTCGCGACCGACCCGGGGTGCAGCAGCTTCTTGTGGATCGAGACGGCGTCTGAACGGTGCCGTTCGAGGTGGGGAAGCACCGCCTGGAGCATCCGCTCACTGCCGATCGAGTGGACCACGCGCACCCCCGGCACGCCGTGAAAGGGTGCGAGCAGGGACCAGAACTGCGAGCAGACCGTGTACTCGCGGCCGGGGAGGTCGCGCTCGATGGCGGCGAGGACCTCCTTCGGGTCATGGCCGCGTCCGCCCTTCAAGTCCAGCATCAGCTCACAGCCGGGCGGCGCGGCGGCCAGTAGTTCGGCGAACGAAAGCCGCGGCTTCCACGCGGGGACGACCAGCCACTTGTCCCAGAGCAGCGGCACGGGGCCCATGGACTTCAGGTGGCGCACTTCGAGCCGCCCGCGGTGGTAGCGTACATCGGCCTCCGCCAGGTCCGCACCGAGAGCGCAGGCACGGCGGAGCGCCTCGATGTCGTTGCCGGCGCGATGGGCGACGACGAACGGCGCGTCGGCGGTCGGCTCCCTCCTCACCCCGCCTCCTGTTGTGGCTCGCCGGCCTCGCCTCCTGACCTTGGGAGCGGGGGCAGCCTTCGTTCGATCAAGCAGGCGCCCCAGAGCCCGAGCAGGGCGAGCGCCGCCCCCGCGACGGCGTCGATGATGAAGTGGTTCGCGGTGGCCACCACGGCGAAGGCCATCGCCGCCGGCAAGAGCACCCCGGCGATCTTGAGCGCCCCCCGCGCCTGGGCCACGATCGCGATGCCGATGAGCAGGTTCCATCCAAAGTGGAGGCTGGGCATCGCCGCGTACTGGTTCACGAGCGCCTTCGGCTGGAGCACGCGATAGGCCTCCGAACGCTCCGTCACTGTGTCCGTCAGGCCAAGGTCGAGGAGCCGCGGCGGCGCGACCGGGAAGGTCGCGAAGACGACGAGCCCGACCGCCCCCGAGAGGAGGAAGGCGTTGCGAATCAGCCGGTATTCGGCCGGCCGCCGGACGATGAGCCAGAGCGCCACCAACGCGATCACCGGCCAGTGTCCCCAGATGTACACCCAGTTCGCGAGGTTGATGAGCGGGCTCTTCCCATCGATGAGCGCCTGCACATCCTCCTCAACGAAGATGCCGAGCCAGCGTTCGAAGTCGATCAGGTAGCCGGCGTTCGCGATCGCGTCCTCGCTGCTCCCTTCGGTAAGCCCGCGGACGGCGAAGTAGACGAAGAACGCCCCGAGCGCGATCACCACCTCGCGGCTGATGGCGAAGGTGACGTGCCGGAATCGGCCCGTCCGCAAGGGAGGCGGAGCGGGCCTCACGCTATGACGTGCGATTCCTCGGCGATGTTCAGTACGCATGACAGGCCCAGTGTAGGGGCGGGCCTCGCCCTTGAGTGGGAATGATCCGTCGGCCCGGGCCGAGGCGTTTGGTGGGTGCCGACTATCCCCCTGGGGCGGTGGCGATTGCGATGAAGGGCGCTGGCGGCTCAACTCCCACTTGATCGCGCCGGGCCGCAGCCACCTCCAGCGCGATAAATGCGGCCCCGCCCGCCAGTACCAGGAAGGTGAACGTTGGCAGCCCGCCCGCGAACTCGGCGCCCGCGCCCATCAGGAGGAGCGGTCCGACCGCGACGACGTCGGTGAACGTGCTCTGCATGGCGAAGACGCGCGACTGCTGGCGCCGTGGGGCTGCTGCGCTGAGCACCGCCCGGCCACTCACGGGCCCAACGGCGAAACAGACGCCGAGCAGGAGCGCCACCGGTGCGGTGACCGCGAAGACGGCGAGATCGCCATTGCCGAGGCCCAGGAGGTGGCTGGCCGGGGTGAGACCGCCGCCGATGACCAGCAAGGCGAAGAGCGAGACGACGGTCGCCAGCAGCGTCCAGCGGAGGACGGGTTCCGCGATCCCATGGTGGAACGAGCGGCTGGCCCACAGCAGCCCGGCGGCGACGCCCAGCGCGGTGGTGGCGGCGAGCGCCAGCATCGCCAGGTTCCCCAGCCCCAGCTGGTGGGCGAGGAAGTACGGTGCGACCACCAGCATCGCCTTCGCGGCGAGTTCGGTGAAGGCGAGCAGGACGCCCGCGTACCGCGTCGAGGGCTGCCGCCGAAACAGACGGACGCTGGAAACGAAGGCGAACCGCGCGTGCATCCGGTTTGCGCGCGGCACCGGCCCGATCTTCGCACTCACCACCAGCGCCAGGACGGTCACCGCCGCATACGCCAGGACGCCGCCCGCGAGGAGCGGGACCGGGCTGCGGTAGACGAGGGCGAGGCCGGCCGTAATCGCGATTGCGAGACCGCTGCCGGCGTACTGGAGGACTACGAGGATCGCGTGCCCTTCGGATGGGCGTCCCGGCGTTACCGCCCGAACAAGCGCCATCTCCGCGGGGCAGTACAGCTGGGATACGCCTGAATACAGGAACGCGAGGACGGTCCCGGCCACGATCGCCGCTATCGCTCCCGGCTGGGAGGCCACGAAGAGCGCCGCAAGGATCACGAGCAGGCGGCCTGTCGCCCCCAGCACTGCAGCCCTGCCCGGGCCGATACGGTCCGAGAGCATGCCGCCGGCCAGGCCGAAGGCCACCGAGCCGCCCATCATCGCCGCCATCAAGCTGCTGGCCCCGATCGCCGCGCCCTGCTGGCCACCGACGAACCAGAACAGGCCGGCGAAGAACAGCGCCTGGCCGAGCTGATTGCAGAGCCGGGCCGCGTAGAACGCGAGTCGCAGGTGCCCGTGACGCGATGTTCGAGCAGGGTTGTTTGAGGCCAGAGTGAATCCTCCCGGCCGCGCGGCGCCGCGGCGGTTTACACCTGAAGTCGTTTCCCGGCGTCAATACACGTGCCGGGAGGGGTGGATGAAACGATCGAGGGGCTGGTGGCCGGGTCCGCTGCCCGCCCGGCCTCACACTCACTCTACCAGCCCTGGCGCCAAGAGGATGTCAGCGTTTGCCCGCGCAAGCGCCGAAAAACGGAGATCTTCACGCGATCGCCCCCGGACGGGCACGCTATGCCCGCTCCCAGGCTGTGGCGCCGCCCTTCGCCGTGAACCGTCCGAAGCCCGGTGTGGGCAGATGGCTCGCCCCCACCAGCGCTCCGTCTCCCGCGAGCCGGGTGATCACGGCGTGGCGGGTCGCGCGAGCGATCGTCGTGTCGGTCTCGAAGGTGTTCGGCCAGGCCGGCTCGGCCGCGTCGATCGTGGAGATCACGACATCGCCGAGAACGAAGCCGTGCTGGCCCCCGGAAAGGATGGCG
>CAZQCR010000057.1:0-14961 GCA_964591745.1 uncultured Anaerolineaceae bacterium
AGAAGCACGGGAACATCCCGCTCTAGGCGGCTGTTGGCTGTTGGCCTGGCCGCCAGGCGGGCTGCGGCAGCTTCTGCCGCGAGCCCCGTTGTGGGCGTGATCAGCGGTTCGCTCGCGAGGCGCTCAACAGAAAGGAGCCCGGCCATGGCGATTACCATCCGTACCATCGAGAACGAAGAGTACGAGACGTTCTCGCGACGGCTCTCCCACGCGTTCCTGGAAACGCCTCGCCCTGAGGTTTCGTGGCTCGCTGTTTGGGAGCAGGAGCGCAGCATCGGCGCTTTCGACGGAGATGAGCTCGTTGGCACAGCGGGGGTGTTTTCATTCGACATGACAACCCCCGGCGGCGAGTCCCTGCCGACGGCGGGCGTCACGGCGGTGAGCGTGAAGCCAACGCACCGTCGGCAGGGCGTCCTCACGGGGATGATGCGCCGCCAGCTCGAACAGGTACGCGAACGGGGCGAGCCGCTGGCCGCGCTCTGGGCTTCCGAAAGCGTCATCTACGGTCGCTTCGGCTACGGCCTCGGGATCGAATCCTACGGGCTCACCTTACGCCGAGAGCGCGCGGACCTCGAATTCACGGTGGCCACGCCGGGGCGCATGCGTTTACAAGACCTCGACGACGCCCGTGAGCTCATTCCGCCCGTTTGGGACGCGTTCCGCGAATCCCAGCCGGGAATGGTTTCGCGCTCAGCTGCCTGGTGGCGGACCACAATCTTCACGGACGCGGAGGCACTCCGCGAGGGGTGGTCTGACCGCCACGTGGCGACGTATGAGCGAGACGGTGAGGTGCGGGGGTACGTCATCTACGTCACGAAGTCGAAGCGGGAACGCACGGGTCCAGATGGCGAAGTTCAGGTCAACGAGCTGATCGCTCTCGACGACGAGGCCTATTGCGCCCTCTGGCGGTTCGTCTTCGGCATCGACCTCGTCGGCACGATCACGGCCGGGAACCGCCGGCGCGATGAGCCGCTCTTCTGGATGCTCAGGGATCCACGCCGCCTTCAGCGGGACGCGCAAGACGCTGTCTGGTTGCGGATCGTGGATGTTGAACGTGCCCTCGCTGGCCGGCGCTATTCCGTGGAAGGCACCGTCACTTTCGCGGTCAGCGACGACTTTCTGCCAGGCGCGGCGGGCACGTACCGCCTTGAAGGCGGGCCGGACGGCGCGGTCTGCGTTCGGGTCGCGGCAACGCCGGAGATCATCCTCAGCGTCCGCGAGCTCTCAGCGGCGCTCATGGGCAGCGTGCGTTTCTCGACGCTCGCCCGGGCCGGCCGTGTCGAAGGGTCGGCCAGTGCGCTCCGCCGGGCGGACCTGATGTTTTCGTGGGAGCCGGTTCCCTGGTGCCCGGAGCACTTCTAAAGCTGAACCGTCTCCGGGGAGTGGCCGCCCACGCGTGCCGGGCGCTGCGCGAACCGTGCCCGCCCTTACAGCGTGTCCTTGCGCTTCTGAAGGAAGAAGAGCACGCCACTGAGGACGACGATGATGGCGACCATGGCGAGCCAGGCGGTGAGCACTTCCGTGCCGAAGGTGCCGCCGAAGGCCGTATCCACGCCGTCGAAGCCGAGCTGCCGCTCGGTCTGATTCGTGTAGCCCCCGAACCCGGGGAGACGGCAGGCGGAGAAATCACCCTCGCAGCCGGAGGTCGAGAGGCCAGCCGAAGTCGTGAGCGCCTGGAAGGCCCAGTTGGTGCTGGTGATCGCGCCGAGAACGGTGCCCAGCGGTCCGAGGTCGGACATGGGGAGCAGGCCCCCGGAGAAGACGACCTGGAGGACGATGACGCCGATCGCGAGAAGCATCGCCTGCTCTTCGCGGTTGGTGATAGCGGAGATGAGGAGCGCCCAGAGCACCCCGGACGTGACCGCGAGGGTGATGGTGACGTAGATCTTGAAGAGCTGCATCGCATCCATGCCGGGGAAGCTGACGGCGATAACCTGGATGGCCGTGAGGGCGAGCGCGTGGTAGAGCGCGAAGAGCGAGCCGACGCCGATCTTGGAGATGAGGTAGGGCCAGATGCGGAGGGAGACGGCGCGTTCGCGAGCGTAGATGGCGGATTCTTTGACGATCTCCCGGACGAAGGTCATGGCGCCGATGAGGAAGGGGAAGAGGGCGGCAAGGAAGAGCATCGTCATCGCCTTGGCGCCGTCACCGTTCTGGAAGCTAAGGACGTCCCGCGGCCACATCAGGAAATCGAGCGCACCCACTAGCGGCGCGATGAGAAAGAGGAGGGCGACCATCACGCGGTCGCGCCGGATGATATCGAGGTAGCGGACGGAGAGGACCTTCAACTGGCGTGGCCAGGAAGAGGACCGCGCGGCCTTCGCCGGTTTGGCGGCCGATGGAGCGGAGACGGTGGCCGCCACGTCGATGTTCTGGGCCCTGAGGCGGCCCTCAACGAACTCCTTGTGCAACGGGGACTGGACGTAGCGCTGCGCCCACTCTTCGGGCGTTTGGCCCGAGTCTTCGAGGAGTTCGTAGATACCATCGAAATCCTGGACGCCGAAGTAGGTGAGCGCCTTATCCGGCGGGCCGTAGTAGGCGAGGTAGCCACCGCGGGCGAGGAAGAGGACCTGGTCGCAGAGCATCACGTTCTTGGTGGCGTGGGTGATGAGGACGATCGTGTGGCCGTCATCGGCAAGGCGGCGAAGGAGGCGCATGAGCTGACCTTCGGTGCCGGGGTCGAGCCCGGACGTCGCTTCGTCGAGGAAGAAGAGGCCCGGACGGGTGATGAGTTCCGCGCCGATGGAGACGCGCTTGCGCTGCCCGCCGCTGAGCCGGCCAACGGGCGTTTCTTTGCGCTGCTGGAGACCGAGCGTCTCGATCACGCTATCGACGCGGCCCTGGCGCTCCTCGGCGCGGGTGTCGTCGGGGAGGCGGAGCTCGGCGGAGTACTCGAGGGCGCGGTAGACGGGCAGCTCCTTGTGAAGGATGTCGTCCTGGGGGACGTAGCCAAGCGTCGTGCGGTACGACTGAAAGTTGCGGTAGAGCGAAGTCCCGTTCACCAGGACATCGCCGTCGGAAGCCGGGCGAAGGCCGCTGAGCGCACCCAACAACGTCGATTTCCCGGCCCCACTGACGCCGACGACGGCGACGAACTCATGGGGATGGATAGCGACGGAGAGGTCCTGGAGCAGGTTGAGCCCGGAGGGTAGGCGCTGGTTGAGGTGGGTGGCGGTGAGGGCGATCTCGCGCGATTCATCCCGGGCGTGGAGTTGGCCCGGGCTGAAGACGAGCTTCACGGGCCCCGCGCGGACGACATCGCCCGGAGCGAGTGCGTGCTGGCGGCCGGGAAGCAGGCGGTCGCCGTTGACGAACGTGCCGTTGGAGGAACCAAGGTCCTCGATCACGGAATGGCCATCGGCCTGTGAGATCCTCGCATGGAGCGCGGATACGGCCGGGTGATCGAGAACGAGGCCGCAGTCGGGCGAGCGGCCGATCGTCATCTCCTTGCCAGGCTGGAGAGAGACGACTTGGCCGGCCTGCGCGGCCTCGGGAGCGGCGGCGCCCTGGGTGAAGCGGATGGAGACGGTACCGGCGATATCGAGGACGTCGCCCTCCGCGAGGATCCGTGAGGAGACACGTTCGCCAGCCACGCGGATCCCGTTGGTGGTGCCGAAATCGGACACTTCGAAGGTCGCGCCCTTGCGGTGGAAGACGAGGTGACGGCGGGAGACGACCTCTTCGGGGACGACGATATCGTTCTCCGCCGCACGGCCCAGGGTCAGCTCGGCACGATCGAGGAGGTGGGAGGATGTCCCTCGGGGCGTTGTGACGATGATGCTGGGATGAATGACAAGCATCGCGGTGGCGCCAGAAAGGCCAACGACCGTGCGCTGAATCGGGGGACCAGGAGCGATGGTACTGTCGCGTTGGGCGGTGATGGAGAAGGGGCCGATCTCTATCAGGTCGCCCGGGGCGATGCTGACCGGCACACGGGGTTCGGCCTCTCTACCGGCGACGCGGGAGCCGTTGCCGCTGCCGAGGTCGGTGAACACGAGGCCGGCCCCGGATTCCTCGATAGTCGCGTGGAAGCGCGAGACCTCGGGAGCATCGAGCATGACCTGATTGTTGGCGGCGCGGCCGAGCGTGACAGTCCCCTGGCCGACGACGTCGTGGACCCCCGCGCTGGCTTTGACCCTGATAGAGATCGGCATTGGGCCGTAGCCTAGCGGCACGGGGGACGCGCCGACAATACGGTTCACGATCGGCGGCGATGGTGGCTCGAAGGACGTATACTCGCGGACACTGAACAACAAGGGGGGCCTACAGCGTTGTCCCATCCGGAAGATGCGGAATTCCCCCCGATCCTGACGCACTACAGCCTGCAGCGGGTGCTGGGCAAGGGCGGCATGGGCCTTGTTGTCGAGGGCGTGGACCGCCGCGACGGAAGCAGAGTGGCCGTGAAGCTGCTCTTCCCGCACCTCCTCGCCGCCGACCCTGCTTTCGGGGAGCGGTTCGAGCGCGAGGCTCACGTGGCGGCGCTGCTCCGCTCGCCCCACACGGTCCATCTGCTCGATTTCGGCACGCAGGAAGGCCGCTACTTCCTGGTGATGGAGTTCATCGACGGTGAGCCGCTCTCGAGCCTGATCGCCCGTGGCCCGGTCGAACCGGAGCGGGCGCTGCGAATCGCCGCCGAAGTGGCCCGGGCGATCGAGGAAGCCGGGGCGCGAGGCATCGTCCACCGCGATATCAAGCCGGACAACATCCTGCTCGATCGGCAGGGGCGGGCGAAGGTTACGGACTTTGGCATCGCCCGTACGAACACGGCACCCGGCGTCACGATCCCGGGCGGCTTTGTGGGGACGCCAGCGTACGCCGCGCCAGAGATGATCGAAGGAGTCTCGGACCAGCGTTCGGACATCTACGCCATCGGCGTGACGCTCTACGCGATGCTGAGCGGTCGCGTTCCCTTTAGTGGCAAGACGGATATGGACACGCTGTTCCAGCACCGGCTGACGGCCGTGCCGATGGGGGCGCTTTCCCACCTCCCCGAATCGCTCCAGAACCTCATCAGGCGCTGCCTGGAGAAGGACCCGCTGGACCGCTATCAGAACGCGAGCGAATTGGCCGCGGCGATCGAGCGGGCACGCCAGGCGGTCGTGCGGACGCCGGCGCCGCCGAGCGCACTTTACGCGGCGGCTGCCTCGGCAACGGTCACCCCCCTGCCGCCCACCGTTACACCCGAACCGCAAACGGTCGCCGCTACTCCGGCAGCGTTCACGCCGGCGCCACCTACCGTTACACCCGAACCGCAGACGGTAGCCGCCATTGCGGCAGCGTCCACGCCCGCGCCGCCAACGGTAACGCCCGCTCCACCGACGGTGACGCCGGCGCCTGAGACGTTTGTCGCCGCGACTGTAACGCCCGCCCCGCCGTCCTCGCCCTTCGAGCCCCAGACGGTCACGCCAGCGACGGCGACCGTCATGCGGACGCCACCGCCGGGCACCGGGGTCGGAGTCGGCGCCGTTGCGCCTCCACCGGGGTCGGCCGCCGGGCAGCAGGCGCCTGGGAGCGGCGGGGGAGGGTCCCGCCCGATCTACCGCAAGCCCGCGTTTCTCGCCGCCGGGTTCCTGGCCGTGGCACTGGCCGGCGGTGGGTTAGCCTTTGCCCTTCTTGGAGGGAGCGACGACGAACCCACGAAATCCGGGGAGCAAACGGCCACGGCTACGGCGAGCGCCAGCGGGACCACTTCCGCAACCGGTAGCGCGAGCGCGACCACAACAGCGACGGGAACGGGAACGGGAACCACCACCGCTACGGGCACCGCTTCTGGTGGCGCGGCGACCGCGACATCGACGACCGCGAGCCAGCCCGGAGGCGGCCAGCAGCCAGGGCCTACGGCCACGCCGACGGCCACCGC
The DNA here is from genome assembly GCA_964591745.1 of uncultured Anaerolineaceae bacterium. Classification (GTDB taxonomy): domain Bacteria; phylum Chloroflexota; class Dehalococcoidia; order Tepidiformales; family Tepidiformaceae; genus JANMTH01. Next base: position 5,861 of record CAZQCR010000057.1, read on the forward strand.
CCCACCTGCGCCGACGCCCACGCCAACAAACGTACCGCCCCCGCCACCACCGCCACCGCCACCGCCTACGGCTACGCCAACACCCACGGCGACGACGGCGGCCACGGCTTTCTCCCGGATCAACTCGATCACGCTGAGCGGCAACGTTTACAGCATCTCCTTCGACGTCGGGGGCTTCGTCTACAGCCTGCCCGGAAACCATGTGCACTTCTTCTTCGACACGGTGCCGGTGGGCCAGGCGGGGTCGCCGGGGAGCGGCCCCTGGGAGCTCTACGGCGGCCCCTCGCCGTTCACGGGCTATGGGCCGGGCCAAAAGCCGGCGGGCGCAACGCAGATGTGCATCCTGGTGGCGAACGCGAACCATTCGATCCGGCCCGGGACGGGGAACTGCGTACCCCTCCCCTAAACCGGTTCTGAGGGAAGCGCACGCGGATCCCCCGGAATGGACGGCCGTTCGGCGCGTGGGAAGGGGGCCTTGTGGCCCTTTTCGCGGGATCGGAGCGCTCCTGAACGCCTCAGCGGCCCCGGAGCCCGTGCACGGTACGGATGATTGCGGTAGTTTTTCGGAATCCGAGACGACTCATCGACCAGGCCAAAGGAGCTTCGTTATGCAGATCGCACCCATCCCCGACCTCGACCCGGAGATCAACAACGTTCGCGAGGCTACGGCGAACATCGTGAACCGCTACATCATCCCGAACGAAGATCGCCTGGCGGACTATCGCAATCCCGATACGCAGGTGCTGCGGCGAGAGATCCAGGAGAACGTGAAGAAGGCGAGCCTGTGGGCGCCGCACCTGCCGAAGGAGTACGGCGGGATGGGGATCGGCTTCATGAAGCACGCCTACATGAACGAGATCCTGGCCTGGAGCCCGTATTCGAACAGCCTCTTCGGCGTCGTCGCCCCCGATTCGGGGAACCAGACGATCCTGATCAAGTACGGGACCGAGGAGCAGAAGAAGAAGTGGCTCGAGCCGCTGATTCGCGGCGAGATCCGCTCCTGCTTTTCGATGACGGAGCCGGACGCCCCCGGTTCGAACCCCTACGCGATCCAGACGCGGGCGGTCCGTGATGGCGACGAGTGGGTGATCAACGGTCGCAAGTGGTTCACCTCCGGCGCCAGGGGCGCGGCCTTCGCGATCGTGATGTGCCGGACGGAAGAGACGGACGGTTCGGGTGGAACGCGCGAAAAGATGACCCAGGTCATCGTCCCGACGGACACTCCCGGCTTCAACATCGTCCGCAGCGTGCCGGTGTGGGGGCACGACAGCAACCACTGCGAGATCGAGTACAAGAACGTCCGCGTGCCGGTCACCAACCAGTTGGGCCGGACTGGCTCGGGCCACCAGGCCGCCCAGGACCGGCTCGGCGCTGGCCGCGTCTTCCATTGCATGAACAGCATCGGCCAGATGTGGCGCGCGTTCGACCTGATGGTACGCCGCTCCATCGACCGCGAAGTCCACGGCGGCAAGCTGGAGACGAAGCAGTTCATCCAGGGCTTCATCGCCGATTCCTACATCGACATCCAGACATCGCGGCTGCTGACCCTGCACTGCGCGAAGGTGATCGACCTCGGCGTTGGCGACATCCGGACGGACATTTCGGCGCTGAAGATCTACGTGCCAGCGGCGATGGAACGGGTGGTTGACCGCGCGATCCAGGTGCACGGGGCGATGGGCGTTTCGGGCGATACGCCGCTTTCTGGCATGTACACGGGTGCCCGCACGCTGCGGATCGCCGACGGCCCCGATGAAGTGCACCGGATCCTGATCGCCAAGAACGTCCTCAAGCAGTACCACGACGGGATGAGCTGGGACTTCGGGGTGTAGTCGGTAGGTCGGTAGTCGGTAGGTCGGTAGTCGGTAGTCGGTAGTCGGTAGTCGGTAGTCGGTAGTCGGTGAGAGCGTAGGTTGGGTAGCGGCCGCGCAGGCTGCGAGGAGTGCGTTATGTTTCGACACGTGGTCCTTTTGAAGTGGACCGAATCGGCGACGGCCGGGGAGAGGCAGGCAGTGCTGGACGGCCTGGCGACGATGCCGGCCGCGATCCCGGAGATCCGGGCGTATCGCTTCGGGCCGGACGCTGGCGCGGCCGAGGGCAACCACGACGTGGCCGTGGTTGCGGACTTCGAAGACAAGGCTGGCTACCTGGTGTACGCCACGCACCCGGCGCACGTCGCGTTGATCACGGAGAAGATCCGGCCGATCCTGGCTGCGCGAGCCGCCGTTCAGTACGAGGTGAGCTGAACCGGCGCCTCAGATATCGATGTCGTGCGCGTCGGCATCGCGCCATCCTGTACGGCGAGGCGCTCGGCGATCGCACGAAGCGCGAGGAAGTCGGCATGGAGGATGGCGTCGCGTACGCGGTCGCGGAGGGACGGGTCGGCCTGAACCGCTTCGATGAACTGCTCGATATCGGCAGGTGAGAACGCCATGGACAAAGTGTATCAGAGCGCGAAAGACGCTACGCCCGGACCTCGCGGGCGTAGTCACGGCCGCCGCGGACGGTGACGCGCATGATGGCGCCCGCGCGAGAGTCATCTTCGACGAGCTCGATGACGCCGGCGGCAATGTCTTCTGGCTGGAGAATGCCACCCACCTGTTGGGCCATCTCCTGCATCCGTTCCTCGCCGTTGCGGCGGACCAGCGGGGTATCAACGAAGCTGGGGCAGATGGCGTTCACGCGGATCCCTGATTCGAGGGCGAGGTAGCCCAGGGAGCGACAGAAGTTCACGACGCCGGCCTTGGTGGCCGCGTAGACGGGCGCACCGGGCATCGGCAGCAACCCGCCCATGGAAGCGGTGTTGACGATCACCCCACCACGGCCAGAGGCCTTCATGAGCCGGACCGCGAGGCGCGTGGCGTCGATGACGCCGGCGAGGTTGATGTCGATGACGCGTTTCCAGACCATGGCCTCGTCTTCGAAGAGCGGCTCGCCGCCGATGCCGGCGTTGTTGAAGACGATGTCGAGGCGGCCGAAGCGGCTGTAGGCCGTGGCGAAGGCGGCTTCGAGGTCCCGGGAGGCGGTGGTATCGCAATGCACGGCGACGGCTATCCCGCCTGCACGTTCGATGGCCGCGGCCGTCTCGGCGGCGCCCGCATCGTTGATATCGGCGACGACGAGGCGGGCGCCACGCGCTGCGAGCGCGGTGGCGGCGGCCCGGCCGATCCCTGAGGCGCCGCCGGAAACGAATGCAACCGTGTTTTCGAACTCCATGATCACCTCCGAGTGAAGGGGACGATAGCAGGAAACGTTCGTGCAAGCGTTCGGCCCGAACGGACGGCCACCGCGCGATCCTCTACCCTACGGCCATGCCGATCTATGCCATTGGGGAGAAGATCCCTGTCATCCACCCGGGGGCCTTCATCGCGCCCACCGCCACCGTCGTCGGCGAAGTGACGATCCATGCTGGGGCGTCGGTCTGGTACGGGGCGGTGGTCCGCGGCGATACCTCGTATGCGATCATTGGACCGGGGGCGAACATCCAGGATGGGGCCGTTATCCACGGCCGGGCGGACCAGCCGGCGATCATCGGCGCCCAGGCTTCGATCGCGCACAACGCGATCATCCACGGGGCGACGATCGGTGAACGGGCGCTCATCGGCAACGGGGCGCAGGTGCTGGAAGGCGCGGTGGTAGGAGCGGGCGCGCTGATAGCGGCCGGGGCGATCGTGCTGGCGGGCGCGGAGATACCGCCCGGGATGCTAGCGGTGGGTGTACCCGCCATCGTGAAACGAGCGATCGCCGGGACGGCTTCGGAGGAGTGGGTGACGGGCAACCCTGGCCGGTACGAACGGCTGGCGGCGATGCACAGCGCTGGCTTGCGGGAGCTAAGCCGGGACGAAGTGAAGGCGCCGTGAACCTGCGGATCGCCTCGAGCATCCTGCCCGTTGCCGTCTTCTACATTCTTTCGCGCGTGGCGGACCCGTGGGTGTCGATCGCCGGAGGATTCCTGGCGTCGTCGCTGGTGTTCTATCTGAATCGCCGCCACCGGGTTATCGGGTTGCTGGCGGCTTTCGCCTTCGTCGTGCTCACCCTGTCGGCGGTCTTTGGGCTGGTCTTCGATAGCGAAAAAGCTTACCTGGCTTCGGGACCGGTGGCCGACTTCCTCTTCGTACCGATGTTCCTGGGGAGCATGCTGTTCAAGCGCCCGCTGATCGGCGGTGTGGTACGGGAGATGTTCCCGCAGTTTTCCGGGGGGGTGCCGCTCCAGGCGCCGGTGTTCGTGAAGCTCTCGTTTCTGTGGGCCCTGGGCGAAGGGCTGACAGGCCTCGTCCGGGCTTATCTGCTGTATGAACTCTCGGTGGGCGAGTACATCATCTGGAGCAGGCTGGCCACGTGGCCGCTGCGGGCGATCGTCATCGGGGTCACCATCTGGGCGGTCTACCGCGCCTCGAAGCTGTACGGCGACCCGACGACGGCGCAGGAGCTGACGGAAGCGATCGACGCCCAGCGCGTCTCAGGCACGGGGAAGCCTTAGTCAGGCAGGCGCCGGAACGGGAAGCGCCCGGCGCCGGGTGTTGGTGACGAAGGCCATCGCGGCGGCGAGAAGGCCGAGCACTCCGGAGACGTAGATCGGGATGGCATAGTCGCCGGCGATGTCGTGGACCTGGCCGGCGAAGGCGGCGGCGACGGCGCCGCCCACCATGTGCGAGCAGCTTATCCAGCCGAAGAGGGTTGGCACGGAGCGGCGACCGAAGCGGTCGGCGGTCATCATCACGGTGGGTGGGATCGTGGCGATGTAGTCCAGGCCGAAGACGACGGCGAAGAGGGACATGAGCGGTAGGCCGGTGATCAGGGGGAGGGTGAGAAGTGAGCCGGCGCGGAGGACGTAGTAGACGGCAAGGAGGTGGCGCGGCGAATAGCGGTCCGTCAGCCAGCCTGATGCGAGGGTGCCGGCGATGTTCATCGTGCCCATCAGGGTCACCAGCCCGGACGCCTCCGTACGGGTGAAGCCGTGCTCGCCGGCGTGGGGGATGAAGTGGAATCCGATGAGGCCGACGGTGGTGAACCCACAGATGAAGAAGCTGCCGGCAAGCAACCAGAAATCAAGAGTACGGGAGGCGTCGCGGAGCGAGGTGAATCGCGCATCCGCTGGCCGGGCGCGTGCCTCCGCACTGCCCGCACCGTAGAGGCCGAGTCCAACATCGGCCGGGCGGCTACGAAGAAGGAGGGCGCAGACGGGAAGGATGACGAGGGCGAGCAAGGCACCCATGGCGAGGACGGAGGCGCGCCAGCCCCAGCTCGCTTCGGCCGCGATGAGAGGGAAAAGAAGGACGAACTGACCGGCGCTCGATGCCCCACCGAGGAGCCCGGTGACGAGCCCGCGGCGGGTTTCGAACCAGATGTTGGCGACCGTTGCGCTCAACACCGTGGATACGCCCCCGGTACCGAAGCCGACGAGAATCCCCCAGTAAAGGTGGAGTTCGAGGAGGCTCTTCATGGTGGCGGTAAGGCCCACCCCGCCGGCGCCCACCAGGAGAAAGGCGATGGCGGTGCGCCGCATGCCGAAGCGGTTGATCGCCATGCCCGAGAGCGGACCAGCGAGGCCGAGCGTCAGCAGGGAGACGGCCAGTGCCCAGGAGATCTCGCCGCGGCTCCAGCCAAAATCCGCCTCCAGTGGCTTGATGAGGATGGATGGGGCGGAGCGAACACCGGCGGAGGCGAGGAGGAGCAAGAAGGTGACGCCCACCACCACCCAGGCGTAGTGCACCCTGCGCGCCAGCGGCGGTCCATCGTCCTCGTTGTCGCGCTCGGCCGACGTACTCGAATCCATGGCGGGAGCGTACACGCAGGGCACGCTTCGCTCACCGGGCGGGTTCGGTCCGGGCGGCTGTTCCACTTCCCGGATTGCGAATAGCACGCAAGAGTGGCAGCGTTCAGAACGTGACGTATCGTGCAGCCCGGCAACGTCTCGCTCTTTCGTTTGTAGCCTTGAGCGCGGTCGCAGTGTTTGGGCTGCGCTGCGAGCTCCCGGATGCCCAGGCGCCGGCGGCCCAGGGGGCGGCCAGCGGCTCGTTAGAGGGGCGGGCCTTCGCGGAAACGCTGGCCGCGGACGGAGCGGCGGGACCCGTAGACGCTGAGCCACAGATCGACCGTGGAGCGCCGGGGATGAGTGTCGGTGATGGCCGGGTCTACCCCGTGCTCGCGCTTTCGGCGCTGGCGCCAGAGGCTGAACACTTCCTCACCGGACGCGATCCGCATTGGGCGATGGCGGTGGTGCTGCCCGGGCGTGCGGTGGCCTATTCGGTCAACGGCCACGAGCCGTTCGCCCTCGCGAGCCTGACCAAGGTCCTGATCATGCTCGCCACCCTGGACCGTGCGGAGCGCGAAGAGCGCGAGCCGACGGAAGATGAGTCCTGGCTGATGAGCGCGATGATCTCCTTCAGCGACAACGAATCGGCGGCCGTCCTGTGGGATATGCTCGGCGGGGGCGAGCCGATCGTCGGATTCCTTGAACGCGCCGGCGTGCTCGGGATCTACCCGGCGCCAACGGGCCTGGGCTGGGGCGATACCACCGCCACGGCGGAGGGCCTCGCCCTGCTTCTCACGAAAGTTGTGACGGGGACCATTCTCACGGACGCCAGCCGGGCGATCGTGACGGGCCTGATGGCGGAGGTGGCGGAGGAACAGCGGTGGGGTGTGAGCACGGGCTTTCCCGCCGTGGAGACACCGGTCTCGATCAAGGATGGGTGGTACCCGGCGCTCACCGGGTGGCGAGTGACCAGTGCCGGCTTCTCTTCAGACGAAGCGATCGAGTCGATGGTAGTGGTGGTCCTGACACGCAACCAGGCTTCGTTCGAATACGCCGTGGAGACGATCCAGGGCGCGGCAAGCCTGGTGGGCCGGGCCGTCTACGGTGAATCCGTTCAGCCTATAGACCCGGGTGAGGTCCTGGAGAGCCCACCAACGGAGGTTCTGCGCTTCGCGCCCGGGACCGAGGGCCTGCCGGTGGTGGCGGGCGCCTGCGACCGGCCATCGGAGATTGCCTATCGCCTGGGAGCGTGGCGATGCACCATCGATGAGGTTACTTTCGACCCCTGTTTCGTCACGGAACCGGGCCCAGGGTCGACGGTGGTGTGCAACGCCAGGCCGGACGAGAGCGGCGAGGCGTTCCTGTTGGAGACCGGCGCGCCCCTGGGGCCACGCGAAGACGAAGATCTCCGCTATCCTTGGATCGTACTCCTGGATGACGGCACAGCATGTGAGCGCGCCATCGGCATCGAACCTGACGAGGATGGAGACAGCGTCTCCTACCTCTGCGTCGATGGGACATCGCTGATCGGCCCGTTGCACCGAACGGGCGCCTGGGCGGCCCTGCGTTACGACCCGGGAACCTGGCTGACCTGGACGAGCAGGCTCACGTTCGCCTGGTATTGACACGGCCGGTGGCCAGCCGGGCGGCCCGGCCACGATAATCAGCCGACTGGTGAGTGAGGATGGTGGTCGCAGTGGAACGAAGAACGGTGGGCGGGTTCGCCCTGTTGCTCGTGCTGTTCGGCGCGCTCTTCTCCGCTGCTTGCGGACAGAGCTCAGAGCCCGACCGGCCTCGCGTGGCGGTTCTGCTCGCCCGTGGCGGGCTTGGCGACCGCTCGTTCAACGACAGTGCGGCAGCTGCGGCGATGCGCATCCGCAAGGAGGTGGGCGGGAGTGCCGAGGTCGTCCTCTTCAAGGAGACGCCCGAGGCCCAGCTGGCGAACGCCCGGGCTGTTGCGGCCGAGGACTTTGACCTCATCGTCGGCGTTGGCGCGGAGAACGTGGCGGCGATCACGGCGCTGGCGAAGGAGTTCCCGGACCAACGGCTCGCGATCGCGGATGGGGCCGTCGAGGCTCCGAACGTGACCTCGGTCGTCTTCAGCGAACTGGAGGGCGACTTCCTCGCGGGGGCGCTCAGCGCCCTGCTCGCGGATGGGGGACCGGTCGCCTTCATCGGCGGGGCGGACATCGCGGTGATCCGTCGGATCGAGGACGGTTGGCGGCAAGGCGTCCTTTTCGTGAACCCTGAAGCCGTGATCGACTCGGAACTGCTGGCCGGGAAGGACGACTTTAGCGGCTTCACCAACCCGGGGGCAGCGAACAGGGCGGCCTCACGGCTCTACGGCGACGGTGCGAAGGTGATCTACGTAGCGGCCGGGGGAAGCGCGCTCGGAGCAATAGCGGCGTCGAAAGCGGTTGACGGGGTGATGATCACGACCGGATCGGACCAGAGGCACCTCGCGCCGGGCAACGTGGTAACCAGCCGAACGAAGAACGTGGACGTGGCGATTCTCGGATTGGTGAAAGCGCTGAAGGCGGGGACCCTGGAGGCGGGCACGAGCAGGCTGGACTACCGGAACGGCGGCATCGGCCTGGCCGGGATCAAGGGCAAGGGGGTGACGCCGGAGGTGCTTCTGCGTCTGCGGCAGATCGAACGCGGGATCCTGGACGGCACGCTCAAGGTCGAGCCGGTGCAATAAGCGACTCGCGGCGAGCGCCGCCGGGGCTGAGAGGACGATTACCCCGGGAGCGGTTCGGGGAAGAGGCTGGCCATCGCCACGCTGAAGCCGGGCAAGACGTCGTCGCCATCGAGCAGCGCTTCGGGCCCGTACTTCTTCACGGTGCCGTTGGCGGAAAAGGCGTGGACGAACCGCGTGTCCGGGTAAGCCACCCAGACGAGGCGGACCCCTGCGGCGAGGTAGTCTTCGACTTTGCGCTGCACGTCACGCGCGTCGTCGTTCGGTGAAACCACTTCGAGGACAAGGTCCGGCGCGAGCCTGAGGTACCCTTGGGCCGGTGGGCGGTCACCCGGAAGCCTCCCGGCGGCGACGAACGCGCCGTCACTCAGCCGGAGCGGGTTGGGCTCCGGGAAGACCTGGATACCGCAACCCTCGCCGAACACGAGCCCGAGGCTTCGTGGCCGCGCGAAGGCATGCACTTCGGCGTTGAAGTTGGCTGCAACGAAGTTCGATTCAGCGCTCACGATACGCTCCCGGATCTCGCCGTCCACAAGTTCGTAGCGAGCTTCGCCGTCGGGCATCCGCTCAAGATCGTCAGGAGTGGCGCGAGTCCGGGTAGCGGTAGCCATGCGTGTATTCTACCAGACTGCCATGGGTGCTACAGGTTCA
>CAZQCR010000058.1:0-14935 GCA_964591745.1 uncultured Anaerolineaceae bacterium
CTCGAGCCCGTCCAGCGAGTTCGGCCGGAGCTGGACCTGGAGCTCCGCGACGCCTGCATGAAGGCCTACAACGAGTGGCTCGCGGACTACTGCACTTTCGCCCCGAAGCGGCTCTACGGCGTTGGCATCCTGAACTGGTGGGAGCCAGAGAAGGCGAAGGACAACCTCCAGGAGCTCCGCGGCCTCGGCTACCACGCGATCGAGATCCCCTCCTCCCCGCCCGGCGTCTTCTACAACGGCCGGGGTATGGAGCCGCTCTGGGACGCGATCGAAGAGAGCGGCTACCCGCTCTCCTTCCACATCGGCGAAAACGTCCTCACCCGCGGCCTCGGCGCCCTTGGCACATTCCAGATCCAGCAGTTCGCGCCCTTCCGCCGCCTCTTCGGGCTCATGACCTTCTCCGGCATCCTCGAACGCCACCCCGCATTGAAGGTCGTCTTCACCGAAGGCGGCGTCCACTGGGTGCCCGCCGCCCTCTTCGATGCTGACCGCATCTACCGGGACTTCGAGAGCGAAATGAACCCAAAGCTCGCCAACCTGCCCAGCCACTACTGGTGGCAGAACTGCTACGCCACCTTCCAGGAAGACCCCGTCGGCATGCAACTCATCGATCAGGTTGGCACGGGCAAGGCGATCTGGGCCTCGGACTACCCACACCCCGAAAGCACGCTCGGCTACTCCGCCCAAACCGTCCGCGACATCTTCACCGCCGTCGGCGAAGAGACCGGCCGCAAGATCGTCGGCGGCACCGCCATCGACCTCTGGGGCCTGAGCTAACCCGGCGGCAGCATTGCGGAGCTTCGGGGCGTACTATGGTATGGGTGAAGGCTGAGCTGCCAGAGTCAGTCGCGGCGTAGGACACCGAAGCACGAGACATGGGGAGGACCGCGAGACCATGAGAGCGACTGCTACCGGACAACGAGCTGGAGAGCTTCTTACGTTGCTCGGGGATCCCGGCGAAGTCTCGCGTGAACTCCTGGAGTTGAGTCAGGCGGCACGCGCGCTTTCGTCCGACACGCCGCGGTTCATCGACCAATACCCGGAGAAGTGGGTGGCTATTCACCGACAGGAAGTGCTCGCGGCGGATGATCTGGACGGCCTCCTGAAGGATCTCGACGAACGGGGGATCAGCCGCGAGGGCGTCCTCGTCCGGCACATCACCCGTACCGAACACATCCTGATCCTCTAAATCGCCGCAATGCTTCTGGGGCGATTCGGCGACACCACTGGCCGGCCCTACATTGAGGGGCGGCTCCTCATTCCCCGGCTCAACCTGCGGGGAGACTTCTCTTTCCTCGTCGATACGGGGGCGGATCGGTCATATCTCATGCCAGGGGACGCCGCGGTCCTCGGGCTGGACCACGGATTGATGCAGGGCCAGGTGCAATCCACGGGGATCGGTGGCACGGTTACGGACTTCGAAGAGCCTGCCGTCCTTGTTTTCGCCGACGGCGGACGTGTCTACGCGTACGACATCGCGCTGGCCATCGCCCGGCCAACACCGGCGGGGTTGAGCGTCCCGTCGCTGCTGGGCCGTGACATTCTCGATCAGTGGCACATGCGCTACCGACCCATTCGCCGCCTACTTCGCTTCGAGGTCGAGACCGCCAGCGCGATCTACCGGATCGGCGAGCCGCCCAGCCCTCACATCCCCATCGCGCCAGTACGGAAGCGGCGGTGAGGTCCCCGCCCGCGGCGGTCGCCGAGGATCGGTTGCCCCTCACGCCAGGCAGCGCAGCGGCTGTCCCCCGTTGAAGTCGATCATCGCCTGGAACATCTTCCCCAGGTCCAGCGGCGTGCCCCGCGGTTCGCCACGCAGCTCGGAATAGGCGCGATGCAGGTTCGGCACCAGCCGTTCCGGGTCCGCCCATTCCGCGAACTCCCCGAGGTCGAGGTCGCGGGCCACATCCGCGAGGTCGGCGTTCGCCGCCAGCCCCTTCCGCGCCGCCGCCTGGACGAAGTGGACGTAGGCCCGCACCCGCCCGAACACCTCGGGGCCGCTCACCGGGCCGTGGCCCGGGACCACGGTCTCCACCCCGAGCGCCTCGAAGCGGTCCAACGCCTCCAGCCAGCCATCGAGCGAGCCGAAGAGCGCGAACGGTGTTCCGCCGTTGAAGACGACATCGCCCGTGAACAGCACCTTCCGCTCCGGGACCCAGACGGCCACATCGTTTGTGGTATGCGCCGGGCCCACGAAGAAGAGGCGCAGCTCCAGGTCGTCCACCCAGGCGCTCAGTTCGTCCCGGAAGGTCAGCGTCGGCGGCGTCATCGGGCAGTTCCCGAAATCCGTGTTCGGGAACATCGGCGTGGTCCGCGGCCACTGCGCCGCCATCACCTCTTTCCGGCACTTCTCGTGCGCGATAATCGTCGCACCCGGCGCGAACATGAAGTTGCCGTTGGTGTGGTCGGCGTGGTGGTGGGTGTTGATCAGCGCCGTCACCGGGTTCCGCGTGATCGAAGTCACCGCCGCCCGCCAGGCTCGTGCCCGCGCCTCCGTCCCGGTGGTATCGATGAGCGTCGCGCTCTTGCGACCGGCGATGCAGCCAGCGTTGTTCAGGAACCAGCTCCCATCGAGCTGGATGTAGGCAAAGATGCCCGCGCTCACCTCCTGGATGGTGGGGAGTGGAACCTCCATCCCGTGGGGGATATGGCCGCTGCTCATCGTTGCGCCTCGCTGCTCTCGGATGCGGCATTCTAGCGGGCGGGACGACAATCGACTGGCCCAGTCAGGGCAGGATTTCCACGACGTACTCCAGCTCATAGCCGCGGTACTCCGCACGAATGAACCAGCAGCCCGCAATCGGCAGCTCCAGGCCTACGAGCATGAACGGCGCGTCCGCCTGCACCCACCCATGGGTCGCCCGTTCCGTCCGCACCACGTGCTGCGGGGCGTCGAGCCGCGTCGCCGTGATCCTGATGGCGGGCTCCGGCTCGGAACCTGGATCGAAGTGCGGGCTCCACCAGAAGGTCTTGTCACTCAGCACCTGCTTTCGCGGCAGTACGGTCCAGAGGTCGGCCGTGCCATACCACTGCCCTGGAAACCCGGCGCCTGCTGCCTCTGTGGGGAAGGGTCGCGGAGGTACGAAGTCCACCTGAGCGGCGCTGACGGCGCACTCCCCTGTTTGGGGAGCCGACACCGTTGTGATGCCCTCGGGTTCGCCGGTCAGCGCCGGGCCGCCCGAAGCCGTCCGGGTCGATCCGCCACCGAACTGGGCGGCAACCGCGATGCCAACGGCGCCGCTCGCAGCCAGGGCGGCCAGGAAGACGATCGTTCGCCGGCTCTTCACACGCGGCGAGCTCGGCGTGAGCCGTCGTCGTACGGACCCCACGCTCCGCGCTCTCTGTCGGATGAGGTTTCGCATCATGAGGCTTCGCATCGTACCCCCTGGTAGTCAGTACTCTTACACTGCAGACGGTTCCGCAGTTCCGGAACTCGTGAGCGCCGTCGATTAGACTGCACCCATGCGCTCGTTCCGCTTCTCCATCGGCCTGCCCCAGACGGATTCACGCGATGAACTCCGCGCCTTCGCCCGCAAAGCGGAGCAGCTCGGCTTCGACCTGCTCACCACGCCCGACCACCTGCTCGACCTCCTCCCGCCGTTCGCCGCCCTCGCCTGCGCGGCTGAGGCGACCACAAGCATCCGGCTTGCCACCCTCGTCCTGAACAACGACCTGCGCCACCCCGCGATGACGGCGCGCGAGGCGGCGGCGCTCCAGGCGCTCAGCGGAGGGCGCTTCGAACTGGGCATCGGCGCTGGGCACGCCCGGCCCGAGTACGAATCCATCGGTCTCCCCTTCGAACCCCCCGCGGTTCGCGTGGCCCGGCTCAGCGAGTCCGTTTCGCTCATCAAACAGCTCTTCGCCGGCGATCCGGTCACCGCCAGTGGCGACCACTACACCCTCACAGCGCACCACCTCTACCCGCGCCCGGCCGTGCGCCCGCCGATCCTCATCGGCGGTAACGGACGGAGCCTCCTCCGGCTCGCCGCGCGCGAGGCCGATATCGTCGGCTTCACCGGCCTCGGCCGGACCTTGCCGGATGGCCAGCGTCACGAGCCGGCCGGGTTTGCCGCCGAACGCGTGGCCGAACGCCTCGCCCTCGTCCGTGAGGCCGCGAGCGATCGCTTCGAGGCGCTCGAGCTGAACGCGCTCGTGCAGTTCGTCACGGTCACAGACGACCGTGCGGCCACCGCCGAGGTTATCGCGAAGGGCGTGCCGCCGCTCACCCCGGGCGACATCCTGGGCTCGCCCTTCCTCCTCCTCGGCACGCCCGAACAGATGGCGCACGACCTCCGCGCTCGCCGCGAGCGATTCGGCATCAGCTACTACTCCTTCTTCGCCCCGGCGCTCGACGCTGTCGCCCGGGTGATCCCGCTCTTGCGCTAGGATTGCGGGCGCAATGGACTCCCTCGCATCGCTTCTCGGCTCACTGCTTTCCACGATGCGAGAACGGCACATCGACCTCGCGAACCTCATCGCCGGACTTCCCGAAGGCGCGCTCGATTGGCGGCCCGCTACCGATGCCGCCTCCCTCGCCGGGCTCACCGCCCACATCCTTGTCGTCGAAGAGGCCGCGCTGCGGGTCGCCGCGGGTGATTCGCTCACCTGGCCGGGTGCGAACGGTGAGGGGATGGCCGAGCGCCAGACAGAGGCCGAAATGCGTGCTGCCCTCGCTGCGCTCAATGATCTCGCGGCCCGCGTCTTCGCCGCTCTCACGGCGCTTCGCCTTGCCGCCCCCCAGCCCGGTGAAGAACGGACGATCGCCGCGATGCTCATCGAAGAGTTCGACCACTGCGCCATGCACTACGGCCAGGTTCAGCTCACCCGCCACCTCTGGGAGGCAGCCAACCCGGGCTGGCAGTCGCCCTACGAGCACTGGCGCTGACCGTTTCCCGGGGCGAACGTTTTACACGCACGCCGCCCGGCGCGTGCTACCGTGGTCCGGATGACGATCGCCACCATGGCCGTCCGGCCGCTGTTCCGCGGCTACCTCCACCTGGCCGTGGCCCTCCTCGCCCCGGCGGCGCTCGCGCTCCTCGTCCTCATCGCCGATTCGCCCAGTGCCTACGTGGGCGCGTCCATCTTCGGCGCGGCCCTCGTTCTGCTTTTCACCACGAGCGCCTCGTTCCACCTCGCGCCATGGCCCGCGAGGCTCCGTCCCTTTGTCGCGCGTCTCGATCACTCGATGGTCTTCGTCGCTATCGGCGGCATGTACACGCCTTTCTGCCTGCAAACGATGCCCCTGGCCTGGGGCATCCCGCTCCTCTCCATCGTTTGGGGTTTCGCTGGCCTGGGCGTGCTGATGAAGCTGACCTGGCGGAAACCTCCGCGCTGGCTGAGCGTTGGCGCCTACCTCGCCCTTGGCTGGGTCGCGCTCGTCGCCATCCAACCCTTGGCCAGCGCCCTGACTGCCCTTGCCCTCGCCCTCCTCGTGACTGCCGGCGCACTCTTCTCCGTCGGGGCGCTCTGCTATGGCGCGAAGCGGCCGAACCCGCTCCCTCGCTTCATCGGCCACCACGAACTCTTCCACGCCTTCCAGACCAGCGCGACCGCGCTCATCTACGTCGTCGTCGCGGTCTACGTCCTCCCCGCGGCCTGAGGTAGGCCAACGGACTTCGCAGTACCGCGACCACGCGGGAGCGGTCACGCCAGGCAACGCGCGCACGTGGACAGTCCCCGTCACCGCTTGTTGCTGGCGCGACTGCCTGGCCCACTCCGGACCGTCGGTAGTCGCGCCCCTCAGTGGGCGCGGGTTGTTCGAACCCCGCCTCGCCCGCCCCAACTGCCGCCGCGCTCACCGCGTACCGCCGCCGTGCCCTTCCTCGGCCTCCATCATCCGGAAGAAGTCGCTCAACGTCCGCCCCGGCTCCTCCGCGAACGTTTCCTCCAGCACGCGCAACTCCGCGACGCGGTCTAGCCGGAACGAACGGAAGTCCGCGCGCAGTTCGCACCACGCTTCAAGCGACCACGTGGAACCCCAGAAGAAGAGCCCCAGTGGGCGGACGACGCGTTCCGTCCGTCCCCGCTCAGCGTCCACGTAGCAGAGCCAGGTCTTCCGCGAACCATCGATCGCGCCCCGCAACGTCGCCAGGCCCTCGACCACGTTCTGGCGGACATGGAAGCCGGGCGCGTACATCCGTGTCCCTTCGAGCCGTGCCTTCAGGCGGTCGGGCAGCGCCGCTTCCACGCGGGCGAGCGCGTCGGTCGCCGCCTTCGCCAGCGCCGCATCGCCCCAGCTGCTGACGACCCGCGCGCCCAGGACCATCGCCTCGATCTCGGCTTCCGTGAACATCAGCGGCGGCAGGTCGAAGCCCCGCCGGAGCACGTATCCGACCCCGGCCTCGCCATCGATCGGGACGCCCGACAACATGAGGTCGCGGATGTCCCGGTAGATCGTCCGCTCCGAGACTTCGAGTTCGCGCGCCAGGTACGCGGCGGTGACCACGGGCCGCCGCCGCATCGCCTGGATGATCTGGAAGAGCCGATCGGCTCTGCGCATGGCCCCCTCCGTCAGCGCATCGTACCGCGCGCCTGCCGTTAGGCCGTGGCCGTCTGTGCAGGCATGACCGCCGCCGGATCGAACCCGACGATCTGGCAGTAGCTCCCATCCGGGTCGGTGAACGTGGAGATGAGGCCACCCCAGAACTCGGCGCCCTCCTTGCGCGTGAAAGCGACGCCGGCCGCTTCCATCCGCTCCCGTTCCGCCTTCACGTCCTCCACGAAGAAGTTGATCAGGATGCGGCTCGGCTCCTTCGACCTGCCGTGCGTCTCGCTGTGGCCGTCGATGCTGAGGGTTGCGCCGGGTCCGACGTGGAAGCTGTGGTCGCCCATCTCCGGCTTGAGTTGGAGGCCGACGACGTCGCGGTAGAACGCGACGAGACGATCGGGGTCTTCGCTCGTGATGTTGATGAAGCAGTCGGTGACGTTCATGGTGTGTCTCCTGTCTGGTGTCGATGCGAACCGGCATCGCTCGCCTACCCTAGCTGACAGCTCCTGACACCATCGTGTCACCAGGTGCCGCACGGGGCCCTCGCTGGTGACAGGACGATGTCAGGAGAGATCGCTCGCCGCCGGGTTCAGGGTGAGCCGCGCGAGAAAAGTCGGACGTGGCCAATCACCGTTCGGCCCCCAGAATCGCGCCCTTCGCACGCCGGGAACTAACCGTCGATCCCGTACGTTCTATCTGCTATGCGCACCGCACCCCGCCGCGACCCCGCGATCCTCATCCTGTTGGCCCTCGTGATCCTCGTCAGCATCCCCGCCATGGCCTGCTCCGGCGCCGATGACGGCGCCCTCCTCCGCGCCGATGTCGCCCGCGCCGCGCCCTCTCAGGCGGACATCGAGGCGGCCTACATCGCCGCCAACGGCAACGCCGCTTTCGGCTGGGACCTCTACCGACAGATCGCCGCCGAGCCGGGCAACCTCTTCGTTTCGCCCCACAGCATCTCCGTCGCCCTCGCCATGGTCTACGCCGGCGCTGCCGGGTCCACCGCCATTGAGATGGCCGAAACCCTCCACTACGACCTTCCTCAGCCCCAGCTCCACCCGGCATTCAACGCTCTCGCGCTCTCGCTCGAAGAGGCGGACAAGGCGGCGAGCGGCAAGAAAGAGCCGTTCCGCCTCTCCGTTGTGAACTCGGCCTGGGCACAGGAGGACCACCCCTTCCTCCAGCCCTACCTCGAAACCCTCGCCCGCAGCTACGGCGCCGGCATCCGCACGGTGGACTACACGAAGGACGCCGAGGGCGCCCGCAAGACGATCAACGCATGGGTGAGCGACCAGACCGGGAAGCGGATCAAGGACCTCCTACCCCAGGGCTCGCTCGATGAGCTGACCCGCCTCGTGCTTGCCAACGCCGTCTACTTCAAGGCGGATTGGGAGACGCCATTCGAAAAGGCGAACACCACTATCGGGCCGTTCACTCGCCTCGATGGCACCCCGGTTGACGCCGCGATGATGCGCAACAGCGAACTCTCCGCCCGCTACGCCGAGGACGGCGATGTCCAGGCCGTTGAGCTGCGGTATGCGGGCGGCCGGACGAGCATGGTCATCCTCCTCCCCCGTTCCGGGCGTTTCGCCGCCGCTCAACGCGCCATGGACGCCGATCGAGTCAGCCGGCTCGTCGCCGCGCTCGCCCCCGCGACGCTCAACATCTCCCTTCCGAAGTTCGAGTTCACTCGGCGGACCGACCTCGGCGCGACGCTCCAGGCGATGGGGATGGTGTCAGCCTTCCAGCCCGATACCGCCGACTTCTCCGGCATGGACGGCACGCGCCAGCTCTTCATCTCCGAGGTCTACCACAAAGCCTTCGTCCGGGTAGATGAGGAAGGCACGGAAGCCGCCGCCGCCACCGCCGCCGTCATCCGCACGACCGGCGCTCCGGTCGGTGTCGTGCCGTTCACGGCCGACCGCCCGTTCATCTTCCTGATCCGCGATAGCGAGACCGGCGCGACTCTCTTCCTCGGCCACGTTGTCGATCCTGCGGCGAAGGAGTGAAGATGGACACGGCCGACGGTCGATTCCTCCGCGTATGGGCCGCCTGGGCCGCCCTGGCCGTCGCTCTCGCAATGACGGCCTGCTCCGGGGATCGGGCGCAACGGCCAACGCCCAGCGCTTCCGTCGCCCCGCCGACCGACAGCGCGACGGTGCGTCCGTCCGCGACTGCAACCGTCGCCGCCACAGCAACTCCCGTCCCCGCGCCGCCGGCCCTGCCAACGGTCCGCCGCTACGCACGGGGCGAGACGGTCGAGGAAACGTCCGGCCTTCTCCTCCTCGACCCCGTGACCGGCGGGGCCGAAGCCTGGCAGGGCGCGTACATCGTCTCGCCGTCCGGCCGTTACCTCGCCGGCGAAGCATCGCTCGTCGATCGCTCGACCGGGGAGATCCGCGCGCTTGTCTACGAGGGCGCCCCGCTCAGGATTGCCAGCTTCTCCCCGGACGAAACACGCTACGCGGCGGCCACGGATCGGCACGGCGGTGTCTTCGCCCTCGCCAGCGGTGACCCCGTCTACCCACCCATCGTTCGCGAACCGCCCCGCACGCGGGCGGGCGCAGTGCCGTTCCAGGCGGCATGGTCGCTGGATGGCACTCGTGTGGGCCTGGGCGGCATCTCGCTCTCCGGGTGGGTGCTGGTAATCGATGGCCAGGTGAGGCGGCTTGATGATCGCCCTGGCCACCAGGCCCGCTGGTCCCGCGATGGCGCGCGCTTCGCCGTAGCCAACGCCGAGGGTCCGAGTGCCATTTACGACGCAGCATCGGCCACGCTCACCCTGCTCGCTGCCCCCGCGTTCAACCCCCGGTGGTCGCCGGACGGACGTTATCTCGCCCTCGCCGCGCCCGACAACTCCGATGCCCTGCGCATCTTCGAGGCCGCGACCGGCACGGAGGTCCTGCGGGTGACCGGTTACCCCGTCTGCCTTGGCGACTACTGGTACGCCGACGGCTCGGTCGCCGCCTGGTTCGGCTACGAGGCCTCGGTGACCGTGCCGGGTGGCGAAATCTCGCGCCGTCCGGTCCAATCTCGCCCGGATGCCTCGCAGCAGCCGCGCTACTTGCCGGGGTTCAATCCCGATGGACCGCTCGACCTGGTCGATCTGGTCAGCGACACGGTGCTGTGGTCGGTGAACACGGGACCTGGCGTCTTCGGCGCTTACTTCCTGCGGGGCGGGGATGGCCCCCGCGACCAGCTCCCGCCGCTGGGCATTCTTCAACTCGGCGCCCATGGACGCGGCTACTGCGACTCAGGTTCCCCGCCGCCGAGCGTGCAAAAGCCACCGTTCGGCGGCTGACGGGCCAATGGCCGGAGAGGGGAAGAGGGCGGGTCTCGGTCGAGCTGCATCCCCGAGGCTAGCGCGAGCGCCCCACTCTTCCATGTCTGCGGCGCGTCGAGCGCGGGCGCTCCCGGCTCGTGGCGAGCGCCCGCAGGCTTCGCAACACGATCATCGCGCAAACGCCGCTGGCAAGGATGAGCGGCACGAACGCGCCGAAGTCCCGAATTCGGACGAAGTGTGCCTCGCCGTTCCGCATCTCGATATACCCGACGGGCTTTGCGGAGACCCCGCCGCCACCGCCGCCTCCCTCGCCCTGCTTGCCCGCTTCGTTTCCAGTGCCGCCACCGCCGCCCCCACCCCAGCGCACGCTGGCCACCGGGATAACCGTGATGCCCTCCCGTTCCACCGGTGCGCCGAAGACGGCGTCGGCCCTCGCCATGCCGCCGATCCGTTCGATGAGCCCGGTCACCATCGCGCCCGCCGAGCCGCGTACCGCGGTCTCCGCCGCTTTCGTCGCAGAATCGAGGTCGTTCATCCTGTCTGTCCTCCGCGCTGAATGAACAGCGATTCTCGGCCCATCGCCGCCGCTTGACGACGGCCCAACGGGCAGAGAACCGGGCCCGTTGGGCGAACCGTAGCCCTGCGGGCGGCGAAGTGACCTGCCTACCCCCAGCGCGGCTGCTCTCCGAGGTCGATGCCGAGGGCCGTCTTCCCCACGATCTCCGGGACGAGCAGTTCGTTGGCCGGGTGCAGAAGCCCGGCGCGCACATCTCGCGAAAGCCGCTCCAGCTCGTTCGTCTTAAAGAGCCCGGATCCGCCCGAAACCGTCATCGCCAGATCGATGACTTTCGAAGCGGCCTGGACAGCGCAGTGTTTCACGGAAACGAGGTGGGATGGCCAGGCGGCCCCATGGTCGAACCCGTTGGACCAGTCGTTGGCAATCTTCTCGACGTAGGCCAACGCCTGGTTGTAGGCGATCGTCATCTCGGAAAGACAGTTTTGGACCTGCGGGTGATACGACATGGGCCGGCTGAGCGCGAGCGAAGTCCGTTTTTGGGCGCTCTGAACTGAGAGGTCGATTGCCCGCTTCGCAAGCCCGAGGTAGATGCTGGCGAACGTCGGCTCCACCCAGGCGAAAATGCCGAGCACGAAGAGATCTGCGCCGCCGGCCGGGAGGACCCTGGCGATGTAGTTATCGGGCACCATTGCCCCCTCCAGGATCGTGTCATCGCTTTGCGTGGCGCGCATGCCCGAGGTGTCCCAGGTGTTCTCAATCCTGTAGCCCTTCGTTTCGCGAGGCATGAATGCATGGACGATCTGCGGTCCGCCAGCGGCTTCCGTATCCATGCCGTGGAGCCCGAGCCGCGTCCACACGGGACTAAGGCTGCCGAAGATCTTGTGACCGCGATACTCGTAGCCACCATCGACCCGCTTGGCGGAAGTCGTGGAAAGGAAGAGGGGGAGATCGACGCCGCGCTCGCCGTGGCCCGCCGCGAAGATCTCGCCGTCGGCGGCTTCTTTCAGCAGCCATTCCAGCGATGCGTCGCCCATCCTACGCATGTCCGCCGCCACACCGGTCCAGTAGATATGCATGTTCGTCGCGAGGGCCGTGGCTGGCGCCCGGTAGGCTATCCGCGCCTGCTCGCGGCACACTTCCGCGAGAGAGAGGCCCAGCCCGCCGAACTCCTTCGGGACGGCGGCCTTCAGGTACCCCGCCCCCTTCAGCTCATCCCAGTCTTCCTGGAAGAAGCGGTTCTCGCGGTCGTAGGTGGCTGCCCTTGAGCCGAAGCGTTCGAGCATCTCCTCAGTTATCACTGATCTTGTGGCGGTGTCCGTGGCCATGGTGTACTCCTCCAGTGGTATGGCGTGTTTGAGCGACTGCGGGCAACACCGGTCGCTGGTAGAGCGTCCTACGCGGGATTCTCTGCCTGCGGCGGTAAATGTCAAGAGCGCAAAATGTACTCATCCAGGGCTTGCCCCATCACCACGCCTGACACATACTCCCGCCCGGAGGTGTGCCCATGCCATTCGCCAGCGTCAACGGCCAACGCGTCTTCTTCGAGGACAGCGGCGGCGATGGGCCGCCCGTCATCCTCGCCCACGGCTTCCTCATGGACCACGAGATGTTCGCCCCTCAGGTCGCGGCGCTGACGCCGGAATTCCGCGTCATCACCTGGGATGAACGCGGCTTCGGCGCCACGGAGTTCGATGGCAAGCCCTTCACTTACTGGGACTCCGCCCGCGATTGCCTGGGCCTCCTCGATCACCTCGGCATCGACCGCGCCGTCGTCGGCGGCATGTCCCAGGGCGGGTTTCTCTCCCTGCGCGCCGCCTCCTCGCCCCGGCTCGCGTCCGCGCTCTTGTCCTCATCGATACCTGCGCCGATATCGACGACCCGGAGACGCAGGAGGGCCAACGCGGCATGGTCCAGGCATGGGTGACCTGCCGGCCCCGTGGATGAACTGGCCACCGCCATCGCCCAGCTGATCATCAACGAGCCCGCCGAAGACGCCCGCTGGATAGCGAAGTGGCAGGCTCGCCCGAAAGAGCTGTTGGCCGAGCCAGGCGCCTGTCTCTTCGGCCGCGACGACCTGATGGGCCGCCTCGCCGAGATCGGCTGCCCGGCCTTCGTTGTCCACGGCACGGCCGATGCCGCCCTCGTCCCCGCTCGCGCCGAGACGATGGCGGCGGGGCTGAAGGGCTGCGACGGCGTCGTCTGGGTCGAAGGCGCGGCCCACGCCGCTAACCTGACGCACCCGGACGTGGTCAACCCGCCGCTCCTCGCCTTCCTTCGCGGGCTTGGTGAGTAGGACCCGTCAGAAAGCACCGGGCGCGCCCCGTCAGGATCGTACGCGCCGCTACCCGGCCGTCGCTCCGAACAGCAGCGGCTCGCTCGTGCTCCAGGCCAGCGGCTCTTCGCGGACATCGAGCCGGACCTGCTCCCAGCTCACCTGCACGCCGCCCGCGGCTTCCACGACCTTCACTTCGAACATCCCGCCGGCCGTCTCCTCCACGGGCCGCGCGAGGAGCCGCATGAACGCCTCGGCCGCCTCGCTCGTCTCCAGCATCCGCGGCTGCCAGCGGCCGAAGACCTTCGCGTTCTCCGCGTATTCGCCGGTCATCCCCGTCCGCACGAAGGGATAGAGTACGGAGAAGGCGGAGACCAGGGCCGCGCTCTTCCCCAGGTTCACCTCCAGCACCTTCGGCAGCTGGAGCACCGCCCAGTTCGAGATCGCGTAGCCCGGAACAGTAGCCCCCGGGTCGATCGCCTGGCGCGATGAGACGTAGACAAGCCGCAGCGGCTCGTTGTGGTAGACCGCCTCGCCCGCCCAGAGGTGGGTCATCGCCAGGAAGCCGTCGATCTTCGTATCGAGGACGAGGCGCGACTCTTCCAGGCTATCGATGAAGTGTTGGCGGACGCGCGCCCGCCGGACGGCCTTCGGCTCGCCCTCCACCTCGCGCAGCGCCCG
Organism: uncultured Anaerolineaceae bacterium; assembly: GCA_964591745.1. Lineage (GTDB taxonomy): Bacteria > Chloroflexota > Dehalococcoidia > Tepidiformales > Tepidiformaceae > JANMTH01. The sequence goes on from CAZQCR010000058.1 coordinate 13,241, forward strand.
CCCGAAGGAGTACCCCTTCTCGGAGAGCCCGGAGTTGCAGATCACCAGGTTCGGCGGCAGCCCGCCCATCTGCTCGATGATGTAGCTCCGCGTCGCCCAGAGGTCGCCCATGTTCGTTACATCCGCCTGCACCGGGAAGGCGTTCACGCCCTCCGCCCGCAACCGGCCAACCAGGTCGAAGCCATCGGTGTAGCTGCGGTGGAAGTGCACGCCGACGCTCGCCGCGCCGTTCAGCCCGGCCGCCAGGGCGAACGCCTGGCCGATGCCGCCATCCTTCCCCGCGCCCGTGATCAGGACGCGCTTCCCCTTCATCGCGCCTTCCACGCCCGGGCCGAATCGGAACGCGTTGGGGTCCACCGTGAATGCCATCGCACGTCCTCGCCCCGAGAGTGGCCGCTGGCCGCTGGCCGTTGGCGTTCGCCCGCGCCGGAGCTGGCATTGGGCGCGGCAATACTACCCCGTGCCGGTGGTTCACCGCGAACGATCCGGGGGCAGGCGGCCGTGGGGCCAATGGCTAATGGCCAACCGCCCCTCGTTGCGGTTGGCGCTGCTACCATTCGATCCACGTACGAAACCACCAGAGGAGACGCTGTCATGCCACAAACCGGGACCTGGGCCGTCAAGGTCGGCCTCGCCCAGATGCTCAAGGGCGGCGTCATCATGGACGTCGTCACCCCCGAACACGCGAAGATCGCCGAAGAAGCGGGGGCCTGTGCGGTCATGGCCCTCGAACGCGTCCCCTCCGATATCCGCCGCGATGGCGGCGTCGCCCGGATGAGCGACCCCGAGATGATCCTCGGGATCATCGACGCCGTCAGCATCCCCGTCATGGCCAAGGCCCGCATCGGCCACTTCGTCGAGGCCGAAGTCCTCCAGGCGCTCGGCATCGACTACATCGACGAGTCCGAAGTCCTCACCCCGGCCGATGAAGCGCACCACATCGACAAGCAGCGGTTCGGCGTGCCCTTCGTCTGCGGCTGCCGCAACCTCGGCGAAGCCCTCCGCCGCATCGGCGAGGGCGCAGCCATGATCCGGACGAAAGGCGAAGCCGGTACCGGCGACATCGTCGAGGCCGTCCGCCACATGCGCACCGTCCAGGACGAGATCCGCCGCATCCAGAACATGGCCGAGGATGAGCTCTACACCTGTGCCAAGGAACTCGGCGCGCCACTCGAACTCGTCCGCCAGGTAAGGCGCGAAGGGCGGCTTCCAGTCGTGAACTTCGCCGCCGGTGGCATCGCCACCCCCGCCGATGCCGCTCTCATGATGCGCCTCGGCGCCGATGGCGTCTTCGTCGGGTCGGGCATCTTCAAGTCCGACAACCCGGCCTTGATGGCGAAGGCGATCGTCGAGGCGACGACCCATTACCAGGACGCCGAGGTCATCGCTCGCGTGAGTACCGGCCTCGGCGCCGCCATGCGCGGGATCAGCGTCGCCTCGCTCCCGAAGGAAGAGATGCTCTCCACCCGCGGCTGGTAGGCGCCTTCGCCGGGCTGGTACACTTCAGGCCATGGCCGTGTTGAATATCGCCAACGACCCCGTGCCGCTCTACCTCGCGGAGGAGGGGCGGGCCGTGCGCGTTACCGGCACCCGCATCCCTATTCAGCGCATCGTCTTCATGTACAACCGTGGCCAAACGCCCGAAGAGATGGTCGAGCCGTTCCCAACGCTCCAACTCGCCGACGCCCATGGCGC
>CAZQCR010000059.1:0-5197 GCA_964591745.1 uncultured Anaerolineaceae bacterium
CCGGCTAGTGCCCCTGGGGGAAGTCCCATTCGCCCCAGACATCGATGCCTTCGTTCTCGGCCCGGCGCATCTTATGTCCGTCGTACGTGCGCCAACGGTCGATGTGGATCTTCATGAACCAGCGGTTCGGGCTATCGAACGTGGCATACTCGCGTTCCATCTGCTCGGCGTTCCGTTCTGGCAGCCCCGGGCGGTTGATGAAGGTGCTGATCCACTTCTTCCGCATCGCGTCGCCGTAGTAGATCTCGACGCGGCCCCGAACCGTCGCTTGCTGCTGGGTGTCGTCCGCCTTCCAGATGCAAAGGCAGATCTGGGGGTTCCGTTTCCACGCCTGGAACTTGTGGCGGTTGGTGGTGGAGGTGATCCAGATGTGGCCGCCAACCTCGCTGCTGTCCGGGATCCAGATGTACGACATCAACGCGGTCACCGGCCCGTTGTCCTTCGTCACCCAGGAAACGGCGGCGAAGTTGCGGGTCTTGATCACCTCCCACATTTCGTCTTCGTCCCAGGTGAAGGGCTCGATGTACTGCCGGCTCCACCACGAAGGGCGTCCAGGGATAATCTCCGGGACTGTCATCCACGGGCCTCCAATTGGCCAAAGGCGGGCGTTTCTCTGGTCGGTCGGCCCGAATTCTGGCCACCCGGCCGGGGCTGGATTATAGAACCGGCACGGCGCATTGCAACGAAGCCCACCATCCTCCTGCTGACCGCGCCCGCCCGGCCTGCTACCGTACTTCGACACTCGACGTGAGAGGTTCACCCAATGACCACCGTCGCCCCGGCCCGCGACGTCCTGACCCAGGCGGAGGCGCAATCCCGCGCCAGCCGCATCGCGAACTGCGCTTACACCATCGAGCTCGACCTCATGAAGGGCAGCCCCACCTACGACGGCGACGTCACGGTCACGTTCGACGACAGCGGCAGCGGCGACACCTTCTTCTGCTTCCGCGGCAAAACGATTGAGCGCTACGAAGTGAACGGCCAGGCCATCACGCCGGACTGGAACGGCTACCGGCTGGTGATTCCCGGCAGCGCCCTTCGCGCCCAGAACACCGTCCGTATCGTCTACACCAACGACTACGACCACGGTGGCGATGGCTTCCACCAGTTCGTCGATCCGGAAGACGGCGAAGAGTACCTCTACAGCAACTTCGAACCGTACGAGTCGCACCGCCTCTTCCCCCAGTTCGACCAGCCGGACGTGAAGGCGGCCTACACGCTGACCGTCACGGCCCCGGCGGAGTGGGAAGTGGTGCACAACTCCGCCGAAAGCGGCCGGGCAACGGCTGGCGACGGCCGGACGATTCACCGCTTCGCCCAGACCGCGCGTTTCAGCACCTACCTCTTCTGCCTCGTCGCCGGGCCGTACCACGTCTTCCGCGATGAACACCGCGGCATTCCGCTCGGCCTCTTCTGCCGCAAGTCCATGGCCAGGCACTTCGACACGGATGAGGTCTACACGATCACGAAGCAGGGCCTCGACTTCTTCGCCGAGTTCTTCGACTACCCCTACCCCTTCGGCAAGTACGACCAGATCCTCTGCCCCGAATTCAACGCCGGGGCGATGGAGAACGTCGCCGCCGTCACCTTCAACGAGGCGTACATCTTCCGGGACCCGCCGACGGACAGCCAGCGCCGCCGCCGCGCCGAGGTGATCCTCCACGAAATGGCCCACATGTGGTTCGGCGACCTGGTCACGATGAAGTGGTGGAACGACCTCTGGCTGAACGAGAGCTTCGCCGAGTACATGGCCTTCCTCTCGATGACCTCGGCCACCCGCTTCGTTCACGGCTGGCAGGACTTCAACGCCAGCGTGAAGAACTGGGCCTACCGCCAGGACCAGCTCGTGACCACCCACCCGATCGCGGGCGAAGTCGAGGACACGGACCAGACCTTCCTGAACTTCGACGGCATCACCTACGGCAAGGGCGCAAGCGTGCTCAAGCAGCTCGTCGCCACCATCGGCCTCGATGGCTTCCGCGAGGGCATGCGCCACTACTTCCGTACCTACGCCTACGGCAACACCACACTCCCCCAGTTCCTCGAATCGTTGGAAACAGGCAGCGGGCGAGAACTCAGTGCCTGGGCCGATATCTGGCTGCGAACGCCATCGCTCAACACCATCGCCGCCAAATGGGACGCCGACGGCGAACGGATCAGCGGCATGACGCTGACCCAAACCGCGCCCGCCGATTACCCGACGATACGGCCGCACACGCTGGAGATCGGCCTCGTCCGGGAGGAAGACGGCAAGCTGACCGTGACCAGCGTCCCGGCCTCGATCGACAGCGCCGAGGCGACGGTCGATGCCGCCGTTGGCAAGCCACGCCCCTCCCTCGTCTTCCCCAACTACAACGACCACGGCTACACCAAAGTCGCGCTCGACGCCGAATCTGTGGCCTTCGCCCGCGAGAACCTCGAACGGATCGACGACGGTCTGCTCCGCTCGCTCCTCTGGTCGTCGCTCTGGAACATGGTCCGGGACCAGCAGCTGAAGTCCACGGACTTCCTCGCCCTGGTCCGCGAGCGGGCGGCGAAGGAGCCGCGCGTCGAACTCACCGAAGTGATCCTCAACCAGGCACAGTCCGCCGTCGCCCGCTTCGTGCCCGAGGAGAAGAAAGAGGGCGAAGCGAGGAAGCTCTTCGCCGCCGCCTGGGACGGGCTACGGGCCGCGCCCGAGGGTGACGCCCGGATCACCTGGATGCGGGCGATGGTGAACGCCGCCGCCCACGCCGAGGACCTCGCCCACCTCGCCCGCCTGGCCGATGGTGGCGAAGCCGTCCCCGGCCTCACCGTCGACCAGCAGATGCGCTGGGACATCGCCGTCAAACACGTCGCCTACGGAATTCCTGGCGCGGCCGAGCGGATCGCCGCCGAACGCGCGAAAGACCCATCGGACCGGGGTAGCCGCGCCGCCATCCGCGCGAGCGTCTCCTGGCCCGATGCCGGCGTGAAAGCCGAAGCCTGGGAGAAGTTCCACGGCGAAGGCTACGGGTCACTACACGAGACGGCCTCGGCCATGGGCGGCTTCAACTGGCCTCGCCAGCGGGAGATCCTCGAACCATACGTCGAGGGCTTCTTCACAAGCGTCCGCTCCGTCTTCGAAACGAAGGACAAGGAGTTCTACAGCGACTACTTCGGCGCCCTCTTCCCGGCCTATCGCGTGGAACAGGCGACGCTGGACCGTTCGGAGCGACTCCTTGCCGAGATCGCTGACGAGGCGCCCTCGCTCACGCGGATGCTGCGCGAAGCGAACGACGAACTCGGCCGGGCCATCCGCTGCCGCGCCTACGCCGCGGGGTAGCGCCGGGGCCTGGAGTCAGGCCGCGAAGTCGAAGACAGGCGACTGGACCGTGCGCGATGGGGGTTGGCGGCTCCATGCCAGCTCCTGGATTCGCTCCACCGTTTCCGGCGCGAAGAGCTGTTCACCCGTTTCCACGCCGATGCGGACGGGAACGTTCTCTACCAGGACGAACGTACCATCGACATCCACCGCGTACGTGATGCTCGTGTTGACGAATGCGTCGTTACTCATGTTCCCTCCGCGTTCTGAACCCATTATTTCACCACGCGGCGCCGGGTTCGATTCCCGAGCGCCTTACGCCCGATCACGGACGATCGGCCGCGCCCGGCGGAACACATGGCCGTAGCCCGTCGGGGCCTCCGGTGCGAACGTGTCCAGCGAGCGGCCGTATTTTGACGCCGTGAGGAGACCAGCAGCCATGACCGCAACCGAAACACTGACCAGGCCCGCCCCCGCAAAGACGGAACACTTCGATGTCCTCATCGTTGGCGCGGGCATCTCCGGGGTCGGTGGCGCCTACCACCTCTCCACCCAGCGCCCGGGCACCAGCTTCGTCGTCCTCGAAGGCCTCGATAGCTTCGGCGGGACCTGGTGGATGCACCGCTACCCCGGCATCCGCTCCGATAGCGACCTCTATACCTTCGGCTACCGCTTCAAGCCGTGGACGAGCGCACCCGTCGCCACCGCCGAAGAGATCCTCAAGTACATGGGCGAGGTGATCGAGGAGAACGGCCTTGAGGGGCACATCCGCTACAACCACCGGATCTCCTCGGCGAAGTGGTCGAGCGCAGAGAACCGCTGGACGATCGAGGCGACCCGCACGGATACCGGCGAGACGCAGCACTTCACGGCCGGCTTCCTCTGGATGTGCCAGGGCTACTACCGCCACTCCGAGGGGTACACGCCGGAATGGCCGGGCATGGATCACTTCAAGGGCGAGATCGTCCATCCCCAGACCTGGCCGGAGGACCTCGACTACAAGGGCAAGAACGTCCTCGTCATCGGCTCCGGCGCCACCACCGCCACCGTCGTGCCCGCGATGGCGGCCGACTGCGGCCATATCACCGTCCTCCAGCGTTCGCCGACCTACTTCATTCCCGGCCGCAACGTGAACGACCTCGCCGACACCCTTCGCGAGCTGCAGATCGACGAGACCTGGATCCACGAGATCGTCCGCCGCAAGCTCCTGTACGACCAGGAGGTCTTCACGCGCCGCGCCTTCGAAGAGCCCGAAGCCGTGAAGAAGGAGCTGATCGACGGCGTCCGAGCCTACCTGGGGCCGGACTTCGACGTGGAGAAGCACTTCACCCCAACCTACCGGCCATGGCGGCAGCGCATCGCCTTCGTCCCCGATGGCGACATCTTCCAGGGCATCAAATCGGGCAAGGCGTCGATCGTCACCGACGAGATCGAGACATTCACGGAGAACGGCGTCTGCTTGAAATCGGGCCGGGAACTTGAGGCGGACATCATCATCACGGCCACCGGCTTCAACCTCAGCGTCCTGGGCGATATCCGCTTCGAGATCGACGGGAAGCCGCTCGACTTCGCGAAGACCGTGACCTACCGCGGGATGATGTTCACGGGCATCCCGAACATGCTCTGGGTCTTCGGCTACTTCCGGGCGAGCTGGACGCTGCGCGCCGATCTCCTGGCCGATTTCGTCTGCCGCCTCCTCGCGCACATGGAGAAGAAGGGCGCGAAACGCGTCGAGGTCGCGCTGCGGCCGGAAGACAAGGAGATGGATCTCCTCCCCTGGATCGACCCCGAAAACTTCAACCCGGGCTACCTCATGCGCTCCATGCACCTGCTGCCGAAGCGGGGAGCGAAGCGGGAGTGGCAGCACACCCAGGACTACTGGGCCGAAAAGGACGAGGTCCCGGCGATCGACCT
>CAZQCR010000059.1:5297-14854 GCA_964591745.1 uncultured Anaerolineaceae bacterium
TCAGGCGGCAACAACCAGGGCTGGCGCTTCGTCGTCGTCACCGATGCGGAGAAGCGGCGGAAGATCGGCGAGCTTTACAAGAAAGCTGTCGATGTCTACCTGGGGACGATGAACACTGCGCCCCTGCCCCACCAGACGCAGGAAGAGTGGGAGGGCCTGGTGAAGGCCGTACGCTGGCAGGGCGACCATGTCGGCGAGGCGCCCGTGCTGATCTTCCCGTGCCTGCGAGTGAGCGTGAAGGCGCAGCAGAACGCCGCCGCCATGCGCGGGATAGGGTCGAACATCTACCCGGCCGTCCAGAACCTGCTGCTCGCCTGCCGGGCGAAGGGCCTCGGCGCGACGCTGACGACGCTCCATTCGTTCCACGAGGCGGAAGTGAACGCCATCCTCGGGCTGCCCGAAGACGCCATGACCTTCGCCATGATCCCGGTCGGCTACCCCCTCGGGAAGTTTGGCCCGACGAAGCGCCTCGCCGTCGATGACGTCATCGGCTGGGACGGCTGGTAGCCGAGAAGAACGAGGAGACGCGAAACATGGACCCGATTCGAGAGCTGTTCGACCTGACCGGGAAGGTCTGCGTAGTCACCGGCGGAAGCCGGGGGCTGGGGCGCGAGATGGTCCTGGGCTTCGCCCGCGCCGGCGCCGATGTCGTCATCGCCAGCCGAAAGCTGGATTCGTGCGAAGAGCTGGCGAAGGAGGTGGAGAGCACCACCGGCCAGAAGGCGCTCGCCGTCGCCTGCAACGTCAGCGATTGGAGCCAGGTAGAGGAGCTGGCGGCGAAGAGCTACGAACGCTTCGGCAAGATCGACGTGCTCGTGAACAACGCCGGGATGTCGCCGCTCTACGACCACATCTCGAACGTGACCGAGGCGCTGTACGACAAGGTCCTCGACGTGAACCTGAAGGGGCCGTTCCGCCTGACCGCGCTGGTGGGCACGAAGATGGTGGAGCAGGGCAAGGGCTCGATCATCATGGTCTCGAGCAACGGCTCGATGAATCCGCGGGCCGACATCATCCCCTACGCCGCCGCCAAGGCCGGGCTGAACGCGATGACCGTCGGCTTCGCCCACGCCTTCGGGCCAAAGGTGCGGGTGAACTGCATCATGCCCGGGCCCTTCCTCACCGATATCTCGAAGGCCTGGGACCTGGAGGCGTTCAACAAGCGCGCCGCCACCAACATCTTCCTCCGCCGTGGTGGCGAAGCGAACGAAGTCGTCGGAGCCGCCCTCTACTTCGCCTCGGACGCATCGAGCTACACCACCGGCGCCATCCTCCCGATCACGGGCGGCTCGTAGGGCTTTTTAAAACGCAAAGACGCAAAGAGGAGGAAAGCACTGGCCCAATCCCGATCTCTGGACCTTTGTGCCTTTGCGTCCAAACCCGGCCGGACGTCCGCGATCGTTGACGGCGCGGGCGCTGGTGCCCAGAATGCCGACCGATGGCAGGACGACATCTCGAAGGCAAGACAGCAATCATCACGGGCGGCGCCGGTGGCATCGGCTCGTGGATCAGCAAGATCTTCGCGGCCCAGGGCGCGCGCGTCCTGGTCGCGGATACCGGCGCGGACGTTGAAGGCCGCATGGGCGTCGATCCCTCGCGCGTGGACGCGGTTGTTGAGGCGATCCGGGCGGAAGGCGGCGAAGCGATCGCCTCGATCGGTGACATCGCCGACATGGACTACGCCGAAGGCGTGGTAAAGCTCGCGCTGGACACCTGGGGGAAGGTCGACATCGTCGTCGCCGCCCACGGCATCCTCCGTGAGCGGATGATCTTCAACATGACCGAAGATGAGTGGGACGGCGTCATCCGCACCCACCTGAAGGGCTGCTTTGCGATCACCCGCTTCGCCTCGCTCTACTGGCGGCAGTCGAACAACGGTGGGCGGCTGATCTACTTCACGTCGTCGGCCGGGATCCGTGGCTCCGCCGGCCAGCCGAACTACTCCGCCGCCCACGCCGGGAAGATCGGGCTGATGCTCAGCTGCTCGGAAGCGCTGGCGCGCTACAACGTGACCGCGAACTGCATCTCCCCCGGCGCCGCCACGCGGATGACGGACCGCGGCCGGAACGCCGCCTCCGGCACAACACCCACGGCCGAGACCGCCGCGGGCACGGCGATGGACCCGAAGAACATCGTGCCGCCGATCGTTTTCCTCGCCAGCGACCGGGGCGCGAACATCACCGGACGAGTGGTCGGGGCCACGGGCCACGTGATCACGATGTGGCGCGAACCGCAGTGGGAGGCCTCGATCTACTCCGACACGCCGCTCTGGGACATCGACGAACTCTTCCGCGTGATGCCGACGACGTTAGGGGCTGGCAAGTGGCCGCCCACGCCACCACAGTTCCCATGAGGCAAGCACGATGACACAGCATCTCGAAGGTAAGGTCGCGATCATCACCGGCGGGACGGGGGGTATCGGCACGGGGCTCTGCAAGATGTTCGCCGCCCAGGGCGCGAAGATCATCGTCGCCGACACGGGCGGCGACGTCGAGGGGCGCTCGGGAATCGATTCATCGCGCGTGGATGCGCTGGCGGCCGAGATCCGGGAGACGGGCGGCGAGGCGATCGGCGCGGCCGGCGACATCGCCGACCTGGACTACGCCGAGAGCCTGGTCCGGCTGGCGCTCGACAAGTGGGGGAAGCTGGACATCCTGGTCTGCGCCCACGGCATCCTGCGCGAGCGGATGATCTTCAACATGACCGAGGACGAGTGGGACGAAGTCGTCCGCGTCCACCTCAAAGGTTGCTTCGCGATCACGAAGTTCGCGAGCATTTACTGGCGGCAATCGCAGACGGGCGGCCGGATCATCTACTTCACCTCGGACGCCGGGATCTTCGGGAGCGCGGGGCAGCCGAACTACTCGGCCGCGCACGCGGCCAAGCTCGGGCTGATGCGATCGAATGCCCAGGCGCTGAGCCGTTACGGCGTGACCTGCAACTGCATCGCGCCGGCCGCCTCCACACGAATGACGGACCGTGGGCTGGCGGCGCGGGCTTCCGGCCGCTCACTGAGCGAAGAAGCGGTTGGGACGGCTCGCGACCCGATGAACATCGCCCCGATCGCTGTCTGGCTCGCTTCGGACGATGGTGGCGCCGTCACCGGCCGAGTGTTCGGCGCGGCCGGACACCGGATCAGCGTCTACTACGAGCCGGTGCAGGAGCGCGTTCTCCGCGGGCGTGAGCCGTACTTCGATATCGACTGGCTGTTCGACAACTGGGACCAGACGATCGGCCAGGAGATGTTCTACCCGGGCCGGCGCGGGCTGCCGGCCCGGCGTCCGGCCGCGCCAGCGGGGTAAGGCTGGACCGCTACCGCTGTTCGCGGGCGAGGCGGTTCACGGTTTCGGCGATGTAAACGATGTCGTCGTCCGTAACCGAGGGGTGGACGGGGAGCGAGAGGACGGCGGCGGCCGCCGCTTCGGCGACCGGGCACTCGACCCCGCCGAGACCCATCTGCTTCATGATCGGCTGTTGATGAATCGGGATCGGGTAGTGGACGCCGCTGCCGATGCCGGCCTCCTGGAGCTTCGCCTGGAAGGCGTCGCGGTCGCCGGGGACGCGGACGGTGTACTGGTGGAATACGTGGCGGTCGCCCTCACGCACGCGGGGCGTCTCGACTTCCGTGATCAGTTCCGAGAGGCGGGTCGCGTTGCGGATGCGGGCCTCGTTCCAGGCCTCGATGTGCGTCATCTGAACGACGCCGATCGCGCCGCAGAGGTCGGTCATCCGCCAGTTCAGGCCGAAGTGTTCGTGGTAGTAGCGGCGCTCCTGGCCGTGGTTGCGGATGATCCGGGCCATCCGCGCGACCTCGTCGTCGTTCGTGGTGATGATGCCGCCTTCGCCCGTCGTCATGTTCTTCGTGGGGTAGAAGCTGAAGCAGCCGGTGCCGAGGGTGCCGACGCGCCGGCCCTGGGATTCGGCGCCGTGAGCCTGGGCGGCGTCCTCCACGAGGGCGATCTCGTTGTCGCCCGCGATCTCGCGCAACGCGCCGATCGGCGCCGGATGACCGTAGAGGTGGACGGGCATGATCGCCTTCGTCTGGTCGGTGATCGCATCCTCGACGAGGTTGGGGTCGAGGTTGAAGTCGAACGGGTCGATATCGACGAACACCGGCCGGGCGCCGCAGGCGATGATGCTGGTCGCAGTCGCGATGAAGCTGAAAGGTGAAGTGATGACTTCGTCGCCCGGCCCGACGCCGTGGGACTGGAGGGCGACGATGAGTGCCGCCGTGCCGCTGTTCACAGCCACACCGTGCTTCGCGTTGTGGTAGGCGGCGAAGAGCCGCTCGAAGTGTTCGACGCGGCTGCCCTGGGCGAGCTGGCCACTATCGAGGACTTCCAGGACGGCCTGCTTCTCCTCTTCGGCAATGAGGGGCTTCGCGACTGGGATGAAGGGGCGGTCGGTCATGGGCGGGAGCCTCCAGATGGCTGAGCGTTCGTTGGGGCGACGAATGCGCTCCCTGACGGTCGGGCTGCTGACGGGATCGCCAGAGCGCGCACGCGGCGTGCCGTTAGCGAGCGAATTCGAGGCCCGATTCCACCTTACGGTAGGCGCGGCCACAGTGCGGGCAGACCAGCGATTCATCAAGCAAGCGCGCGCACATGCAGACCCAGCCGGTAAACCGGGCAGGCGTGCCGACGACGAGGGCGTGGTCCGGCACATCCTTTGTGACGACTGACCCGGCGGCGATCAAAGCCCAGCGGCCGATGGTGATGCCGGTAACAATGACCGAGCGCGAACCAACCGCCGCGCCGTGCTTGACCAGCGTCCGGCCCAACTCCCAATCGGATTCGGACTTCAGGGTCCCATCCGGGTTGATGGCGCGGGGGTACTTGTCGTTGGTGAAGACAACTTCGGGCCCGACGAAGACGCCGTCCTCGAGGGTCGCGCCTTCGTACACGCAGGAGTAGTTCTGAACCTTGCAGTTCGCCCCAATCTGGACATCGCTGCCGACGTAGACGCCCTTTCCGATGATGCAGCCAGGGCCAAGCGTCGCGCCTTCTCGGACCTGCGCCTGGTGCCAGATGGAGCTGCCTTCACCGATGGAGGCACGCGGGCTGACTTCGGCCGTCTCGTGGATCCGAACGCCGCTCATTAGCGGGCCGTCTCAGCGGTCGTATCCGGGACGCTGTCGCCCTCCACATCACGGGCATAGCGGCGGGCCACGAGGTGGATACGCTGGCGGAGCTGGTCGTGGCCGTCACGGAGGACGCCGGCGATCTCCTCGATCAGGCGAACGACTTCGGCTTCAGTCACGGCGACATCGGCGCTCAGGCGGTTCACCTTCGGGTGGTCCGTCGGGTCCAGGCGTTCGAAATCGGCCACCAGCTCCTCGCGGAGCTTCTCGCCCGGGCGTGGGCCGGTGAATACCACTTCGATATCCTGCCCGGGGCGGAGGCCGCGGAGGCGGATCATCCGCTCAGCCAGTTCGAGGATGTTGATCTCGTCGCCCATATCGAGCATGTAGATCATCCCACGGCCACGGAACGTTCCCGCCTGGATGACGAGCGTGACGGCCTCGGGGATGCTGATGAAGTAGCGCATCATGTCCTTGTGCATGACGGTGACTGGCCCGCCGCGCTCGATCTGGCGCATGAAGATCGGGACGACGGAGCCCCGGCTGCCCATCACATTGCCGAAGCGCACGGCGGAGAAGCTGGTGCGTTCGCTCTCTTCGGCCAGGGCGAGGATGAGCAACTCGGCGATGCGTTTCGTCGCCCCCATGATGCTCGTCGGCCGGACCGCCTTGTCCGTCGAGATCAGGACGAAGGTGTCCGTCGCGAAATCGCGGGCGGCGCGAGCGACATTCATCGTTCCGAGGACGTTGACGCGAAACGCCTCGTCCGGGTGCTCCTCCATCAGCGGAACATGCTTGAGTGCCGCCGCGTGGTAGACGAGCTCGGGCCGCACCTGCTTGAAAATGTCGTGCACCTTGTCGGCGTCGACAATGTTCGCGACCCAGGCCCGCACCGTGGTCTCGGGCGAGACGCCGGCGATCTCGAGAGAGAGGTCATGGAGTCCGCTCTCGTTGTTATCGAGAAGGTGGAGTTCGCGCGGCTGGAAGGTGAGGACCTGTCGGCAGAGTTCGGAGCCGATGGAACCGGCTGCGCCGGTGACGAGGACGACCTTGTCACGTACAGAGTCGCTGCAGGCGGCGTAATCGGCCTGGACAGGCTCGCGACCGAGAAGGTCGTCGAGGGTGATCTCGCGCAGGGTATCGTGCGAACCGCGGCCGAGGACCCAGTTGTTCACCCCTGGGACGATGCGGACGGGGACGTTCACCCGCTGGCAGACGCCGACGATGTCGCGGATGACGTGGCCGGGGGCGCGGGGGATGGCGATCGCGACGACCTCGGTGTCGTGGCGTTCGAGGACCTGTTCCAGCGCTGTCACCGGGCCAAGGACGCGAAGGCCGTGGATGCGCGTGTGCAGCTTCTTGGGGTCATCGTCGACGAAGCCGATCGGCTGGTAGTTCAGGTCGGGCGTGTTTTGCAGTTCCCGGGCGAGGAGCTGGCCGGTGTGGCCCGCGCCGACGATCAGCAGCCGCCGCGATCCGCTCGAACCCCAGGGCAGGCGCATGAGGAGGCGGGTTCGCATCTTCACCACCGCCATGCCAGGGAAGATCAGCGCGCCGGCGATGAGCACGACGGATTGGGGCAGGTCGCGATCCTGGAAGAAGAAGTTGATCCCGAAGATCACGACCGTTACCAGAAGGACCGGCCGGAAGAGCGCGAGGATGTCTCCCAGGCTGCCGTAGGCCCAGACCGTGCGGTAGACGCCAAAGATGATGTTCGCCGCCACATAGCCGACCGCGAGCAGCGGGACCATGCGCAGGGCGAACGAGACGTTCTCATCCGGGACCGTGCCATCGAAGCGGAGCAGGAGCGCGGCCGTGTAGGCCACACCTACGACGGCAAGGTCAAACACCACGGCCAGGAACGTCCCCAGTGGCCCCCCGGGGAGGAGATGGCGCATCCGGCGGACGAGGGACGGATAGCGGGCGGCCACGGTTGTCATCGCGCGCCACTCCCTTTGAGCACCACGGCAACGCTCTTCACGAGAATGCGAAGGTCTTCTCTCAGCGAATGCTCATCCACGTAGGCGAGATCGTATTTCATGATCTGGTCATAGGCGAGGTCTGAGCGGCCTTCGACCTGGGCAAGGCCAGCGATGCCGGGGCGCACGGTGTGCCGACGGTGGTACTCGTCCGGGTACTGACAGACCAATTCGGGGAGTTCTGGGCGCGGCCCGACGAGGCTCATCTCGCCGCGAAAGACGTTTACCAGGTTCGGCAGTTCATCGAGCGATGTCCGGCGGGCGAAAGAACCAAGACGCGTGAGACGCGGGTCCGGGGCGTCCGGCGGGCTGAAGACGAAAGTGGACCAATCGGTGACCACGCGGACCTTCTCTTCGCCAGGCCGGGGGTGGTGCATGGTCCGGAGCTTGTACATCCGGAAGGGCCGGCCATCGCGCCCGACGCGGGCCTGGACGAAGAACGGCCAGCCGCGCAGATCGACCGCGAGCGCAACGGCCATGACGGCCGTAGCGGGGAGGACGAGGGGCAGGGAGATGATGGCGACCGCGACGTCGAAGACCCGCTTCGGCATACGACATAGGTTCGGGGGAGCGGGGCGTAGGGGCGAGCGGGGGGCGGGGGGCGTGCCGGTGTCGCGCCCTGCCGATCGGGCTCACGGCCGCGAACGTGTCGGTTACCGTCGCTGAACTACGCATAGAATTGGAGGAAGCCGCTCAAGCCAGCCTACGTCCGGCTCGCTCTCGCAGCGATCGACAGGGCCAGGGCTTCGCCCTTGTACTGGCGGGCGCCACGGCGGAGTTCGGTGGCTACGGATCGCGAAAAATGTCGTGCGTTCCGATGCGCTGCCAGATGATGTGCGAGTGTCCGGCCTTGGCCTCGGGACCGTACCGGAACGTTGCCCGGCCATCGGACGCCCACGTGAATTCAAACACGCCCGGATGCCCCCCAAGCACCCGAACCCGCAGCCCTGGGCGTGGCGAACCGGTTCGCAGATCGGCGACCAACTCCGCCACAGCACGAAGAAAGCGCACCTGCTGCGCGGGCGATAGCTTCAGAAATTCACGAACGAACCGGGGGTCTTCATCGTGCGTCGGCATCAGTCCCGGCGGATGCGGGCTGCGAGCGACACAAGGAACTCCTCATCGGACTCGTGGCGCGTCCCCACAAGCCCCGCCTTGAGATTGGCCTCGACCTCGTCCTCACCCCGCTGCCACTCCGGCGTCCAGTACCACCACTGGTCTGGTTCACAGCCGGCCAGGCGGAGCCAGAGGCCACCCTTCGTGACCTGGACATCGAGTTCGGCGCCAGGCTGCAACCCTAGCGACGCCGCAACCTCCGCCGGGATCACGACCTCGTTCTTCTTGTTCACCGTCACACGCGCCATCGCGACCTCCTCCTCCATCTTATCAGGCCGAGCGGGGGCTAACCCGCATCGCGCTCGCCTTCCACCACCCGCCCCTGCACGGCGCCCGCTTCCTGTGGCATCCATTCCTTACTTCGCGTTCCCTCTCTCGCCCTACACCAGCTCCAGAGCTTCGCCCTTGTACATGCGGGCGCCGCGGCGGAGTTCGACGAGCTTGCCGAGCTTCACCACGCAGTCGTCGACGCCCTTCGCGCCGTTGAGGGCGTCGAAGCTCTGCATGCCGCAGACGTTGCAGGAACCGTGGTGGCAATCGGGCACGGTCTGGACGCTGTGGACGTCGCGCCACTGGCCGCGGAGGTAGCTCTTGGTCACGCCGGAATCGATGTGGTCCCAGGGGAGGGGTTCGTGGCTGTCCCATTCGCGGTGGGCGAACCAGGCGGCATCGACGCCGGTGGCTTCGAAGGCGTCACGCCAGAGGTTGCCGTGGAAGTACTCGCTCCAGGCGTCGAACTTGGCGCCCCTGCGCCACGCTTCGTAGACGCCGACGGCCACGCGCCGGTCGCCGCGCGAGAGGACGGATTCGAGGAAGCTGTCCTCCGGCTGGTTCCAGGAGAACTCCACGCCAGCGGCCCGGCAGCCGTCGCGCAGGAGCTGGTGCTTCGGGCCGAGCTCCTCGGCCGTGTCCTGGCGGGCCCACTGGAAGGGCGTGTGGGGCTTCGGCACGTGGTTGCTGGTGCTCACGCGGACGCGCGCCCGGCCGCCCATGTGTTTGCGGCCGATAGCCTTCACTTTCCTCCCCATCTCCACGATACCGGCGACGTCGTCCATCGTCTCCGTCGGGAGGCCGACCATGTAGTACATCTTGATCCCGGTCCAGCCGCGCTCGAAGGCGTTCTCGGCCGCGCCGAGCAGGTCGTCTTCGGTCACCAGCTTGTTGATCGCGTTACGCAAGCGCTGGCTGCCGGCCTCGGGGGCGAGCGTGAGGGTGTGCTTCTTGCCATCGGCCACGGCGTTGGCGACATCGACGGAGAAGCTATCGACGCGCGTGCTGGGGATGCTGATCTTCAGCTTCGGGAAGGCCGCCGTGAGCTGCTGGACCATCGGCACGATCTGGCTGTGGTCGGTGGTGCTCAGGGAGAGGAGGGAGAGCTCGTC
>CAZQCR010000060.1:0-10356 GCA_964591745.1 uncultured Anaerolineaceae bacterium
AGACGATCGAACCGTGCACCACGGTGTCGGATGCGCCGCCCTCGACTATTTCGCCGCGCCGAAGATGTCCGGGCTGCGAGTCTTCCAGGTCGAGAAGCGCCCCCATATCCATTTCGGCGACTGGGGGGGTCATTGGTGCGGTTTCAGTTGACAAGGTGTGGCTCCGTAATATTTAGCAGCAACGCTCGAAAGCGGAAGCGCCTGGGGATGAATGGGGTTGAGAACGATTGTAGCAGTGGCGGATCCTTCTGTGGAAGGAACGACCCGGCGAGGCCCGTCCAAATTCAACAATCGATCGGCTGGGCAACGCAGTTGGGTTAAGGTGCGATTCAGGCGCCACGGACGAAAAAACCGCCTCTCGGCGGTTTGCGTTCTGGTTACCGGCGGCGGCCTATTTTCCCACCCAGTTGCCCGGGCAGTATCGTCAGCGCTGAGGCGTTTCACTTCCGTGTTCGGGATGGGAACGGGTGGGGCCACCTCGCTCTAGCCACCAGTAAGAACGAGTATGGGGAGGGGCCGCCGTAGGATCAAGGGCGAACGATCCCCGTACGGGCCACTACGCGGAAAGAGCGGCGACGCGCGCGGCGGGAAGTGGAACCGTTCCACCGTCTCGGAGGGTGAATTCGAGCCAGCCGGCCATCGCCTCTTCGAGCTGATCAAGCGCTAATGACGCGGTTTCGGCAATCGTGCAGCATCCCGGGAGTTCGGCGACCTCGCCACGAAACCCGTCGGCCGAATTCCCAGAGATCACCTTGTGGTAGGGAAGTCGAAGGGACTCCACGACCCGGTCCGCAATCTCGCTGTCGGTCAAATCCATCCCGAGATC
Organism: uncultured Anaerolineaceae bacterium; assembly: GCA_964591745.1. Lineage (GTDB taxonomy): Bacteria > Chloroflexota > Dehalococcoidia > Tepidiformales > Tepidiformaceae > JANMTH01. Next base: position 827 of record CAZQCR010000060.1, read on the forward strand.
GTAGCGGATCTGGCATCGCGAGCGTCATGTAGTCGTGTTCGCGCCGATGATGCGCCCTATCCCGAACGTGATCGCTGCCGTGACGAGCCCGAAGAGGAGCATCCGGCCGCCGCTGAAGGCCATCCCCCGGCCCGTCACGAGCGCGGTGGCCGCACCGGCGGCGAAGAGCCCGAGGCCGGCGAGGATGACGCTAAGAAGGATGCCGAGGTTGCCGCCCACGAAGAACCAGGGGATGACGGGCAGAACAGCGCCAACCGCGAAGAGCGCGAACGACGTCGCGGCCGCCGTCCAGGGGTTACCGGCCTCGCCTTCGGCCATGCCAAGCTCTTCGCGCACCAGGGTATCGAGCGCGACTTTCGGGTCGGCCATGATGCGGTGGGCCGCTTCCCGCGCGGTCGCTTCGGTGAGCCCCTTGGCCCGGTAGATCTGGACGAGTTCGTGCTCCTCCTCCTCGGGCGCGAGTTCGAGTTCGTCGCGCTCGATTTCGACCTGGCGCTCGAAGGCCTCGGCGCTGCTGCGGACGCTGATCCATTCGCCGAGGCCCATCGAGAACGCGCCGGCGAGCAGCCCGGCGACGCCCGTGAGGAGGACGACGTCACGGCCGGGGTCGGCACCCGCGATACCGGTGACGAGGAGGAGGTTGGAGACCAGACCATCGTTCAGGCCGAGGACGGCAGCCCGGAGAGCGTTACCGGTGCCGGAGAGGTGCCGGCCTTCGACACGGGCGATCTCCGCGCCCGCCCTGGGCCCAGCCTGTTTGATCGCGATGTCGCGGAAGGTGCGGGCGTGGTCGCGCTCGTCGGCGGGGAGCCCGGCCTCGACGGCCTCGGGCTGTTCGTCATACATCGTGGTGTCGGCCATCTCCATCCGCATGATCGTGGGGATGACGGAGCGCACGCCGAAGCGGCGGGCGAGGAAGCCGAGCGTCTTGACGCGCGCCGACGGCCGGGCGTTCGGGAGGGCGACGCCGGATTCGGCGAGCTTGCGTTCCCAGAGGCGGCGGTGGCCGTCTTCGCTTTCGGCCATGTGGAGGAACATCTTCGAAAGCTCGGGGTCCGGTTCGGAATCGGCGAGCATGCGGTAGAGGGCGCCGCCATCGACTTCGCCCCTGTAGTTACGGATGTAGCGCTTGACATCATCGGAGGTGGCCGGTGGCCGGATCGCGGGTTCGGTCATGAGACGAGTGTAGCGGGAGCGTTCGTGAGAACGGAGTGCCAGGCGATTGAGCCGGATGCGGGGGATCATCCCGGGCAGGATGGCCGTCCGTGGCCGCTGTGGGCCACAACTACCGCCAGCGGCTTTACGTGCCGCTGATGGTCATCTCCGCTACCCGCACGGTGGGCGAGGCGACGCTGCCGAACCAGGTGAGGTCGTCCCCGACTGCATCGACGGCGCCGAGCATGGTGTCCAGGCGTCCGGAGATGTTCACCTCAGTGACGGGGAACGCGAGCTTGCCTCCACTTATCCAGAAGCCGGCGGCGCCGCGCGAGTAGTCGCCCGTCGTCGGGTTGAAGCCCTGGCCCATGAGGGCCGTGACGTACAGCCCTTCGTTAACGCCAGCGACGATCTCCGCGGGCGGTGTGGCGCCAGGTCGAAGGATGAGGTTGGCGGCGCCCGGCGAGGGCAGCGATTCGACGCCGCGGCCCGCGCTGCCAGTGGTCGGATTGCCGGTGCGCTTGCCGGCGTAGGTGTCGAAGAGGAAGGCGCTAAAACGGCCGGCATCGATGAGCGTCGTCGCGCGAGCGGTGACGCCTTCGCCGTCGAAGGAGCGGGAGCCACGCCGGCCGGGTTCCAGAGGGTCGTCCACGAGGGTAATCAGGGGCGAGGCAACCTGTTGACCGAGGCGGTCGGCGAGAAAGGTGGCGCGGCGATAGAGCATGCCCCCGGTGGCCGCACCCGCGAATTCACCGAGGAGGCTGGCGGCCATCATCGGTTCGAAGACGACGGGCGCCTGCCGCGTGGGCACCTTGGCCGCCCCGAGTTGGTCCAGGGCGCGCCGGGCGGCGATCCGCCCGATCTCTTCGGCCGGGAGGAGGCGGTGGAGGCTCCGTTCGCTTGAGTACCAGTAGGCGTTGCGTTTCTTGCCCTCAGCATCATCCGCCATCACTTCGACCATGAGGGAGACGGCGGTGGAGGGGTAGGAGGCGGCGAAGCCGTGGCTGTTGGCCAGCGCCACCTCGCCGATCCGCGTCGAGATCGAGGCGCCGTCGGAGTTGCTGATCCGCGGGTCGAAGGCGCGAGCGGCGCCCTCACAGTCGGTGGCCATCCGGATCTTCTGTTCCGTCGTCAGCGACCCGAGGGACTCGTCGTAGAGGTTCAGGCCGTCCGCGCGGCCAGTGGCCAGCGTGGAAGGGTCGGGGAGACCGGCGAACTCGTCGGCGGCGGAGATCTTCGCCAGCTCAACGGTGTCGGCGGCGAGGCGCTGGAGCGCGTCGTCGCTGAAGTCCGTCGTCGAACAGATGGCCGTCCGCCCCTGCGTTATGACGCGCAGGCCGAGCGCGCGCGAGCCCGCTTCGATGACCTTCTCGAGTTCGCCGAGGCGGACAGCGACCTCCGTCTCGTCGTAAGCGACGAGGTAGGCGTCGCACTGTTCGGCGCCGGCGCGTTGCGCGAGATGGACGACGCGCCGGGCGATGTCGATGTTCGCTTCGCGGCTAGTCAACCTTCGTACCCCCGACGGTGATCCCAGAGACCAGGATCGTCGGCATGCCGACGCCGACAGGCACGGACTGGCCGTCCTTTCCGCACATCCAGCGGCCGTCAGAGAGCTTGTAGTCGTGGCCGACGGCCGTGACCTTCGTCATCACGTCGGGGCCGTTGCCGATGAGGGTGGCGTTGCGAACGGGCGAAGTGATGCGGCCGTTCTCGATCATGTACGCCTCTGTGACGGAGAACACGAAGTCACCGTTGGAGATGTTCACCTGGCCCCCGGCGTAGGAGACACAATAGAGGCCGCGGTCCACCTTGCGAATAATGTCCTCGGGCGCATCCTCGCCGGGGAGCATGAAGGTGTTGGTCATGCGCGGCATGATGTAGTGCTTGAACGTCTCGCGGCGGCCCGAGCCGGAGGGCGCGACACCGAAATGGCGGGCCGAGATCTCGTCCTGCAGGTAGCCCCGGAGCACGCCGCCCTCGATCAGCGTGTTACTGCGGGTCGTGTTCCCTTCGTCATCAACGTTGAGAGAGCCGCGGGAGGCGGCGATCGTGCCGTCATCGACAACCGTAACGAGCGGGCTGGCGACCGCCTGGCCGACGCGGCCGGAGTAGTTGCTGGTGCCCTTGCGGTTGAAGTCGGCCTCGAGACCGTGGCCGACGGCCTCGTGGAGAAGGACGCCGCTATCGCCGGCGGCGAGGACGACGGGGAGCACGCCGGCCGGCGCTTCGACGGCGTCCTGTTGAAGGACGGCCTGGCGTGCGGCGTCCCGCGCGGCGTGCTCGGGCGTCACCTGTTCGAAGTACTCGATGCCGAGCCGGCCGCCCCCGCCCGTCCGCGCCGTCTGGCGGCTGCCCTCACGGTCCGAAAGGACACCGACGTTGAGGCGAATGAGCGGCTGAACGTCGCCAACCACGCGTCCGTCGCTGCGAGCGACGAGGACATGCTTGAGCTCATCCATGATCGAGCAATCGACGCGAGCGACGCTGGGGTCGAAGCCGCGGGCCGCGCGGTCGGCGCGTTCGAGGATGGCGACCTTCTCGGCCGCCGGCCGGCCGGAAAGCGGGTCTACCGCGTCGTAGTAGCTCACGCCGGCAAGCGATGGCGTGGCATCGACGGGCACCGGGCGCTCGTCGGCGCGGCCGATGCGGGAGGCCGTCTCGGCCGCCTTGCGCATGGCTGCCAGGTCGAGCGATTCGGTGTAGGCGTAGCCGATGGCGTCGCCCTTGACGACGCGAATGCCAACGCCCTGAGTCGTATGCCGCGAGGCGGACTTCACCTTCTGGTCTTCCCAGGCGATCGCGCTGTTGAGGCGGTGCTCGAAAAACAGCTCGGCGAAATCGCCACCGCGGCTGAGGGCGATGCTCAGGAGCGACGACATGACGGCGGGGTCGATAGCGAAACGCTCGCTGAAGAGCGCCAAAGATGCGGCGGTGCTTCCGGACATGCGGTCCTCAGTTCGGGGCGAATCGCCCATGGTCGATCGTAGCCGACACCCGCGAGCCACGGTAGGCAGCGAGGTGCTGGACGGATCGCGTCTCAACCACCACGATCAGCGGCGATGGACCTGGACGAATTCCACGAGATCCTTTCGCTCGGCCTGCGGCGGCTGGATGCGACCGGGCGGCCGACGACGGAGCCGGTTGACGCGGGACACTTCGACGGCCACGCCTCGCTGATCGTGCTGGACCTGGAGATGAGCGGTCCCAACGCCCAGATGCACGAGGTCCTGGAGCTGGGCGGCGTGCGGGCGGGCCTCGCTCACGGTTTCCCCGAGGAGCGCTCCTGGGGCGCGAAGGTGAAGCCCCGGCATATCGGGAACGCCGTACCCGGGGCCCTCAAGGTCGTGGGCTACTCCCCCAAAGGGTGGAAGGACGCCATCGATCTCGAACGCGCCTTCCCACAGCTCGTCGCGCTCGGCGAGGGCGCGATCGTCACCGGTTGGGGTATCGGACAGGACCTTTCGTTCCTCGTCGAGACATGCGTCCGGGTGGGTATCGATTGGCCGTTCGCCTCGCTCGCCCTGGATGTCCAGCCAGTGGCGCGGAAGCTCCTGAAGAGCACCGGGCAGGTCGATCGGTTCAACCTTGGGCACGTCGCGGACCGCCTGGGCATCGGCCGGATGGGCGAGCACAGCGCCCTGGCCGACGCCTACGCGACGTACGACGTGCTGGTGAAGTTGCTGGAGCAGGCGGCCGCGGGTTAGCGGATTCCCAGTTCGGCTTCGGCCTCGCGCAGCTTCGGGCGGTCCCACAGCCAGGCCACCGGCAGGCGGAAACCAGCCAGGACGGCGCTTTCGAAGTGGCCATCGATGAGTGTCACCGGGACGTAGTGGCTGCGGTCGTCCAGCCGGTAGAACTCGGCCACCTGCCGGTGCGGGTCGATGAGCCAGTACTCGGTCACGCCGCCGGCTTCGTACTCGTAGAATTTGTCGCCCCGGTCCGTGGCGGCGCTTCCAGGGCTGATGACTTCGACGGCGATATCGGCCGGGCCGGCGATGTGATTCTCCTGGACGCGGTCGAGGTGGGCATTGAGCAGGATGAACACGTCAGGAGCGCGCCCCGGCGCACCAGGCCGAAGCTTCATGTTGAACGGGTCGTGAAAGAGGTGGCCGGATCCGGAGAAATCGAGGTACGAACCGAGTAAGCGGACCAGGAACTGGACTACGTCGTTGTGTATGCGCGTAACGGTTCCCATCGCGACCGCCTTCCCGTTTACCCACTCGGCATGCTCAGGGACGTCCGGGTGAACGAGGAACTCCTCGTAGGTCATCTCCGGGAGGAGCAGAGCCACCGGGGCCCCCGTCGCGTCCTGAACGATTGCAGTGCCCATTGCGGAAGTATACCGCTTCGGACAATCGGGCGGCGCTTGACAGCCGTTAGCGCAACGCTAACGATACAGGTGATGTTCTCGGGGCGGGGTGTGATTCCCCACCGGCGGTGAAAGCCCGCGACTCCGCGCAAGCGGACTGACCCGGTGTGATTCCGGGGCCGACGGTACAGTCCGGATGGGAGAGAACAGCGAACGCCCGCCTCGGTGGTGTAGCGCCGCCGTAGGCTGCGGCAGCCGTTGTCCCCGCCCATTTTCCCCGATCGCATCGATTTTCCGGTCTCCGGAGCCGCACGCCCGGACCCGGCCAAAGAGGTGTTGATGTTTACGGGGATCATCGAAGAGGTTGGGACAGTAACGGAATCGGCCGAGGGCCTGCTCTGGATAAAGGCGCCGATCATTCTCGCCGATGCGAAACTGGGCGATTCGATCGCGATTAACGGCGTCGACCTCACGGTCGCCGAGGTGAAGGGCGACGCCTTCTTCGCCAACCTCATGCCCGAGACCTACCGACGTTCCAACCTTGGCGAACTGAAGGCCGGCGACCTCGTGAACCTCGAACGCAGCGTCCGCCCCCAGGACCGGCTCAGCGGCCACATCGTTCGCGGAGTCGTCGAAGCGACGTGCACGCTCCATTCGATGGTCCCAGAAGGCGAGGCGATCATCACCCGCTTCACGGCGCCGCCCGAGTACCTCAAGTACATCGCCGTGAAGGGCCCCGTCTGCGTCGATGGCATCAGCCTCACCGTCATCGATAAAACGGCTGACACGTTCGCCGTCTCCCTCGTCCAGTACACCCAGGAGCACACCAACCTGAAGACACGAAAGCCGGGCGACCGGATCAACCTCGAAACGGACATCATCGCGCGCTACGTCGAACAGATGCTTGAAGCGCGCGCGGGAGGAGCACCAGCATGAGCGAACGCGACGGGGTCATCGTCAGCGTGCCCGAGGCGATCGAGGAGTACAAGAAGGGCAAGTTCGTGATCATCACGGACGACGAAGATCGCGAAAACGAGGGCGACCTCTGTATCGCGGCGGAGTTTGTGACCGCCGAGCACATCAACTTCATGGCGAAGTACGGACGCGGACTGATCTGCACGCCGATCACCGAAGACCGCGTGGCCGAGCTCAAACTCCCGATGATGGCGGACGACAACAGTTCCCACTTTGGCACTCCCTTCACCATCTCCGTTGAAGCGCGAACGGGCGTAACGACGGGGATCAGCGCCGCCGACCGCGCCCGCACCGTGCAAGTGTTGCTCGATCCAAAATCACGGCCCGATGACCTGCTGCGCCCGGGCCACACCTTCCCGCTCCGCGCACGCAAGGGCGGCGTCCTCGTCCGCGCCGGTCAAACGGAAGCGAGCGTGGACCTCGCGCGGATGGCGGGCCTGCAACAGGCAGCCGTGATCTGCGAAGTAATGAAGATGGACGGCGAGATGGCGCGCATGCCAGACCTCAAGCGCTTTGCCCGTCGCCACGGCCTCAAGATCGTCACCATCAACGAGATGATCAAGTTCCGGCTGCGCAACGAACGGCTGGTGAAGCGAGTGGCCGAGACGAAGCTGCCGACTCCCCACGGCGAAATGCTGATCCTCGCCTACAAGGCCGAGAACTTCCCCGACGAACACGTCGCTATCGTAAGCGGCACGATCGACCCCGAAATGCCCGTGCTCGTGCGCGTTCACGACCAGTGCGTCACGGGCGATGTCTTCGATTCGATGCGCTGCGACTGCGGCGAGCAGAAGGACCGGGCGATGCGGATGATCGGAGAACAGGGCGGCATCTTCCTTTATATGCGCCAGGAGGGCCGCGGCATCGGCCTGCACAACAAGCTCCGGGCGTACGAACTGCAGGACCAGGGGATGGACACCGTCGATGCGAACGTCGCCCTCGGTTTCCCGGCCGACCGGCGGGACTACGGCATCGGCATGCAGATCCTCATCGACATCGGCGTGAAGAAGATGCGGCTGATCACCAACAACCCGGCGAAGCGCGCGGGCCTCGAAGGGTATGGGCTCGAAGTCGTCGAGCGCGTCTCTATCGAGACGGAACCGAACGAGCACAACATCCGCTACCTCGACACCAAGCGGCGGCGGATGGGCCACCTCCTGGACGGTCTCGAGACTCTGGCGGGAGGGGACTAATGCCCATCCTTGAAGGCAGCGGCGACGGCGCCGGGCTCCGCGTCTGCGTGGTCGTCGCGCGGTGGAACGGCTTCATCACGCAGAAGCTGCTGGACGGCGCGCTTTCCACGCTTCGCGAAAGCGGCCTGGCGGAAGCCGACATCACGACCGTCTGGGTGCCCGGCTCGTTCGAAGTGCCGACGGCCGCGCGCTGGGCCGCCGGCTCCGGCAAATACGACGCCGTCGTCTGCCTGGGCTGCGTGATTCGCGGCGAAACGGCCCATTTCGAATACGTCGCGGGCGGGGCGGCGGAGGGCATTCTTAAGGTCTCGCTGGATACGGGGATGCCGGTCATTTTTGGCGTCCTCACCGTCGAAAACGTCGAGCAGGCGATGGCCCGGACGGGCGGCAAGGACGGCCACAAGGGCGAAGAGTCGGCGCGAACGGCGATCGAGATGGCAAACCTGCGAAAGCAGCTGGCGTAAGTGCAGGCGAAGCGGGAGCTCCGGCGCGCGCTGCTGCTCATCGGCGTGCTCTCCGCGCTGACGCTGACGGCGTGCGGCGGCGGCAACCCGGCTCCGAACGCGGACACGACGGGCACCACTGCGGCCACGACAGACGGCAGCGGATGCCGCCCCAACCGCGACGGCCTCGCGCCCGGTGCGACTGTCGTCCGGAAGCTGACGTCCGGCGGCGTGGAGCGGGAATACCGCATCCACATCCCGGCGAAGGGCGGGACCGCCCCCTTTCCGCTCGTCCTCAACTGGCACGGCCTGGGCGGGAGCGCCCTGCTCCAGGAGACGTACTCAGGCCTCGTCCCACTGAGCGACCGGCACGGGTTCGTCCTCGTCAGCCCCGAGGGTACCGGTTCGCCCCGTGGCTTCGCGGCCTTTCCCGGCATCGGCTCCGTGGACGACGTGCAGTTCACACGGGACCTGCTCGACGCGGTCATCTGCGACACGGATGCCGACCCGGCGCGCGTCTACTCCACCGGGCATTCCAACGGCGGGTTCATGTCATCCCGAATCGCTTGTGAGCTGGGCGACCGGATCGCGGCAATTGCCCCGGTGGCCGGCCTTAACGTGCCACCGAACACGCCGTGCAAGCGATCGATGCCGGTCATGGCTTTCCACGGGACGGCGGACACCGTGGTGCCCTACGAGAAGGGGCTGATCCTCGGCGTGCTGCGGTACGACGGAGCCGTCGACGGCGCGCAGGACTGGGCGGTGACGAACCCCGCCATCCCCCGCCCGCAGTGCGACGCGATCGGCGTCGGCGAGGGGAAGCTGACCGAGCACGTGGTCCGGCTCGAGGTGACGGCGTGCTCGACCGAGCCGGTGGTGCTCATCAAGGTGATCGACGGCGGACACACCTGGCCCGGCGCCATCGACGTCCCCGCGCTCGGCGCGACGACGCGGGAGATCTCGGCGAGCGAGATGATGTGGGAGTTCTTCAAGGCGAAGCAGAGCCCGGCGCGGTAACGGGCAGGCCTACAGGGCACGGACGAGCTGCCGAATCAGCCCGCGGGGGGAACGCGGAGATTCTCTAATCTGGTTCGGACTTCCCCATAGCGACGCGACTGCCGGGCTCCAGGCATGTCGAGCCATTGCCGCGCCAGTTTGATCACCGCTTCGAACTGCTCGGCCGGGACTGCCCATCCTCGCGCTTCGAGCAGCCTCTCGCAAACCCACGGCCACCCGGGCGATTTGGATTGCCTCGAGAGCCAATCGATCCCGCTTGCCACGAGCGACTCAACAGCTGAGCGGCCCAACTCGCCCCGAGCCGCAAAAAGAGCCTGCCAGACGAACGCCCAGGCTCCCGAGCCCGTGTGATTCGCAAGCCACGCCCCTCCTTCCTCCGCCACCGCCTGGATGTCCAGCCCCACCTCCGGCTCGCCACGCGCCGCAAAAAGGTCCTGC
>CAZQCR010000060.1:10456-14742 GCA_964591745.1 uncultured Anaerolineaceae bacterium
GGCCTGCCAGACGAACGCCCACGGATCCCGCTCTTCGCGGCCTCCAAGCCACGCCTTTCCCTCCGCCGCCAGCGCCTGCCCGTTCAGCCCCAGCATCGGGTCGCCACGCGCCGCAAACAGGGCCCGCCAGACGAACGACCACTGGTCCCGCTCTTCGCGGCCTCCAAGCCACGCCCTTCCTTCCTCCGCCAGCGCCTGGATGTCCAGCCCCAGCACCGGCTCGCCACGCGCCGCAAAAAGGTCCTGCCAGACGAACGCCCAGGCTCCCGAGTCTCTGTGATTCGCAAGCCACTGCTCGGCGTCTCGCTTCAGGTCCGCCCGGGCGGCCGGAATGGTCCACAGAGCGTGCCACCGGTAGTGCCACTCGCCCTCTGCCTGTTCCAGGTAGCGGCGCGCTTCGCTGAGAGCATCAGCGGCCTGCGAAGCCAGCGCTGGCTCTGCGGCCGCCCACTTTGCCCAGTACACCCAGTCCCAGCCGACGCCCGCGTCTTCGTTATGGGTATCTCGGTGCGCAGTCCATGCGTCCCACATCCCCAGCGCCAGTGCGCGCTGGTCCGCATGCCGAATACGCGCCTCGTCTTCCGCGATCTGGGACAGCAGGGCGCCGGCTGCGGAGCTACCAAGCTCGAGCGCGAGCCGATACGCCTGTACGATGTCGCTGGCCATGGCGATTTCGTCAGGGTCGTGGCGAAGCGCCCGGTAGATAGCGTCGCTCAGGTGGGCATGGGTCAACCGAAGGACCCCGCCGGGTCGACTCTCCGGGTCCAACGGGATGATCTCCCGCTGCTGGCCGTCCCTAACGTCGATATCGCGCGCCGCATTTAGCCGGCGAACCGCTTCGGCCTCAGCAGTACTGAGAAACCCGACAGGTGCCAAAACGTAGAGCCGATTCAGTGCCAATGGCAGGATGAGCGACTGATCGAGGTTCGCGCCTATGAGCCGATCCCGAAATCGCGCCGCGAACTCCCGCAGGTCGCCACCGCCAAGGGCCTCCACCGCCATGGAGAGCATCAGTCCGGACTGCTCGCCAGCAAAGGCCGCGCCGTGTTCATCGACGTTAGCACCGGTGCGCCCCTCCACCCAATCATGAAACTCTGCCACTTCCTCGGGGCCCGCAACCTCCAGCCGCCAGCTAATAACCCGGATGCTGTCTGGCCGTACACGGTCTTGAAGTTCCTTCAACTGTTCGGGCGGTCCGCACGCAACGACCAGAGGCCATCGCATGGAAGCATTGCGGTCCTGGAGCAACGCCATCTCGCTCCATTCAACGCGGGCGCGGTCCGAAGGAGCATTGAGATCGTCCACGAAGATGCACCAGTGCGCCTCGTCCCAAGCGCCTTGGGCCACACGCTCCAGCAGCTGCTTCAGCGCCGCCCTATCCTCGCCCAACCAGATCTGCTCGCGGCCTTCCTCAACCAGCGACCGCATGAGCTGGAGCAAGAGAACGCTTTTTCCAGCCCCGGACCTACCGTCGATCCAGAAAATGTTGAGGGGTTCCCTGGCGTTCGTCTCGCCTGCGTCGTCGACCCATCTGTCGAAGTCCTCTCGTAGCTGTTGAAGTGGGCCGGTTCTGTCCATAACGGTTGGCCGCGAGATCCTCGATGCGAGGTGACTGTCCGAGGAGCACGGAGTGGTCTCCATCCGCCTGTGCACCTCTAAAGTCTTCGACTTCAACGAAGCGCTCGCGGGGGATCTCCGGTGCCATCTTCGCCGACCTCGAGAACTCCTCGGCAATCCTTACAAAGAGCGCCTTGGCATCGCGGTCGCTCGAAGCGGCTTGCAGGCAGAGCGTCGTTGCGGCGTCAACGAACGCAAACGGGTCCCGAATCCACCGCCAACTCTGCTTAACGGCTTCCCAACGCGGGGCGGGGCGAATCCTCGGCGGCAACAGCGCGCCACGTTCTTCGAGCTGCTCAAGGCCGCTCTTCAAACGCTCTCTCACCGCGCCCGCTTCACCCGGAAGGACGGTCATCCATGAAAAATCTTCCAGGTCGGTGCCACCTGCGTACTGCGCAACGAGTTCGAACCGGGCAATCGAACCGCGAGACCGAAGGAACTCATCAAGACTGACAAAACCGGCCAATGCGCTTTGGAGCGAATCCCGCCGAAGCGTACGCTTCATCTGAACGCACACGAGGTCATCCACACTTCCGGTCGCCTCGTCGGAAAAGGCCTCGAATAGCACTTCGGCGGGACCATCGCTGGCGTTCACGCCGCCGACAAGAGGCCGGACGAGTTCCCGGACAACATCCGCGACATAGCACTGAATTTGGAAGTCGAATCCCGCAAGCGCCAACCAACCGCCTCGCGCCCGTTCCTTATGCTCCCGCGCATAGTCCCGCAGCAAGTCGGAGAGGCCGGGAGATGTCATGTCGTGGCCGGAGAATAGGTGAGCGTGAACCCCAAAGCAAACGACGGCGCCCACAGCCGCAGCGGTACAACAACCTGTGTGCTCATGCCGTTCTTTCAACATCGCCGCAGTTTGCCGCACGCTACCAGCGACGCGATCGGCTAGGCGGCGATGAGCGGCACGGAAGGGCTTACCTCGCCGGCGATTGGCGCCGTGCTGCGCTACCCGCCCTGGTTCAACAGCACCGGGTCGAAGCCCATCATTCCGCGCAGGAGGTTGATCTCGCCGCGGTGGCCGTTCAGGTGAATCACCAGGTGCAGGTTAATTGATTCGCCAAGTGTTTCGATCTTCTCGCCGAGTTTCACTTCCCGTGACGCGAGGTCTGCGTCGGCAATGCCATCAAGGAAGGCCGAGGAGAGTTCGGCGAGTCTTGCCTGGTACGCCTGGAACTCGGGAAGGCTGGCGATGCGGATGGCCGATGCGTCCTCGGTCGATTGGCCGGTTCCGAAGCCCTTTGCCGGGAGACCCGTCTTTTCGGCCCATCCGCCGGTCTCCCATTCGGGGCGCTGACCCTGGAAGAGCTGCTGGAAGAAGAGGTCCTCGATCCGGGCGCCATGCCACATCGTCCAGGCGATGGAGTGGGATTGGCCTTCGGGGACGAAGTGAAGCTGCTCATCGGAAAGCCCGGCCGGCGCACCCTTGAACCCGCGGTGGATGAACTCGAGCGTCTGCTTCATGAAATCGACGGCGGACATAGCGGCCTCCAGAACTGGGAATGCGCGGAGCATACACCGCTAGAGCGGGCAGATGTCGGAGGGCGTGGGCAGCGGCTGATTGGCGTAGCCGTAGTCGAACGCTTCCTCCAGGAACGGTTTCACGGTCGCCTGGGAGAGGTAGCGAATAGTGGCAAGGCAGCCCGCCCGCGTGCCGCCCTCTTCCAGGTACCCCGTGCGGAAGGCGATGACGGCCTGCTCCCAGACTCCTATCCCCGCCCTGATCGCGCTATCGAACGCCACCGAGGGGTCGTCGCCGCTGGCTGCCGTGGCCACCGCGATCCGGAAGAGCGCGTACCCGCGAAGCCGTTGACGGCCGTCGCCCTTGCCCTGCTCCTGCTGCCAATCCTTGAGCGTCGCCGATCCCAGGGCCGATTGGTACCGCGTGACCGCCGCCTCAAAGTCGGCCTCGGCGAAGCGCTGGTCGGCGTCGCGGACCGCGTGATAGAGGTAGACCGCAGGGTCCGGGACGATTACCGGCGACTGGTAGACACCGTCGCGCAGGGCGTAGGTGTACACGGCGCCGCGGGTGGGGCCGGCTGCAGGGGTCTTAAGCGCCCCGGTACGGATGACGAGGAACCGCTCGGTGGCGCGAAGGCTGAAGGCCACGCCAGAGACGTTGTCGAGGGGCTGTCCGGGCCCGATATCGCGCCAGGTGGTGCCGTCCCAGGCGAAGATCCCGACATCGGTGCGGCAGTCAATGGCGCCACAGGTGGTCGAGACGGCGGTCACATCTGGCCGGCCATCACCCGAGCGGTCAGCGGGTGTAAGAAGCGACTTGAGCTCGGGCGAAAAGTCGGCCTGGCCGGCGCCGGGAATGAGTTCAAGCTCCCGCCCGGCCGCCCGCCGGACAATGACGACACCGACCCTTCGGACCGTGCCCCCGGGTAGTGGGACAAGATAGGCCGCGTCCATCAACCGATCGCCGTCGAAATCCGCGACCGCGCACTCCGCACCCCATCGTTCGAGGAGGAGAGCGGGGCAAGATTCGTTGGAAACAGCGAGGAGCCGCTGGAGGGCCGTCCGCGCCTCCTGGGCTGTGGCTGGCCGCGGGCCGAGCGCGTCAGGCGTCGCGGTCGGAGAGAGCGTCGCGGTCGGCGTTGGGGAGAGCGCGGCCGTGGCGTGGACGGGCGGCTCTTCGGACTCCCCCCTACAGGCGGCGG
>CAZQCR010000061.1:0-14685 GCA_964591745.1 uncultured Anaerolineaceae bacterium
CCTCGCCCTCGGGTTCGTCGAATACCACCGCTTCACGGCCGTCAGCTACAAGCTGCCCCTGGTGGATGCCCTCATCGGCTCGGCGCTCCTGATGGCGGAGATGAACGGCATCACCCGCGCGGCCCACGTCCGCGACAAGCTCACCTGGCTGATCAGTTACGCGGAAACGCTCCGCGCCCTCGTCGAGATGGCGGCGATTCGCGGCAAGGCCGACGACCAGGGGATCTTCGCGCCGGACGCCCTGACCACGAACATGGCCAAGTGGCACTTCGCACATAACTACCACGAGGCCCTGCAGCACGTGCAGGACATCGCCGGCGGCATGCTCGTCACCGGTCCGGGCGTCGAAGACTTCGCCAACCCGGAGACCGGCGACCTTCTCCGCAAGTACCTCTCCGGCAAGGCCGGCTACGACGGCGAAGCCCGCACCCGCGCCATGAACATGGTCAGCGACCTGACGACGGGCGATTTCGGCGGCTACCACACGGTCCTCGCCATCCACGCTGAAGGCTCCCTCGAAGCCGAGAAGCTGATGATCAGCCGCGCGTACGATGCGAAGCGGACCCTGGAGTACGCAAAGCGCCTGGCGGGGCTGGCGTAAGGCCGTTGGCCTGATAGCCGTGGGCTGGTGACTGTTTGGCGCGCCGCCGGTCGGGTAGACTGTGGCTATGCGTTCCGTCTCGGTTTCAGAAGCTGAACACACCCTCGGCAGCCTCGTAGATGAGGTGGCGGCCTCCAGTGAGCCGGTGACCATTGAGGGTGCGCGGGCGGATGCGGTCCTGGTGTCGGCGGATGACTGGCGAGCCATCGAGGAGACGCTCTACCTGCTGGCGCTGCCAGGCATGCGGGAGTCGATCGTTGCCGGATTGGCCACGCCGGTGAGTGAGTGTGACGACGACCCCGGCTGGTGATGCATGGCTTGTGGTGTTCACCCGCCAGGCGAAGAAGGACGCCCAGCGCGTTCGAGACTCCGGGCTGCGGCCGCGTGTCGAGGCGTTGCTGTCGGTACTCGCCGCTGACCCGATGCAAACTCCGCCGCCGCTAGAGAAGCTCCGAGGAGACCTCGCCGGCGCGTATTCACGCCGCGTCAAATCCAACACCGACTGATCTATCGCGTCGATGCGGCCGATCGAACAGTGGTCGTTCTCAGAATGTGGACGCACTACGAATAGCGTCACGCCGTACGGACCTCGGACCTTACCGCCCCCGGTACACCGGCTTCCGCTTATCCCGGAACGAGGCGATCGACTCCGCCGCGTCGGCCGTTGCCCTGCGCGCGATCCCGCCGTAGCGCGTCTCGTTCGCGCTCGCTTCGGCGAAGCTCGCTTCGAGACCGGCCCGGATCGCCCGCTTCGTCACCCGCACCGCCGCCGGCGGCAGTTCGCACATCCGATCGGCCAACGCTGTCGCCGTGGGCATGAGTTCGTCTTCGGCCACCAGGCGGTCGAGCAGCCCGATCCGGTAGGCCTCGTCCGCATCGACGCGCCGGCTGGTGAGCGCAAGGTCCATCGCCCGCCCCAGGCCGACGATCCGCGAGAGCAGGAACGACATCCCGCTCTCCGGCGGCAGGCTCCGCTCCTGGAAGACCGTCACGAAGCGGGTGTTGGGCGTGCCGACGCGGATGTCGCAGATCAGGCTGAGTGAGAAGCCTGCCCCGGCCGCCACGCCGTTCACGGCCGCGATCATCGGCTTGTCGACCGCGTAGAGCGCCTTGCCCTGGCGGCTTACCCAGCTCTCCTCGTCGAGGATCGCGTTCAAGGCGACGTCCGCCTCCGCGGCTGCGGGCGGGCCGCTCACGTCTGCGCCCGAACAGAAGCCGCGCCCCGTGCCGGTCCAGATCACGGCCCAGATCTCGTCGCGCGCCTGGATCTCATCACAGGCGGCGAGGATCTCGGCCATGGCCGTGCGGTTGATGGCGTTCAGCCGTTCCGGGCGGTTGAGTGTGACGGTGGCGACGTGCGATCCGGCCGGGAGATCGAAGAGAAGCGTTTCGTACTGCATGGCCGGGGAGTATACGCTCCGCGCTCCGGCCATGATCCCCCGGAGGCTCGCAGGCAGATGTTGCCGTATCCTCGCCGCTACATTCCCCGTGACAACGACGAAGGACATCAGAGATGAAACTCGCTATCGGTATCGGCTACTCCGGCGCTTCAATGGGCCTCAATGTCGACCTCGTTCTCGAAGTCGAGCGCCTCGGCTACGACTCGATCTGGACGGCGGAGGCCTATGGCTCGGACGCGATCACGCCGCTCGCCTACCTGGCCGCCCTGACGACGAAGATCAAGCTCGGCACGGGCATCATGCAGATCCCCGGGCGCACGCCAGCGATGTGCGCGATGACCACGTCGACCCTCGACCAGCTCTCTGGCGGCCGGATGCTCGTCGGGCTCGGTCTCTCCGGCCCCCAGGTGGTCGAAGGCTGGCACGGCGTTCCCTACGGCAAGCCAGCGGCCCGAACCCGCGAATACGTCGAGATCCTGCGCAAGATCTGGGCACGCGAAGAGCCCGTGAACTACCAGGGCCAGGAGTACCACATGCCCTACACCGGCCCCGACGCCACTGGACTCGGCAAGCCGCTGAAGAGCATCCTCCACGGCCGCCAGCTCCCGGTGTACCTCGCCACCATGGGCCCCGTGAACATCCGCGCGACGGCTGAGCTGGCCGATGGCTGGCTCCCGATCTGGTTCTCGCCGAAGCGTATGCCGCTCTTCCTGCCCGACCTTGAAGCAGGTCTCGCGAAGCGGACAGACGGCAAGACGATGAAGGACCTGGACATCGCCCCCGGCTGCAACGTCCAGATCACGGACGATGTCCAGGCCGGCTTCGCGCGGCAGAAGCCCCACCTCGCGCTCTACATCGGCGGCATGGGTGCGAAGAGCAAGAACTTCCACAACGACATGATGAAGAAGTACGGCTACGTCGAAGCCGCCGAGACGATCCAGGAGCTCTACCTCGCCGGCCGCAAGAAAGAGGCCGAGGCCGCGGTTCCCGATGAACTCGTGGACGAGTTGAGCCTGATCGGCCCTGAGGCGCGTATCCGCGAACGCTACCGTGCCTGGGAAGACGCCGGAGTCACGACGATGATGGTGAACGGCGGCAAGGACGCGATGTACCTCATGGCCGATATCACCGGGGCGAACCGGGGCGCCTGATTCGCGGAGTCATCTTGCCTCGCCCGCTCGGCCGCGAGCTATACTCGAACAGCAGGAGAGGCAAGATGACGAACAGCGTGATCGACAGCAAGGGCCGCGTCTGGCTCCCCGAGGGGTTGCTTAAGGAGCTCGGCATTAGCGGCGCCATGACCGCCGAGGTCGATGCGTCTTGCGGCGTGATCGTCATCCGTCCGGTCGAATCCGTGCCCTGCGAAGACGAGTGGGCCTACACGCCGGAGCACCGCGCGGCCTCCGCCAGCGCGCTCCGGCAGATCGAAGCGGGCGAGACGTTCCAACTCCGCGAAGAAGACCTTATCGCCTACGTCAACGGTGATGTGGACCCGGCGTGAGTCGCTACGAATCCATCGACTTCACGACGGATTTCATGGAGAGCTTCACTCGCAAGGACTTCGGCCCGAAGGAGCGCCGGGCTATCCTCAAGGCGCTTCTGCTCCTCGATGCGGACGAACATCACCCGTCGCTACGACTGCACGCACTCACCGGGGAGTTGAGCGGTCAGTGGTCTATCTCCGCGAGCATGGAACTTCGCGTAACCTTCTACCGCCGAAACGCTGGCCGGAAGGAACTGGTCGAGTGCAGCAGGCACTACGACCGATGACCATCGATCCGCGTCGCCTGTCCCACGCACCGCCCGGCTACGACTGTCCCTTCTGCCGGCTCTACCGCGAAGACGCCAGCGACCTCACCCGCGCGGCCGATATCGTCCATCGCGATGAGACCGTGATGGCGTTCGTCAGCCTCGATCATTGGCCACCGAGTCCCGGCCACGTGCTCGTGATCCCCGCAGTCCACTACGAGACGATGTACGCGATGCCTGATGACCTTGGCGCGCGGATCTTCGCTCTCGTCAGGGATGTTGGCGTGGCGATGAAGCGTGCGCTCGGCTGCGACGGAGTCTCCACGCGGCAACACAACGAGCCCGCCGGCAACCAGGACGTTTGGCACTACCACCACCACGTCTTCCCGAGGTTCGCGGGCGACAACCTCTACGGCGCGAAGAAGGTGAGACTCGCGGCCGAAGAGCGCGCAGCGCTCGCCCGGCGCATCCGGGCCGAGTTCCGCATCGGCCGCTGACCCCCTTCCCGCAAGACCAGCTATCCTGCTCCACCGGATGAATGAGGGGGCGTCGTAGCCCTTCGGCGGAGCGGTGCCTCCTCCTCCTGGCGGAGCCGGCACAGCGTGGGCTCGTGATACGGTGTTCCCCATCTTTCCGCGAGGACTCAACGATGTCCGTAATTACGCAGCTTGAACCATCGACGGAGGCCTTCGGCGAGCGCCTCTTCCAGTCGTCGATCGCCACGATGGATGTCCTCACGATCGCCCTCGGCGACAAGCTCGGTTTCTACGCAATCCTCGGAGATGGCGCACCTCGCACGTCGTTGGAACTGGCCACCGCGGCCGCGGTCGACGAGCGATATGCGCGGGAGTGGCTTGAGCAGCAGGCGGTGTCGGGCATCCTCGGCGTTCGGGAAGCCCGGGCTGGACGCCAGTTCTGGCTCCCTGCGGAGCATGCCGCCGTCCTTAGCGACCCCTTGAACCTCGCCTATCTCGCTCCGATCGCCCGGTTCGTGGCGGCAGCCGGCACGATGCTTCCTCGTATTGCCGGTGCCTACCGCACGGGGGCCGGTATCGACTGGGCGGAGTACGGGCCCGACGTCCGAGAAGCGCAGGCCGCTCAGAACCGGCCTATGTTTCTTCACCAGCTCACCCAGGAGTATCTGCCGCAGATCACCGGTCTCGAAGCTCGCCTCTCCGCGCCTGGCGCCCGAATCGCCGACGTTGGGTGTGGCGGCGGTTGGTCATCGATTGTGATGGCTCGCGCCTACACCGGAGCGGTCGTCGATGGCTTCGACCTCGACATGGCTTCAGTTGATTTCGCCCGCCGGAACGCCACCGAGTCCGGCATCGAGGAGCGGCTTTCCTTTCACGCGATTGATGCCGCGACGGCGCCCGGCCTGGGCACGTACGACCTCGTCACCGCGTTTGAGTGTATCCACGACATGTCCGATCCCGTTGCCGTCCTCGCCGCGATGCGAAGCCTCGCGAGGCCCGGCGGCACGGTGCTGGTGATGGACGAGAAGGTCGCGGACGAGTTTACGGCGCCCGGGGACGACCTTGAGCGCCTCTTCTACGGCTTCAGCGTTCTCGCTTGCCTGGTCAACGGCCGTGCCGCCGAACCGTCAGCCGCGACAGGCACGGTGATGCGTGCGGGGACCCTCGAGGGCTATGCGAAGGAGGGTGGGTTCAGCCGTGTGGACATCCTGCCGATCGAGAATGACTTCTTCCGCTTCTATCGACTGGTGCAGTAGCGGTTCAGGCGCGCCCGAGGAGGTCCGCAACGCGCATGGAAAATCCGGGAGCGGCGGCTGACTCCAGGAGGTCGTCACCCGAGAGCGTTCGGCGGGAGCCGCCTTCATAGTCATCGACCGTCCCACGCTCGGGATCGACCACCCAGACTGATTCGACGCCGAATCGGAGGTAGACCTCGACCTTCGTCCGCATCTCCGTGCGGCTCTGGCCGAGCGACAGGATCTTGATCGCGACGTGCGGAGGGCGGCTCATCCATTCGTCGTCGGCCGGCGGGTTGTCTCGGTGGAAGGCAACATCGGGCAGCGGGGCGCTCGCTTCGAGGTCGCCAGCGACCGGGATGATCGCGCGCGGCTCGACGCCCGCGAAACCAAACCGGTTGAGTTCTCCAACCAACTGGCCGGCCTGTCTTGCGTGTCCCCAACGAGGCATAGGCTTGTCGTAGACCTCCCCGTCGATCAGTTCGAGCCGGTCCTCTTCGATGCGCGGCATCGCGAGGAACTCTTCGAGCCGGAGTCGCGTGGAGGAAACCATTACACCAGTCTACTACCAGGGACGGGCCGCGCGGGAACTCAGCGTCCCCAGTTCATGTCCTGGCGGCCGAGTTCCGATTCCCAGAGCGCCGGCTTCTGGTGGAAGCCACCGCCCGTCGTCCAGCCGCCATCGACGTAGAGGATGTGCCCGGTGATGAACCGGGCCGCATCCGCGCAGAGGAAGGCTATCACGCCTTCGAGGTCCTCCGGGCGGCCGAGGCGGCCCATCGGCGTCCGCTCGATCGTGTGGACCTTCGTCTGCGGCGCGGCCTCGAAGACCTTGTCCATCATCTCCGTGCCTTCGAAGTACGAGGGGGCGATGCTGTTCACCCGGATCCCCTCGCGTGCGTACTCGTAGGCCAGGACGCGCGTGAGGCCGTCCACGCCGGCCTTGGCGGCATGGTAGGCGCTCGCCCGGAACTCGCTCGCTGTACTCCCCAGGATGGAGCTGATGTTCACGATCGACCCGCCCACGGGGTCCTGTTTTAGCATCTGGCGGGCGGCCAGGCGGCAGCCGTTCATCGTCGCCAGGAGGTCGAGTTCGACGATCGACCTGAACCTCTTCATCGTGTTCTGGTCGTGACGAAGGGCCGTTCGGTCGGTGAAGCCGGCGTTGTTCACCATGATGTCGAGCCGGCCGTACTCGGATGCCACCCGCTCGATCAGCGCCTCGAACTGCGCTTCGTCCGTGATGTCCGCCGTCCACGCGCTCGCTTTCACGCCGTAGCCGCGGACCATCTCCGCTGTCTGCTCGATCATCTCCTGCCGCCGCGCCGTGACGACGACGTCGGCGCCCGCGCGGGCGAGGCCGCGCGCAAGCGCGACGCCGATCCCGCTGGACGAGCCGGTGACGAGGGCAACCTTGCCATCGAGTGAGAAGAGGTCAGCGAATGCCGGGTCCATGGGTCGCCTCCGCGTCGGTGTGACGGAGGATGCTACGCCGTCTGGCTCGACAACGGAACGTTAGCCGCGAAGGATGGCCGGCGCCGGCCGCAAGGTGTTCACCCGCTCGGCATCGACGATCCGGAGGAGGTGGGCCACTGCTTCGCTGCTCGCGCCCCATGGGTTCACTACGGTGTAGTCGTCGTCCGTCGTGCGGTACTCAGCTTCGAGTTCATCCAGTCGTAGTTTCATCTCGGCCCTCGCCGCCCCGCGCTCGTTCAGTCGCCGGACAAGGTCGGCCCGGTGTTCCTCGATTGGGAGCGCGGGATCGAGACCGAGCAGCCGGACTGTCACGCACCCGGCCATCCGCGAGCGCCAGGTCCGCGCTCCCTGGATATCGGTGCGGATAACGAAGTCCGCGCCGGAAACCAGTGCATCGTCAACAACCTGGCGAAGGATACCCTTCCAGTAGTCCAGGACCGGCGCATATTCGACGAACGCGCGAGATTCGCGAAGGGCGCGAAAGATATCTGAGTGAACGAAGTAGTAGTCGTGGCCATCCCGTTCGCCCGGGCGAGGTTCCCGGTCCGTAACGGAGACGAGGCGCCTTGTCCCAAGCAGATTGATCACGGTGTCCTTACCGACGCCCCCGGGCCCATGGATGATTAGCGGAACGGGGGACGTGTTGCTCACTGCGGTGCAGCCACGGACTTCAGATCGTCCCAGAACCGTGGATAGCTCACCCCGACGGCGTCGTTCTCAATTCGCGTCACGCCCGAGGCGAGAGAGCCGGCGATCGCGGCGAGCATGCCGATGCGATGGTCCCCCTGGGCATCGACGCGCGCTCCGCTAAGCGGCGTTGGGCCATGGACGACGAAGCCGTCGGCCGTCGCGGTCACGCGCGCGCCCATTCTCCCGAGGACGCGGACGACCGCTTCCACCCGGTTCGACTCCTTCACCGTCAGCTCGCTGGCATCACGGACGACAGTTTCGCCCTCGGCGAAGGCGCCCAAGATCGCAACCAGCGGCAACTCGTCGATCGCACGGGGCACGAGCCCTCCCCCGACCACCATCCCCCGCAGAGGGGCACTGCGGACGACGATATCGGCGACCGGTTCGCCGCCGGTGGTCCGCTCTTCGAGCACCTCGATGTTCGCCCCCATCGACCGGAGGATGTCGAGGAGGCCCGTGCGCGTCGGGTTCACGTTGACACCGCCCAGCCGGATCTCAGCGTCCGGGTGGCAGGTGGCGAGCACCAACCACGGCGCCGCACTGGAGATGTCTCCCGGAACGCGAAGGGAGAGGGGCTCCAACCGTGTGGCGGGAGACACCGTGACGGTCGTCTCCTGGACTCCCACTGCGGCGCCCATAGCGCGGAGCATCCGCTCTGTATGGTCGCGTGAGGTGGCCGGTTCCGTAACGCTCGTCGTTTCGGAGGCGTAGAGCCCCGCCAGCAAGACCGCTGACTTCACCTGGGCGCTCGCGACCGGGCTGCGATAAGCGATCCCGTGGAGGTTGCCGCCCTTGATCGCGACCGGGGGCAGGGTGTCGCCCCTCCTGGCGGTGATCGTGGCGCCCATCTGCCGGAGCGGGCCGATAACGCGGGCGGCCGGGCGGGAGCGGAGGGACGTGTCGCCGGAGAGGATGCTCAGAATCGGGTGGGCGGCGAGGAGGCCGGTCAGGAGGCGCAACGTCGTCCCGCTGTTCCCACAGTCGAGGATGTCGTCCGCTTCAAAGAGGCCGTGCATCCCGGTTCCCCGCACCGTCGCGCGCCCCCCGCCCGCCGGCCAATCGATCTCTACGCCGAGCGCGCCAAGGCAGGCGGCCGTGGACCGCACATCCTCTGATTCCAGTATGTTTTCGATGGTCGCCTGGCCACTGGCGATGGCGTTGAAGATCAGCGAGCGGTGAGAGATCGACTTGTCGGCGGGGATGGCGATGGTGGCGCGCACGCGCGCCGGCGCCTCAACGTTCATCGTCGTCTTTAATCCCGAGCTTCCGGCGGAGTTCGGCGTCGTCCTTTATTGGCACGGTCCGGTTCGAAACTTCCTTCAGCTTGTCGTACAGCCCGCCAACGAAGAGCCGGCCCATGGTGTCCTGGGCCGAGGGCGCCTCGGGTCCATCCGGACGGCGCCGGATTGGTGGGTTGACGATGAAGTTATCGCGATCGAACTGGGTGCTGGAGAACATATCGGTGACAGTTTGTCCGCCCTCTTCCACCGCCGTCCGGATCGTCCGCAACTCATCTTCGAAGCGGGAGAGCCAATGAAGGACGGCCTCGCGATTCGTGGCCATGATGTCCTTGGCCATCGTCGGGTCTCCGCTCGCCAGGCGCGTGAGGTCGCGGAAGGCCGGACCAGAGAGCAGGCTCGCGTCTTCCCACCCCTTACTATCCCGGACCATCCGGAAGAGGGCGACGGAGAGAAGAATCGGCAGATGGCTGACGGCGGCGGCGTAAGTATCGTGCTCCTGCGCATCAATATAGAGAGGTACCGCGCCGAGCGATTCGATCATCCCGAGCACCGTACTCACCGCCGCTTCGTCGGCGCGGGGCGAGGGTGTTACGGCCCAGGTCGCATCGTGGAAGAGCTCGACGGTGGCGGCCGATGGCCCGCTCTTTTCGCGGCCAGCCATCGGATGCCCGCCCACGAAGTGCACGTGCTCGGGAAGAAACTCGTCGGCCCAACGCAGGATGTCGGTCTTGGTGCTGCAGGTGTCGGTGAGAATGGCCCCTTCGGCGAAGTACTGTCCCGCTTCTTCGAGCACGCGGCGGGCACCCTGGACGGGGACGGCGAGGACGACGAGCCCCGCCCCTTCCACGGCTTCCTCGATCGAGTTCACTTCGCGGTCAAGCCCCCCACGCTTCTTCGCTTCACGCGAATTGCCGCGGTCTCGGTCCACGCCGACGACCTCGTACGTGCGGTCCTTGCGCGACATAAGTCCGAGACCGATGGATGTCCCGATGAGTCCGGTGCCGATGATGGCGATACGTGACTGGGCCATGTTGTCCCCTGGGTGCTGCAATCTCAGGTGGCGGTGTCCGCCTCTTGCAGTAAGGCTAACACAGGATCAGGTCCAGGTGGGTCGTGGTGGCGTCTGGTGAGTTCGATGACGCGGAGCGGCGCACCCGCCGCCTCCAGCGCGGAGGCCCCCGCTTCGGCGTGCGACCGTGTGCGGGCCACGGCTCGGCGGAGGGGAAGGCGGGAACCTTCGCTGGCGACGAGCCACTCCAGCCGAGATGCCCTGGCTAAAACCGACGAAGCGCGGTCGATTCGGCGCTGGTCGCCCTTGCCAACGTCGTGCAGGAGCGCGGCCTGGATAGTGTCCTGGTCATCGTGGCCCCGGTCGATCAGCCAGCGGGCAGTCGCGGCGGTGTGGGCGATGTCCCGTGGGTGCTGGGCGGCGAAGAGTTCGAACAGGAAAGGGAGCAGCCACCGCCGCCCGAGGTCGTAGTCGCCCAGCGTTGGCGGGCGGCCTGCGGTGGCGAACTGGCGGATGCGGTGGAGCATGGGAGGCCGGCTCAGCGTTCGATAAAGATGGGGAAGACGGCATCGAGAATCGGGTTGAGTAGCCCGCCGATGATGTTGAAACGCCCTCCCGTCGCGAGCGGCAGGAGAAAGAGCAGGAGCAGGATGCTGTAGCCAGCGTTCCGTTCAAGCTGCTCCGCCTGGGCCCGGAGCCGGGCGGGAAAGATGCTGATGAGGACGGAGAAACCGTCCAGCATCGGGATCGGGAGGAGGTTGAAGACGCCGAGAAGCACGTTGAAGACGACGATGAAGAAGAGGAAGAGGCCGACGATTTCCGGCCCAGAAGCGTCCGCGATGCCGTCGAGGCTGGCGACAGAATCGATCAGACCGGCCTTGAGTGGCAGCGCGGCGATAGCGGCCACCAGGAAGTTGGAGAGCGGCCCCGCGGCCTTCGTCACGGCGAGGCCCCAGGGCGGTCCCAATCGCATCCGCCAGGGGCTTACCGGCGTCGGCTTGGCCATCCCGAACCCAACCACCAGGAGGAGGACGGTCCCCATCGGGTCCAGGTGCTTAAGCGGGTTCAGCGTCAGGCGGCCCTGGCGCTGCGCTGTGCTATCGCCCAGCTGGTAGGCAGACCAGGCGTGGCAGAATTCGTGAAAAGCCAGCCCAACCACCATAGCGACGGCGAACGCGAGGAAGTACGCGACCATCGCCGGCGGGTTGTCGCGCAGGTCACCCCAGACACGAAAGAGCATTGACGGAGATGCTAACACAGCTCAGTCCGACGGCCCCTCATGGGCGCGCCGGCGGTCTGCGGGCGGTTAAGCCCGATTGACGGGACGAAACGCGCTTGTTAGCGTCCGAAAGCGGGGAAGTTACCCCCTGGCATTCCGGAAGCCGGGAGTAACAGGGCAAGTTCCGAAGCAGTCACCCGGCCGGCGCGAGACTGGCAGAGTGACGACCGTACGGGCTCGTTTCGAAACGGGCAGCGAGGTCAGCGAGAGGTCACCACGTGTACGCTCCCCGGATGCGACAGGGTCTCCACGTTTCGCCTGCGTTCGCGCCCTTCCTCCTCGCCGCCGGCGCCATGGTTGCGACCGTCGCTGGATGGGCCATCTTCATGACACGGACGACTTCGAACGAGACCCGGTATGCCGCTGTTTCGCCAGTCGCCCCGGAATCCGTCCGGTCCGTTGCCTACGCTCTCAGCGAAGGGACGGAAGACGTGATTTACGTGCGCCGGGCCGATGGCTCGGATGCTCCCCGGATGCTCGCCTCGTTCTCATCCTCCTTCGTCGATCTCGACCTGCGGGGCAGCGCCTCTCCCGCCGCCGACCGCCTGGCCGTCCTGAGGCTGAGCCCGACGAGCGATGCTGGGCGGCTGGCCTTCGTCCTCATTCCCGAGGGGCGGGTGATCGAGGTTGAGGCCGATTTTGACTACCTCTCAGCGATAGCCTGGTCGAACGACGGACAACGCCTCGCCCTTACGCGGACCGACCGTGGCGGCAGCGGCCCGGGTCGCGAGTCCGTCGTCTCCGAAGTGTCGGCGGCCTCCGGCGGGGTCGTCGAAATCGGACGGTTCGAGGGTGCGCTCCAGGTGGTGCCCGTCGGTTATAGCGTCGATGGCGAACGCGTCTTCGTTGTCGTTGTCGACCAGTCGGGCTCAGGCCTTTGGACGTTGGAGCGCGGGCGTTCCCGCCTCCTGACGCGATTCAGCGCGGGCCCGACGCGGGATTGGAGCCTCAGTCCCGATGCCACGCGTCTCGCCTTTGTAGACCGCCTGGGCGTCGGTGAGCGCACGTACGCGGGCCGGATTCTGATGATCGCGACCGAAAAGGTCACCGATGCGGCCGGTGGCGGAAACCAGATTGGCGCGGCCTGGCGGCCAGGTGCCGCGATCGCAGACTTCGGTGGTCCCGATGGGTCGCTCGCCCTGACGGAGCCTTCGCCGGGCGCCTACGTTCTCCCGCTTCGTTGGTCGCCCGATGGCTCGACGTTGGTGGCCACAGTCCTGGTGCCCGGGCGGGAAGCAGGTGAAGAGGCAACCGAATCGGTCGAAATCGTCACTCCGACGCGCCGCGCGCCGCTCAGCGAGCGGGGGTCGGCCCGCTTCCTGGGCTTTGTGAGGGACGGTGAGTAGTTACAGCAGACCTCGCCGTGGCCGATTCGGCCGGGGACGCGTCCTCCTTCCGCGAAGTGCGCGACTGCCGCTGCTCGTCATCGCCACGGCGCTCTTGCTGGCGGTAGTGGGCATCGCCCCCATTGTGGCCGGCATCCTTGGTGGCTCGCGGGGAACGGCGGCGTCCCAGGGCCTTGGCCCGGCGGCGGCCGGCCTCTATGCCATCGTCATCGAGGCCGGCGAGGCGGACGACGTCGTGGTGGGGCACCCGGTGGCCGGTGGTCCCGTCGCCGAGGTTGCCCGCATACCCCACCTGCCCGGATACGGTGCGATCGGAACCGTGTCACCGGACGAGCGCCTCCTCGCCCTCGTTGTCGCTGATGCCGGCACAGCTGTTCGCCCCGGGGCATCGCTGCTGGTGGTGACGCTCGAATCGGGTGAGGTGCATCGGCTGGCGACGGGAGTCGATCCGCTCCAACCTCCGGTCTGGTCGGCGGATAGCGGATTCGTCGTGGCTGCCCGCCAATCGGGCGATGGCCCTGGAGTGACCGTGTCCCTGTTCCAGGTGCCGGCCGCCGGCGGCCCGGAGCTTCAGCTCGTGCTTTTTTCCAACGTCCTGGGCGCCTATCCGATCGCGTTAGCCGGCGGCGGCGCGGTGCCACTTTCCGTGGTGATCGACAGCCGGGGCTCGACGCTTTACCGGGGAGCGGCCGAACTCGTCCGGCTGAGTGACGCCATCACGCGTGATTGGCGGTTGAGCCCGGATGGGACCAGCATCGCTTTCATCGAAGCGAACACGACGGCCGGGCTACGCTATCGCCAGCGCGTGGTCTCGCTCGCGACCGGCGTCGCTGCCCAGGCTCCCGAGACGGAAGGGCAGCAGCTCGGCGTCGCCTGGAATCCGGCCGACGGCAGCCCGCGGTTCGGCCGGGAACCCGGCACGGCGGCTGCCGGAGGAGCGGCTGGACAGCGTTCGGCCGGATTCGATGTTCCTCTCGCCTACTCGCCCGACGGCTCAGCCCTGGCCGTCCAGGAGTGGGATGGTCCTTCGTTCAAGGAGCCCGGAGCGATGCGCCTGGCGATCCTCGTTGCTGGAGCGCGCGCTGAGCTTTCCGGCGCTGCCAGGTTCCTAGGATGGTCAACGAGATGACCCGGCTGGCGGCGCTCGCCGTCCTTGGGCTGCTCGCGGCGATCATGGCCACAGCCTGGCCAGGAACGCCTTCCGTGCGCGCCTGTGGCGAGAACGGCCCTTTCGATTTCGACACCTACGAGGCTGAGCCCTACACCGCGACCTATTCCCGGATGATTGAGCTCGCCGCCGCCGGCAAGGCCGTGGCGACCGCTCACAGCGTCGCCGGGCAGTCAATCAATTTCCTGTTCCCCGGGCTCCTCTCCGGTCCCCGGGCCTCGCGTTCAGCCACGGCCAGCACGGCGCTCACCATACCGCCGACCATCTACAAGTCTATCGTTTGGGCTGAGTCGAACTGGGGAAACGCGTCGCTTTCCATCCCGTACGGCGGCGTTGGTCCGGTGCTCCGATCGTTCGACTGCGGCTATGGCCTCGGCCAGGTGACGACGGGGATGACGAACAACGGCGGTCCACCCACCGCTCGCCAGGCGATCATCGGCACGCACTCCCTCTACAACGTCGCGGAAGGCGTGCGCATCCTCGCCGACAAGTGGAACAGCGCTCCACGCTTCCGGCCGATCGCTGGCGAGGGAGATCCGGCGGCCCTGGAAGACTGGTACTACGCTATCTGGAGCTACAACGGCTTCGCCTTCGTCAACCACCCGCTGAATCCCAACCGCGACCCGCTTCGGCCGGAAGTCTTCCCCTGCGGCAGTGCGACCGCACCGGGGGCGCAGGACTTCGCCGGGCGCTTCAACTACACCTACCCCGAGCTCGTGTACGGGTGCATGCGCTATCCGCCGAAGGTGAAAGGCCAGCCGCTCTGGCAGCCCCAGATCTTCGATATGCCGCACCTGGAGACGGAGCTGGTCGCGAAGGCGTTCGCACCCGAGCACTTCCTCGCCTGCGAAGACGCCGGCTTCGCGGGCGGCTGCCCGGCCATGGACTACCCCACCGCCTTCACCATCCCGCCGCCCGATGAGCCAGCTACGCAGGCCGGCCAGGCCGCGGAGGCGGTGAAGGTGGCGACGCATAACGACACCACGCCGCCGATCGACCCGACGGTTGCGGCAGG
>CAZQCR010000062.1:0-14238 GCA_964591745.1 uncultured Anaerolineaceae bacterium
CCTCGGCGCGGGTGAACGGCCTGGAGGTGGAAGCCCACCAGATGGAGCACGACGAGGGCCTGGCCGTCTGTCTCGGCTACGCCTGCCGGATGGGGCGGAGGAAGTTTGCCTACACAGGCGACACGCGCCTTTGCGACGCGGTGTTCGACCTGGCGCGGGGGACGGAGCTGCTGGTCAGCGAGTGCGCATCGCGCACCGGACACATTCCCGTCCACATGAACCTCATCGATGACATGCCGCTCGTGAGGGCCGCGATGGAGCCGACGGCGGAACTGATCTTGACCCATATCACGCCAGACGTGGACACGAACGGAATGAAGCACACGCGGGTGGCCGAAGACTTCAAGCGGTACACCATTTAGTCTCACCCTCACTATTCGTCAGTGGCGCCCCACGGCCGGTAGAATCGGCCGGCTGAGGAGGCGGGATATGGGACATTCACTGCGCGGCGCTACGGCTATTACGGGCCTGGGCATGACGCCGATGGGACGAGTCTTCGGGAAATCGCCCACGGAGCTAGCGGCTGATGCCGTTCGAATCGCGATCGAAGACTCCGGCCTGAAGAAATCCCAGATCGACGGACTGCTGACGAACGCCGGGATCACGGGGACGACAGGCTCGGGGATCGGCCTGAACCTCCAGAACTACCTCGGCATGCGCGATATGCGGCTGGTCAACCACATGAACGCGGCCGGATCGACGGCGGCGCAGATGGTGCAGTACGCCAGCCTGGCGATCGCCGCGGGGATGGCGAACCACGTCGTCTGCGTGTTCGCGGATGCGCCGCTGAGCGATGGCAAAGGGGCCGGCGCGGCCTACGCCGGTGCGGCCCGTGCGACTGGCCGGCCAAAGGGGATGGCCGGGCTGTACGCAGCCGCCGGCTACTTTGGCGCGAACACGGGCTACGCGCTGGCCGCCCGCCGCCACATGGCGCTCTACGGCACGACCAACGACCACTTCGGCGCTGTCGCCGTCGCTCAGCGCCAGTGGGCGACGATGAACCCACTCGCCCAGATGCGCGACCCGATCACGCTGGAGGACTACCACAATTCCCGGTGGATCATCGAGCCGCTGCACCTCCTCGATTGCTGCCTGGTCTCGAACGGCGCGGTCGCCGTGATCGTGAGTTCCGCCAGCGCCGCGAAGGAGATGAAGCAGCCTCCGGTGTACGTCTGGGGGATGGGCCAGGGCCACCCCGGCGACCCTCTGCGCGCGGGCGCCGACCCGGAGACGGAGACCGGCGGCAAGCTCGCGGCGGCGACGGCCTACGGCATGGCCGGCGTTGGCCCGGCGGATATCACGGCGTGCGAGCTGTACGACTGCTACACCTACACCGTGCTTGTGACGCTGGAGGACTACGGCTTCTGTAAGAAGGGTGAGGGCGGACCGTTCGTGGCGGATGGCCGGCTTGGCCCCGGCGGCTCCCTCCCAACGAACACGGGCGGCGGCGAACTCTCCGCGTATTACATGTGGGGCATGACGCCGCTCAGCGAAGCGATCATCCAGGGACGCGGCCAGGGCGGCGCCCGCCAGGTGAAGAACGACGTCATCCTTTGCACCGGAAACGGCGGCACGCTGACCTGGCATGCCGCCCTTATCCTGAGCCCCCATGCGAGCTGAACGATGAGTGACCAACCGGCCGTCTCGAAACCGATTCCCGAAGCAGACGATGCTTCCCGCCCGTTCTTCGAAGGTGGGCTCGCTGGGAAGCTGATGCTGATGCGCTGCACGGCCTGCGGCGTGTACCGGATGCCATCGCGGATGCACTGCGATGAGTGCCTCTCACCCGGCGTCGAATGGGTAGCCGCTTCGGGCAAGGGCACGGTGCGCACGTTCGGGGTGATGCATCAGAAGTATCACCCGGGCTTCGCCGCCGAAACGCCCTACAACCTGGCGATCGTTGAGCTTGAGGAGGGACCGCGACTTGTGACGAATCTCGTGGGCGTAGCCAACGAGGCGATCCGGGTGGGGATGCCCGTCACGGTCGAGTTCGAGCGGCACCCGGACGTGGCGCTACCGAAGTTCCGGCCGATCTGAGAGGCCTGCGCCGGGTGCTCCGCGGCGCATAACTGCATGTGCAGAAGTTATGACGAGTATTTTCCTTGATACTTGACCAACAGTTATACTGCGCATCGGTGGAAGAAGGCGGCCAGCGGTGACGTATCAACCAGAAGTGGGCCTGGTGCTCTGGACAACGGATATCCCGGCGCTCGCCACCTTCCTCGAACAGGTGGGCGGACTCGTTATCGAAGAGCGGCACCCGGGGTTCGCGGAGCTCAGCGCCTTCAACAGCCGCATCGTGCTCCATCACGACGAGGCTGGTCGCGGCCACCCGTGGTACGACGCGCTGCGCAAGGAAGGGGCCGCGCGTGGCATTGGCACCGAGCTTCGGCTGCTCGTCCAGGATGTTGACGCCGCCTTCGCGACCGCGCTCAAGCTGGGGGGGCGAAGCCTTCAGCCTCCAGCGGACGTGGATGG
Organism: uncultured Anaerolineaceae bacterium; assembly: GCA_964591745.1. Taxonomy (GTDB): domain Bacteria; phylum Chloroflexota; class Dehalococcoidia; order Tepidiformales; family Tepidiformaceae; genus JANMTH01. The sequence continues at coordinate 2,479 of CAZQCR010000062.1, forward strand.
CGTACGCGAGTGCCAGGTGATGGGACCGGACGGCTATCTGATCACGCCCTGGGCGCCGATCGGCTGAGGATCACCAGGCGGTCCAACCGCCATCGACCATCAGCGTGTGCCCGGTGACGTAGTCGCTCGCCTGGCTGGCAAGGAAGATCACGGCCCCTGCCAGTTCATGGGGTTGGCCCCAGCGGCCCATGGGGGTTCTGCCCGTGATGAAGGCGTTCCGCTCCGGGTCATCGAAAAGGGGCCGGGTGAGGTCCGTTTCGAAGTAGGTCGGCCCGATGGCGTTGACCTGGACGTTGTGGGGCGCCCACTCAAGGGCCATGACTTTCGTGAGCTGTTCGAGGGCGCCCTTCGAGGATGCGTAGGCGGTCTGCCCGGGGAGGGCGACGCGGCCCATGATGCTTGAGACGTTGATGACCTTGCCGGAGCCGCGTTCGACCATGTGGCGGCCGGCGGCGCGTGCACAGAAGAAGGCGCCATCGAGATTCGTGGCGAGGACCCGGTGGAACTCGTCCGCCGTGAGTTCGAGAAGGGGCTTGCGGACGTTGATGCCGGCGTTGTTGACGAGGATATCAAGCTGCCCGAGCCGGGTGACGCAGGCCGCGGCGAGCTGCTCGGCTTCCGCTTCGACGGTGATATCGGCGGTGACGGCGATGGCACGCCGGCCGAGCGCGCGTATCTCATCAGCGAGGCTGTCGATTTCGTCCTTCGTGCGGCTGCTGACGGCCAGGTCGGCCCCAGCGGCGGCAAGGGCGAGGGCCATCGTCCGCCCCAACCCGCGGCCCGCGCCTGTGACCAGGGCCACACGGCCGGAGAGATCGAAGAGGCGGGTGCCGAGCAGCTCCGGGCGTTCCATGGGGCGCAGTCTAGAAGCCTGCGTCCCACCGGTCACCGCCCCGGGCTACTCGTAGCGGAGGGCCTCCGCAACCGCCACGCGCGAGGCGGCACGGGCCGGCAGGTAGGTGGTGACCATCGCCGCGACGAAGGCGAAGCCCGTCATCAAGCCGATCTGCACCCAGGGGATGGTGAAGTCGAGGCCGCGGGTGCTGGCGCCGAACTCACCGCTGGTAAAGAGGTTGGCGGCGAAGGAGAGCCCAAGCACGAGCCCAAGCCCAATGCCCGAAAGCGCGATGAAGCCGGATTCGAGAAGGAAGCTGAGCTGGACCATCGATCGCTTGTAGCCGATGGCGCGAAGCATCCCGATCTGCTGGCGCCGTTCGACCACTGCCCGGAGCGAGATGACGCCGAGTGCCGCGATACCGACGAGAAGGCCGAGGGCGAGGAAGCCCTGGAACATCTCGAGGAAGGTACGGTTCTGGGCCTGGGCATCGCTGATCAACTTGTTCAGCGATTCTGAGCTGGCCGCTACGAGCGCCGCTTCCACATCCCGGGCGAAGCGCTCATCATCCGCGCCCGACTTGAGCTGGATGAAGAACCGCTGGCCCTCGCTGTCCGGGAAGGTCTGTTCGACGACCTGGCGCTTCACAAGCACGCCATCGAAGAAGAGGCCGGCGGAGTCTTTCGTCTGGCCGATCACGGTGATCGGGGTAACGATGCCGGTGGTCCGGTTGAGGAGGTTGAGGGTGAAGGGCTCGAACCCGTCCTTCGTGTACTCGCTGGGGAGGTCCAGGAGGTCGCCACCGGGCGGGCCGAAACCGCCGTCGTCGGCTGTCAGGCTGGCGGGGATGACGGCGAAGTTGGCGCCGGTGGCGGCGGCTCGCCAGACGGCGGCGTCGTCTTCGTACCCGGCGGCACGATGCTGCAGTGGCAGCCTCGCGGCGGCGAAGAAGCCATTGTCAGCCCCGAGCACCGTCGTCTGCTTGAACTGATCGTCAGGGTCGCGCGTGGCGGGGTCCTTCTTGCTCCACTCGGGGTCTTCGATATCGACTTCGAAGACGCCGGCGACGCGCATTTCGCCGATCGCGGCGATCGCCCCGATTTCCACCTTCCGCGGGAGGGTTGGATCTTGATTGGCCTCGGTCAGCGTGGCGACCAGGTCATTCGTCCGGTTGTTGCCGTTGATCTCGGCGAGGACATCGAAGCCGCCGCGGGCGTCGTCGCCGGTGAAGGCCTTTTCGAAGTTGCTATTCATGGAGGACTGCATCGATAGGACGAACATGATCAGGCCGATCATGGCGATCGTCAGGCCGGTCCGGAAGCGGGAGGTGAGGGGGTAGGCGATGGCCGTCTTGACGGCGGGCATGATTCGTCCGAAGCGTCCGCCGAAGGCTCCGAGGAAGGGAAGGACGACATCGGCGTTGTAAACGAGGATGAACGTCCCGGCGGTCACGAGGACGGCGCCGGTGACGAAGAACATCTCCGGGCCGGCGTTCAGTTCGCCGAAGACGGATTCGAGGCGGCCGCCGGGGAGGAGGTACCACAGGGCCATGAGGGCGGCGCTGACAACGGTGAACACCAGCCGTTGCGATCCGATTCCGAAGAACCTGAGGGTGATCGCGACGAAGAAGGCTGCCAGGGAGATACCGAGGGCGAGCGGGGCCATCTGGTTCGCATCGAGGCCCCAGAGCAGGAGGATGATCCCGACGACGAGGCCGACGACCCCGAATCCAGCGCTCCACGCGACGTGCCGCTTTCGGTCCTGGCTGGCGGCGAGGTAGAGGCCGAGGGGCGCGAACAGAACGCCGGCGATCACGAGCCAAAGGGAGACGCCTCGCGGGCGGCGGTCCCGGGCGATGCGAACGACGAGAATGGCGATTGGGTACCCGATCCAGCCGACGAGAGGAAGGAACCATGGCCAGAGGGGCAGCCGCTCGCCCTGCTTGCGGTGAGCGCGGTCGGCACCGAAGTTGTGGGTTCGTAGCGTGGGCACGAAGAGGCCGGCCATACCAACGAGGACGGCGAGGGCGAAGACGGGCGCGAGGGCGGGCAAGCGAAGGAGCCCGAGCAGCGACACGAGAAGGACGCCGTAAACGACGAAGCTGTTGAGCGCGCCGCGGAGGAAGCCGATCCAGGTCGAGTCCTCCGGGTTCACGGGGCGGGATTCGGGAAGGTCCCGGATGGCGGAGACGATGTTCAGACGGCTCGCTCGCCAGGAGGCGGCGAAGACGACGATGAACGTGACGATCACGCCGATGCAGAACGAGACGATGAGGCTGCGAGGGGTGACATCGAATTGAAGATTGAGGCCAAGGCCGTCGCCGATCCGGACCCTGACGAAGGTGACCATTGCAGCGGCGACGCCGATCCCGGCGACGAGGCCGAGGGTGGCCGCGCCGAGGTCGTAGCCGAGGCCTTCGGCAAGGAAGCTTTCGACGATTTGACGGCGCTTGGCGCCGACGGCCCGCGCCATGCCCATCTCGGGCTTCCGTTCGGCGGCGAGCATGACGAAGATGAGGAAGATGAGGAGCACGCCGGCGGCGATGGAGAAGAGGCCGAAGATGACGAAGACGGTGAGGAAGACGTTGCCAAGCAGTTCCGCCTGCTCAATGGCGTCGGCCTTGGATTTCTCGATCTCGAAGGGGGTCCCGACGAGGGCTGGTTCGATCTTTGCGACCACACGGTCTGTGAGACGGACGCCGCCGCGAACAGTGCCGTCGTTCGACACAGCGACAGCGTCGGCACGGCCCTCGCGGCCGATGAGCTTCCCGAGGAAGTCCCAGTCCACCGCCGCACCCTGGCGCGCTTCGCTGCTAAACGTGCCGCCGAGCAGGGTGTTCGGGACGATAGCGGAGACGGTTAACTCCGCCGGCTGGCCGTTGTAGAACAGACGGATGGTGTCTCCGACCTTCGCTTCGAGGTCGCCAGCCAGCTCTTCGTTGATAGCTATCTCGCCGGGGCCCGGTGTTGCCGGTGCACCGTCAAGGTCCTTGAGGCCGCCGAACGCCGCCACGTCCGCTGGCCGCGAGGCTACGATCCTGGCGTTCGCTTCGTTGAGGCGGGTGCGGACGTTCTGCGCGGGCATCAACTCGCGGAGAAGGGGAAAGAACGCGCGGATATCCGGATCGTCCTTGAACTGCTCCTGCCAGCGGTCCACCTGTTCGAGGGGAACGTTCTGCTGGTCCTGGGGCGCCGGGTTCTTCTCCGAATCCCACTGGATGATCTCGTCGGCGGGGCCAAGGATGGTATAGGACTCGCGGGTGACGCTGTGGGTCATCGTATCGCCGACACCGAAGGCGGCAGTGATGATCAGCGTGGAGAGCATGAGCCCGATCACGATGAGGCCGGTCTGCATTGGGCGGCGGGGGATGTTCCGGAGGCCTGTCTTGAACATGACCGGGTTGCGGATGGCGATCCAGGCGACGAAGAGGAAGATGAGGGCGGTGATCGCAACGCACGACGCCGCGAGCGTGGTCATGGAGAGGCCGAAGAGCTCTTTCATCGCCGGGAGTCCGCGCCGGAGACAGCAGCCAGCATCTGTTCACGGGTGTCCTCGCGGACGATGACCCCGTCCGCCATGTGGATGGTGCGGTGGCAGCGGGCGGCCACCTTCGTGTCATGAGTCACGATGACGCAGGTCTGGCCTTCCTCTGAGTTCAGATCGACGATGAGGTCCATGATCTCGGTAGCGGTCTTCGAATCAAGGGCGCCGGTCGGTTCATCGGCCCAGATGATGGCCGGGCGGTTGACCAGCGCCCGGGCGACGGTTACGCGCTGCCGCTGACCGCCGGAGAGCCGATTCGGGCGTTGATTCGCCTTCTCGCGGAGGCCAACGCGATCGAGTGATTCGAGCGCCTTTTCGCGAGCGAGCTTCGGGCGCGTGCCCGAAACGATGAGTGGAAGCTCGACGTTCTCCACTGAAGTAAGGACCGGGAGAAGATTGTACGTCTGGAAGATGAAGCCCATGTCGCGGGCGCGGAACTCCGTCTTCCGGTCGTCCGGCATAGTCGAGATGTCGGTCCCGTTGATGAGCACGGTGCCAGCGTCGAAGTCATCGAGGCCGGAGAGGCTGTTGAGCAGTGTCGTCTTCCCGCAGCCGGAGGGGCCCATGATGGCGACCATCTCACCGCGCTGAATGGTGAGGTCCACGCTGCGCAGCGCCTGGACCTGGACATCGCCAGTGTCGTAGGTCTTCGAGACGCCACGCGCCTCAATGACGGGACCGCCTGTACCGTTTCGTAGATCGCTCATCGTCATCCGTTTCGCTCCTCCTGGAGTTCGTGCCCTGAGATTGGTTCCGTCGTCGCGACCGGTGCGGGCCCCTGGCACGCGCTTTACCGTAGCGCAGGACGGTTCACACAGCGAAGCATGGAGCCTCGCTGTGACGAATCGATGGCTGAAGGGTCAAGGGCACCATACAAATGAGTGTCAGCCGTGGAATCGTTCTGGACACCCTCCTTTCGGCGGACTAAACGAGATCGGGGATCTCCATCTCGAGGGGGAGGCCGGCCCGATCGAACCCCCAGGCGAGCCAGCGCAGCGCCTCCTCACGCAGACGGGAGCCGTTCCAGTGCCAGCGGGGAGCGCTATCGAGGCTGTAGCGGACGCTGTTGGGTCCGTCCTCCACCAGCAGGGCGTGGGCGGCTTCGGCGTCGAGGCAGACCCGTTCGACGTCGAAGCCCATTGCCCCGCCGGTGCGGTACGGGGCGAGGTAGCCGACGCCTGTCCGGAACAGCCGGTTGGCCCCGATGTAGTTCCCACGGGTGACGTGGACGAAGGCGGCCGCCACCTGGATGAGGCCTTTGTAGAGGTCGCGGACCTCGCCAGCCTCCTCCTGCCAGATCTCTTCGAGCGTTTCGTGGCAATCGAAGTAGGCGCCGGCGTTGAACTGCTCGCAGGCGCGGGCAAGGTTCGCCGGAACGGTGATCGTCTTCATCGGCACTACGCGAGGCATGGCCAGAGCGTACCACCGGTGCACGAAGCGGCGGGAGAAGGGAGAATGGCGGAACTCCGGCAGAAGGCAGGCGCTCCGAGATGGCTGAAGTCCCCGATCCCAACGCCGCTCCCATGCACCACGAGATCGTGAAGAAATTTTCGAACATCCACGTCGCCGTGGCGTTGACGATGGGAATCGTCGCCACGATCGCCGGGATTGTGCTTGGACTCGTGCTGGTAAACGACTGATTGTCAGGAACCCTGATACAAAGGGCGATTTCGCTCCAACTTCACGTAAGCAATCGGTTTAGGCGCCAATCCACTTGTATGATTGGCCGATGGCGAGAGCACAGGTGGCCCGGCCCGGCTCACGCCTCCTTCTGCGGGCGACGAAGTACGACGGCGCGGCCCACTGGATTCAACCGTTCAGGGTTGTCTCCGACGACGGCACCCTCCTGGTGACCGAGTACCGCGCCCGGACCCCCATCTACACCAGCCGTGGCGAGTTTCGTTCGCCGTACGACAGCAGGGTGTACTTCTGGCGTGATCGTTGGTTTAACGTCTTCCGGCTTTCGCGGCCGGGCTGTTCGCTCGCGCTCTGGTACTGCAACGTGACCACGCCGCCAACGGTGGAAGACAGCCAGATCAATTATGTGGACCTGGATCTTGACGTGGCTGTCCGGCCTGATGGGTGCATCGAACTGCTCGACCAGGACGAGTTCGACCTGCATCAGCGGAAGTACGGGTACCCCGTGGACCTCATCCAGGAAGCGGAACGGGCCGCTGGCGAAGTCGTGGAACTGGCGCGGCTAGGCAGCTTCCCGTTCGACCTTCGGTAGCAGGGGCGGGCGGCTCCGGCGTGGTAAGCTCGCCGAGATGGAATGGCTTGCCGACGACGGCCTTTTCTACGCGGAGATCCCCGGATTCGATGGCGTGTACGCTTCGGGCGAAACGATGGAACAGTGCGCGGCGGAGCTGGCGGAGGTCCTGGAGGGGTGGATCCTGCTGGGAATTTCCATGCACCACGACCTCCCCGAAGTCGATGGACTCCGTCTCAGCGTGTCCCAGCCGCGGTCTGCATAGCTCTTGGCCCGCATCCTCCGCCAGGCAGGAATCAGCCGCGACGCGTGGTGAGAGCAGTGCAGTTTTGCAGCCTCGCTACACTCCAACCGGCTCCTTGACGGGCTTCACGTTGACCGGGATAGCGCTCTGCCACGACATGCCGCTGTATTGCTCCCAGTGCTTATCCAGGTTCACCAGGCGGTTCGTGGGAGCGCCGATGGTGCGCACCAGGTGGTCGCTCTCCGGCGCGCCGCCCCAGGCGTGAGCCATGGAGATGACGCCCGTTGGTACGTCGTCCGTCGCGGAGACTACGCCGAGGATCGAGGCGCGGTCTGAGGTGATTTCGATCACGTCGCCGGAGGCGATGCCCATCTCCGCTACGTCCACGGGGTTCATGTAGGCGAAGTTCGTCGTGCCGAGCTTCTCGCGAACCTCAACGATATCCCGGGCGGAGGAGTTGTTCACTTCGCGCAGGCGCCGGCTAATAAGGCGGTGTGAGAAATCGGCCATACCGGCGTAGCCGCCAGCGCCGCTGAATGCCTCGCCGCGAACGTCGCGTAGCTCCGAGAGGACTTCCGGGTGGCCGGCCTTCAAGCGCGTGGTCGCTTCGGACGTTCGCGGCTGAACCTTCACATCGACGGGGAAGAGCGCACCGCCCTCGTGCTTGCGCACTTCCGAGAGGGGGATGCGTGAGCCGGCCGTGATCAGGTCGAGGTATTCATCGCTGGTGGGCTTACGATCCATGGGCATCGGGCCGCCGGCCAGGTTGATCGTCTTGCCGAGGCGCTTCGCGATCCCCCAGAAGAGCTCCCACTCCTCGATCAGGTCGCCTTCGGCGTCTACGGCGGGCGCGGCGTACTGGGCGTAGGGCTCCGGGAACCACTGGTCGGGCAGCAGGGTCGCGTCCGGCCGCTCGAAGCTGAGCTTGCCGGCGAAGACGTAGTCACACATGAGGGCCGTCTGGGACATCTTGATATCGACGCAGACGTTCAATTCGAGCGCCTTCATCGCTTCGATCGTCTTCAACTGGTCCGGCCAGGCGGCGACGGGGTTGCCGGCGATGGAGATGAGGGCCTTCACCTGGCCTTCGCCGGGGGTGAGGATCTCATCCGCGGCGACGGTCGTTGGCATGTCGCCGTCGGGCATGTAGGCGCCGATGCCGCGGAAGCGGCTGCGGGCGCCGAGCTGGGGCACCGCGCCGCCACCGATTGGCTGGGCGACACGTGGGCCCAGGGGCGTGAGCGTCCCCGGGTTCGGGACTGCTTCGCCTTCGCGGAGGTAGCGGCCGCAGAGCGTGTTCAGCGTGAGGACGAGCTGCTCGGAAAGGTTGGAACGGGGCGCCATGGAGGGGCCTGTGCCGGAGGTCGCTGAGCCGCGCTTGCCTTCGGCGAACATGCGGGCGGCGGCGATGACGTGTTGGGCGGGGACGCCGGCGCGCTCTTCGACGTACTCCGGGGTGAAGTCCTTCACCGTCTCGCGAAGCTCTTCGACACCTTCGACGTAGGCCTGGACGAAGTCGCCGTCGTACAGCCCTTCTTCGAGGATGACGTGGATGATCCCGGCCAGCAGCGTGGGGTCTTCACCGGGCTTCACCTGGAGGTGGAGGGCGGCGCGCTTCGCAACCTCGGACTTGCGGGGGTCGATAACGATGAGCTGGAGGCCACGCTTCTGCGCGTCTTGCAGCCGCTTCCACGGGTTGTAGGCGGGGAAACGGATGCCAGCGAACATGGAGACGACGGGGTTGCAGCCGACCATCATGTGGACGTCCGAGCTGTCGAAGCTCTGGTCGCCCGCCGCCCAGATGCCGTGGCGCATCATCGCGATCGCTTTGCCCGGCTGGTCGATGCTGGCGCTGTTAAACATGTTCCGCGAGCCGATCGCCTGGTGGAAGCCCTTGGCGATGGCAAGCAGGCCGCCGTAGAGGTAGGCGTAGGTGCCGTTGTAGCTGGAGACGGCGTGCGGACCATCGCGTTCGATGATCACGCGGAGCTTCTCGGCGATCTCGTCCATCGCCTGCTCGCTGCTAATCGAAGCAAACGACCCGTCCGGGCGGCGCTTGAGCGCGGTGCGGAGCCGGTCCGGGTGGTTGTGCTGCTCCGGGAGGTTGCGGCCCTTGATACAGGTGTAGCCGCCAAAGATGGGATTCTCTTTGTCTCCACGTACGGCAACCACGCGGTTCAGGCTGGTGTCGACATCGACATCAACGGCGCAGAACGCGTGACACATCCGGCAGAACGACTTCTTCGTCTCGATAGACATGGGGCCTTGTCCTCCGCAGCCATAACTGGCCGAGCGGCCAGAGTCTAACAGATTTCCGGACGGGCGGCCCGGGGGACGTTCCCCACTTCATTCCTGCAGCCAATGCGTCTACCCTGATTGCCTATGGTTGACGCCAGGGGAATTCACGCTCATCTCGAAGGCCTGGTGAACCAGGCCGTCCGCGCCGCTATCGCATCCGGGGACCTTCCGGATGTCGCCGTTCCCGCCGGCTCGGTTGAACGGCCGAAAGACACGGCAAGGGGGGACTTCGCGACCACACTGCCCCTGCGTCTCGCGCGTACGGCGATGAAACCGCCGCTGCAGATCGCCCAGGCCCTGGCAAAGCACCTTCCCGCGGACCCGGCGATCGACCCTCCCGAGGTAGCGCCGCCGGGCTTCCTGAACATCCGCCTCTCTCAAGCCTTCCTCCAGGACCAGGTCGAAGCGACGATCGCACTGGGCGAGAGCTACGCGGACCTCACCCTCGGCGCGGGGCGCAAGGCGCAGGTGGAGTTCGTCTCGGCCAACCCAACCGGGCCGCTCCATGTGGGTAACGGCCGTGGCGCGGCGATCGGTGACGCGCTCGCTTCGGTGCTCGGCGCGGCCGGTTACACGGTCGAGCGGGAGTACTACGTCAACGACGCCGGGACCCAGACCGATACCTTCGGCGACACGCTTTACGCCCGCTACCAGCAGCTTTTCGGACGCGAAGTCGGCATTCCCGTGGATGGTTACCCCGGGGAGTACATGATCGAACTCGCCCAGGAGATCCGCGACGAAGCGGGCGAGAGCTTCCTGAAGCCGGCGGGTGAGCCCGCGCCGAAGGATCTGAACGCCCTCGGGATTGAGCTGATGGTGCGGAAGATCCGCCAGAGCCTCGAAGGCTTCGGCGTCCGCTTCGACCGCTGGTTCGGTGAGAAATCGCTGTACGACCCGGAAGGGGCGAACGATGCGGCGATGGCCATCCTCCGCGAACACGGCCGGCTGGTGGAACGGGAGGGCGCCCTCTGGTTCACGTCGAGCGAACTGGGCGAGGACAAGGACAACGTCGTCGTTCGCACGGACGGCCGTCCGACGTACTACGCGAGCGACATCGCCTACCACTACGACAAGTTCATCCGGCGCGGGTTCGACCTCGTGATCGACGTCTGGGGGGCTGACCACCATGGCCATGTCTCGCGCCTGAAGACGGCCGCGAAAGCGGTGGGCGCGGAACCCGACGCGCTGCAGATCCTGCTCTACCAGCTGGTCACTCTGAAGCGCGGCGGCGAAGTGGTGCGGCTCTCGAAGCGCGGCGGCGAGATCATTACGCTGGACGAGCTGGTCGAGGAGGTCGGGAAAGACGCGGCCCGCTTCTTCTTCCTCCTGCGTTCACCGGGCGCCCAGATGGAGTTCGACCTCGACCTCGCGAAGAAGCAGTCGAGCGACAACCCGGTGTTTTATGTGCAGTACGCGCACGCCCGGCTGGCCAGCATCATCCAGCGGGGGGCCGAGCAGGGCCTGACCCCGGACGGCGGCGACGTTTCGCTTCTGACGCACCCCCACGAACTCGCACTGGTCCGCGAGATGATGCGGCTGACGGACGTGATCGAGCAGGTGGCGACCACCTACGAGCCCCAGTTCCTGCCGCATTACGCCATGGAGCTGGCGAACGCCTTCCACATGTTCAACGACGCCTTCAAGCAGCAGAGCGACGCTTCGCTGAAGGTGATCACGGAGAACGAAGCGCTCTCCCGCGCCCGCCTGCGGCTTGTGCTGGCCGCGAAGATCGCGCTCGCCCGCGTCCTGGGGCTCATGGGGATGTCGGCGCCGGACCGCATGTAGGGCAGGGCCGTGGCGGCCCGGAGACACCTCGCGGCAGCCCCGGGGTGACGATGTAGCCGTGCGGCGCGCAGCCGAAGACGACGAACCCGGCCGGGCCCATCCGCCAGGCGCGCAGGGCGACGAGTGCACAGGTGACCGCGTCGAGCTGGTCTTCGAGCGACTTCAGTTCCCGGCCCCGAACATCCACGGCGGCCGGGGCGAGGACACGGGCGAGATCCGCTCCACCATCGAGTCGTGAGCGTTCGACTTCTTCGCCGAGGAGCAGCTGGTAGCGGCGGAGCTGTTCGCGGCGGGCGTCTACCGGGCCCTTCTTGTAGCGAAGGATGTGGTCGAGCCCGAAGAGCGCGACGTGGGCGGCGTGGGGGTACATCTCGAAGGCGAACCGGCCGTGGCCCCCGGGGGTGATGGCGAGCGGGTCGAGGCCGAAGCCGCGGGCTGACAGTTCGGCGGCGAGCAGCGGACCGGCGAGGCCGTTCATCCTGGTGAGGAACGCTTCGGAAGCCGTGTAGGCGCCAGCGTGATAGCGTCCGAAGACGCGGCCGAGCGCACGTTCGGCGTAGCGGCCGTCCTCGACGACGAGGGGCGCGTCGATGGCGGCGACCACGTCCCCGCCCAGGCCTGCGAGTTCGTGGGCCAGCGACACCGGCGTCACGACCTCGGTACGGAGCGAGGCCATCCGCGCCTCACGCGGACCCGCGACGATCGTGCAGAGGCCGGAAGGGCGATGCGCGGTCCAGGCGAGGTCGATGCCGGCGATTGCTGCCACGCCACCAGCCTAAGCCCGACCGCCCTTGCTGTAGACCGCCCGTCCGGGGTCGGGCGTTCGTTGCCGGCGGCGGTTTGCCC
>CAZQCR010000063.1:0-14119 GCA_964591745.1 uncultured Anaerolineaceae bacterium
GGCGGGCGAGGAGGGGGTGGGTGAAGGGGTTGGGAAGGGGATCGTCGCTATCGACGTGATGGGCTTCGGCGAAGTGGATAGCGGTGCGGCCGGGGATCTCTCGCTGGATTTCGGGAAGGCCGCCGACGTGGTCGATGTGGCTGTGGGTGATGAGGACGTGGCGGATATCGGCCGGAGAGCGGCCAAGTTCCTTCACGGCCTGGAGGACGACGCGGCCGGAGCCGGGGCCGCCGGTATCGATGAGGGTAATGTCTTTGCCATCGACGGCGAGATAGGCCTTGGAGCCGCGCGTACGGACCTGGTAGAGGCCGGGGACGACCTCCCGGGTGTAGCGAAAGACGTCGGGCTTGACCTCTTCCCAACGGGCCTGCCAGTCGGAACGGCGATCTTCCATGGTGGGCATTCCCGGAGTGTACTGGATCTACCGATCGGTAGGTACCAGGGATTGGGCGGGTTGAGCCTCGCGGGGCCGGGTCGCGCGAACGGAAGGGGCGGGAGCCGCGAATGCGAGTGGGGTGATGGCTCGGCCACCGGCGGGCGCGGGGGCTATTCTGACGACATGAAGCTCGCCTGGGCCGTGTTGCGCCAACGATGTCCACGCTGCCGGCGAGGAGCTGTTTTTCACGGCCTGATGAGCATGAACGCGGCCTGCGGATCGTGCGGCCTGGAGTTTGAACGCGAAGAGGGCTATTTCCTGGGGGCGATGTACGCCAGTTACGCGTTGGGATTGGTGACCACGGCGTACTGGCTGCCGCTGCTGCTGATGGGCGTTTCGCCGCTCTGGGTACTGCTCCCGCCGACGGTTCAACTCGTGGCCCAAATTCCGCTTTCGTTCCGTTATTCGCGAGTGATTTGGCTCCACCTGGACCACAGCTTCGACCCATCACCGGCTACGGAGGGCGCGGGGCCGAACGGCGCGGCGACGTAACCTCCCCAAGGGGGCGAGAAACGGGTAGTATAGGCGCGTGAACGCGCTGATTTCAGGCCGCTTCGCCGCCCCGCGCACCAGGCGCTCGCTCCTCCGGCGAGAGCGGTTGCTCGACCGCCTGCACGGCGCCATCGGGATCGGGGTGACGGTGTTGCACGCTCCGGCGGGCTGGGGCAAGACCTCGCTGCTGGCTTCGTTCGTGTCCGAGCTCGACTTCAACGTTCGTTGGTTGACACTCGACGGGTCTTCCGCATCGGCGAGCGTGTTCGCGCGCCAGCTGGCCATCGCGATCGGGGGTGAGGCGGGGGACCAGGACCTGGCGATCGCGGAACGGCTGGACGACCTGCGGGCGTACATCGCCCATACCCTGGAGCGGACCGTTAGCGAGTCTGAGCAGCCGCTGCTGATCGTGATCGACAACGTCCACGAACTGGCCGAGGCCGAAGAAGCATCCGAGATTCTCGGTTGGCTGCTGGACACGCTTACGGAGAGTTCTGAGGTTGTGCTTTCGGGACGAGAAGTACCACCGGTGGCGCTCGTTGAAGCGCTCATCGCCACCGGGGACTGCGTGATGCTTGGCAGCGGCGACCTGGCCTTCAACGCCTCGGAACTTTCACGCCTGGCACCGCTCGAATCGGACCTTCGGATCCGGCGGATCCTAAAAGCGACCGGGGGATGGCCGGCGGCGGTGATGGCCACACTGAGCGGGACGATCAAGCTGAGCGACGGCGCGGCACGGCCCGACGCGGCGTGGGGAACGTATATCGGGTCGCAGGTGTGGTCCGCCGTGCCTGAACGGCTGCGTGCCTCGTTCTTACAGCTCGCGCTCCCGCAAACGCTCACGGAGCGAACGGCGATCGAGGCTGTGGGCCGGCAAACCTGGCGCGAGGTGGAAGCCTGGACCGATCGCCATGACTTCCTCGTCGAACCATCGACCGGTGGGGGGCTACGCTGGAACCCGCTTTTTCGTCAGTTCCTGCTACGAACGTTCGAAGAGAGTGCTGCAGACGAGTTCGCCGGACAGGTGCGGAAGATGGCGGAGCGGCTGGAGGCGAGCGGCGAGCTTTCGGAAGCCTTCGAGATCGTTCGAGACGCAGGCCTCGATGATGAACTGACAGCCATGGTGGCGCGGCACGGACGGGAGCTTTTGAATGGGGGCCAGTTTGCGTTGCTGCGGCGGGCGCTCGATGGACTGCGAACTGAAGTCGCGGAACAGGACGCGGAGACGCGCGCCATCCGGGCGCGCGTACTGGCCCACACGGGGGGCCTGAGCGAGGCGCTGACGGAAGCGGGGACGATCCTCGGTGAGCCCTTCGCGCCCGTGCAGGCCCAGATCGACGCGCTGCTGGCGCAGCATCGCGCGTACCGGCTCCTGGGGCGGACGGATGAACTGGGCGAGCTGTTCGACCGGCTGGAGCCGCTGGCGAACCTTGCGTCACCGATCCTCCGGGCGGAGATCGCGTATCACCGGGCGCAATGGGTACTCCCGACCAGTTCCGACTTCGCTGAGGCGGACCGCCTGCTGCGCGAGTCGCTGGCGGCCTCGACGGAAGCGGGGAGCGGCACGTTAGAGTTGTTGGCGCGTTCAACGCTTGGCCAGTTGCTGGCGATGCGGGGCGAAGCGCCCGAGGCCGTTTCCGAGCTGGCGCGCGCGGCGCGGGGTTGGCGGGAGCGCGGCGGGACGGCGAACCTCGGCTGGGTGCTGAACAACCTGGGGATGGCTCACGTGGATTGCGGCGACTTCGAAAGCGCTGTACCAACGTTGAAGGAGGCCATCACCGAGGCCCAGATCTGCGAGAACGAACGAAACCTGGCGTACGCGACGGCCTCCCTGGCGGAAGCGGAGTTCGCCCTCGGGCACTTCGACGAATCGCGCATCAACTTCGAAGAAGCGATCCGGATCTGTTCGGAGGAAGTGCCGGACGAGACGTTGGCTTCGCTTTCGATTTCGGGTCTCGCCGCGACGTTTCTCGGCCTCGACGACGTGCAACAGGCCGACTATTTCTCCGTGCGGGCGCTGCACATTGCCGAATCCGTGGGCACGGAGTTCGAAACGGGCAAGTGCCTGGTGACACATGCCGCCGTGCAGGCGGCGGCGGGGAAGCACGCGGAAGCGGCGGAGCTAGCTGAACGAGCGGTGAGCCTGTTCACAAAGATGGACGCGCGGGCGCCGCTTCGGACTGCCTACTATCGGCTGGCGATGGGCCATTTCACGGCGCGCAAACGGGCGGAGGCGGGCCGAGTGCTAGACCTGCTTGGCCCGCTCCTGACCGAACCGTGGACGGTGGGCGTGCTGATTCCGATGGTGCGCGAAGCGCCGATGTTCGCGCAATGGAGCGGGGCGCGAAACGTGCTCGGGCAGGCCTTCGCTCTGATCGTTCAACAACACGCCTTCGCGGGGGTGGCGGTTGCGGAACCGGCCGCGGCGGTCACGCTCTATCCGCCGGTTGAGGTTGAGAGCCTTGGCCGTCTGCATGTGACGGTTGGTGGCCGCGCCGTCACGGAGGAGTCCTGGGCGAGCGTGAAATCGAAGGAACTCTTCTTTCTCTTCCTCGCGAATCGTGATGGCTTGCGGAAGGAAGAGGCGGTAGAGCAGCTCTACCCGGAGATAGACCCGGACAAGTGCAACAGCGCTTTCCATTCGAACCTCTATCGCGTGCGGCGAGCGCTCTTCCAGGAGTCAGTTATCCGGCGGGACGGCGCCTACATGTTGAACCCGGCCGGGAGCTTCAGCTGGGACGTGGAACGTTTCCAGGGGCTGCTCCAGGAAGCCACGGAGATGCCCCAGGGCTCGGATGAACGGGCAGCGCTGCATCGGCGAGCCCTGGAGATCTACCGCGGGCCCTTCGCGGAGGCGTTCTATTCCGAATGGGCGGAGTCTGTTCGGCAGCGGACGGAGGAGCGGGCGCAGGAAGCGATGGCGACGCTCGCCGGCTTCTACGCCGGCCGCAACAACTTCGAAGCCGCGGCCCATTGCATGGAGGATCTCCTGGCGCGCAACAGCGCGAACCAGGAAGCGGCGTTCCAGCTGGCCCGCTACCGGCTGCAGGCGGGGCAACCGGCGCTCGCTCTCAGCTTCATCGACCAGTATGCGGTCCAGGTGGAACGCGAATACGGCGAACGGCTGCCCGCACGGTTCACCGAGCTGCGGCAGCGGATCGCCTCGGGACAGGCGGTGTAGCGGTCGCCGATCCGGGGGGCTGCTGGTACGCTGAAGCGTATTGAGATAGGCGGTTCCATCGGCGCATGACGCTCCCATCCTTCACCATGGCCCAGCTCAAGGCCGGTGCTCCTGGGCCGGAGACGGCGCTGACGATCGGTGTCCTGGACGGTGTGCACCTCGGACACCAGGCACTGCTTCGGCGCCTCGCCGATGAGGCGCGGAAACGTGCTCTTTCGGCCGGGGTGGTGACGCTGCATCCGCACCCGATCACGGTGTTACGCCCGGAGATCGCGCCCAGCTACCTCACGGGCCTGGAAGACCGGATGGAGTTGATGAGGGACTCCGGGGCGGCGTGGGTGCTGCCGCTGACGTTTACGGGCGAGGTCTCCGAGGTCTCGGCTGAGGACCTGGCGCGCGCCTTCTTTGACCTGCTTCGCATGCGCCTGATGGTGTTGGGTCCCGATGCGGCCTTTGGGCGCGGCGCCCCGAAGGACACAGCCGAGCGGATGCGGACACTCGGGGCCGAGCTTGGCTTCGAAGTCGTCCAGGTCGAACCGTTGATGCACGACCACGAACGGTACAGCTCAACGGCGGTGCGGAACGCCCTGGCTGCCGGGGATATGGACCGTGTGACTGCGCTCCTCGGCCGGGCGTACCGGCTCTCCGGCCCCGTGGTCCACGGGTTTGAACGGGGACGGACGATCGGCTTCCCGACGGCGAACATCTCGGTGGCGGCGGACCGGGCGATGCCGGCGCTTGGCGTCTACGCGACGCGGGCGCATGTGGCGGGGCTCGTCCTGCTGGGGGCGACGAACATCGGTAAGCGGCCGACGTTCGATGCGGGCCACGTTTCGATCGAGACCCATTTGATCGACTTCGAAGGGGACATTTACGGCGAACGGTTGGAGCTGGAAATCGTGGCGCGTATCCGCGAGGAGCGGCCGTTCGCCGGGGTAGATGAGCTGGTCTCTCAGATCGGCCGGGATGTGGAAGAGGCGCGGAGGTTGCTTTCGTGAGGAGGTCACCGGCCGGGAGCTGTGGAGCTGAGCGTGGGGCGGCCTGGAGCGCTGAAGACGTGACGGGAGCTGCTTGGCGCGAGCGCTCCCGCGTGGTCGCGGTACTGTCTAAGAGTGGTGGCGAGGCGCCCACTGCTTTCGTGAGGCGCCCACGGGCCGGGAGCTGTGGATCTGAGCGTGGCTCGGCGTGGAGCGTTGAAGACGTGACTGGAATTGCCTGGCGTGACCGCTCCCGCGTGGTCGCGGTACTGCCCGGCAGCGCGCGGACGTACGTACAGTACGTGTAGGGGCACTGTCCCCCTGGCCGCCCATCCATTTTTCGCCTACGTTACCAGAACCGGAATGCGTTATGACCAGTGAAGTAGAGCCTACCCCGCCCCCACGCCAGATGGCGCCCGTCGATGAGCAGATCGCGGTGCTGATGAGCGGCGTCGAATACGGCGACGCGCTGCTGAAGCGCCAGATGGAGCGCGAGCTGCGCGGGCTGCTCGAACTGGACCGGCCGCTGCGCGTCTACCTGGGGATCGACCCGACGGCGACCTCGCTGACGCTTGGCCACACGGTGCCCCTGCGAAAGCTCCAGCAGTTCCAGGCGTTCGGGCATCACGCCATCTTCCTGATCGGCGACTACACGGCGCTGATCGGCGACCCGAGCGACAAGAACAAGCTGCGGCCGATGCTGACAACCGAGGATATCAAGCGGAACGAATCGACCTACTTCGAGCAGGCGGCGCGGCTGCTGGACGCTTCGAAGACGGAGCTGCGGCACAACTCCGAGTGGCTGGGCGCGCTCACCTTCCCCGACATCATCTCGCTGATGTCGAAGTTCACGGTGGCCGAGATGCTGCGCCGGGACAACTTCCGCAAGCGCTTCGACGATGGCGACGCCGTCTTCCTGCACGAGTTCCTCTACGCGCTGATGCAGGGGTACGACGCCTACGCCCTGGAGTGCGACGTGCAGGTCGGGGGGACCGAGCAGCTGTTTAACCTGATGGCGGGGCGGAAGATCCAGGAGGACGCGGGGCAGCGTCCGCACGTGCCGGTGACGATGCCGATCCTCGTAGGACTCGATGGCAAGGAGCGGATGTCGAAATCGAAGGGGAACCACATCGGCGTGAACGACAGCGCCAGCGAGCATTACGGCAAGGCGATGTCGCTGCCGGACGAGGTGATCATCGACTTCTTCGTGCTGGCGACGAACGTGGCGCGCGAGGAGCTGCCGGCGATTCAGCAGCAGATCGAGCGCGACCCGATGGGGGCGAAGAAGCGGCTCGGACGAACGATTGCGGCCGAGTTCTGGGGCGAGGCGGCGGCCGGGGAGGCGGAGGCGTCGTTCGAACGCACGGTGCAGCGCAAGGAAGCTCCCTCGGAAATGCCAGCGTTCTCGGTGACAGAAGGACAAACGGTCGGCGATGTCCTGGTTGCGGCGGGGCTAACGCCCTCTCGGCGGGAGGGCCGCCGCTTGTTCGAGCAGGGCGCGGTGACGGTCGACGGCGGGACCGTGACGCCGGGCGATCTCGCGGTTGCGGGCACGGTGGTCCAGGTTGGGAAGCGGCGCTGGCTGAGATTGGAGTAACCAGCGCCGGAGGGTCGCGCTATACTCACGTGGGGCCGCAGGTAGCAGAAGCCATCTACGAGGACGGCGTGCTCCGGCCGCTTTGCGACCTCGAGCTGCGCGAGGGCGAACATGTGACGCTGACAGTGAAGCGCGAGGAGAAGCCGCGCCTCACGCCCGAGGAGTACATCGCGCTCTTCAAGAAAGTCTACGAGGGCCTGACCGAGGCGGAGATCGACGAGATCGAGAGCACGTTCAAGCGCCCACTGGACATGTTCGCCGATCTCGATTGAATCCGTCACTTCTCGACACGGACGTGGTTTCGAGGATCAACCGAGGCGATCCGCTCGCTGTGGCGCGCGCAACAGAATACGTGGGGATGCACCTCCACCTGAGCTTCTCGGAGATGACCCGCTTCGAGGTTCTTCGCGGCCTCTACGCGAAGGGCGCTACCCGCCAACTTGAATGGTTCGAGGAGGCCTGCATCGAAGCGGAGATTCTCCCGAAGATCCTGGACCGGGCGGCGGTTATCTGGGGCGAACTGCACCGGGCTGGCCGTCTCATTCCGGATGCCGACCTGATCATCGGCGTGACGGCGCTGGTACATGGGCTTGAGATGGTGACGAACAACGTGCGGCACTTCAACCGTATCCCGCGGCTCACGGTCATCAACTGGCTCGCTCGGTAGCGCTCCTCCGTCTGCCGCTCTAGGCTTTCAGCATCACGGGTAGCTCGGAGCCGCAATGACTCAGCCCACGCTGTCCCTTCCGGAGATCGTTGAGCGGACGGCGCAGGCCGTGATGGTGGGGAACTTCGCCCAGATCATGGCGGACATTACGCCGGAGGCGATCGCGCAGCTGATGCAGATGGCGCCGGCCGGGGGCGGAATGCCGCTACTAAGCATGCCCGCGATTTCGGGCTTCGCGATCGAAGAGCTCGAGCCGGCGGGCGAGGCGCCGGTTTACCAGGTGCGATTCGAATCGGCGTCGGGTCACGCTACGCTGGCCACGGAGTGGAAGCAGGTGGTGGGACAGTGGAAAATCACCGGTGTGCGGCTCGTCTCCTGGGAGCTCGACGGCAAGTCCGGATAGCGAGGACGAGACGATGAGACTGCTGCTGATCCGGCACGCCATCGCGGAAGAACGCGGCGCCAGGTGGCCGGACGATTCGCTGCGGCCGCTGACAGACGAGGGCGAACGGAAGATGCAGGAGGCTGCCGCGGGAATCGCGCACCTTCTCCAGCCAGGCGTCATCCTCACCAGCCCGTTCGCCCGTGCTTCGCGAACGGCGGAAATCGTCGCGGCGCGATTCCCGGGCGTGGCGGTCCAGGAGGAAGCCGCACTGACGGGACCGGACTACTCGTCGTGGTTCGCGACTACGGGCGGGACGGGGATGGCTTGCGTTGCGGTGGTGGGGCACGAGCCGTTGCTCTCCGAAGCGCTCTCGGTGCTGCTTTGCGGCGACGAGGGCGCAGTACGCACTGAGTTCAAGAAAGGCGCCGCCGCGTTGGTCGAGTGCGGCGACGCGCCCGGCCCTGGAACCGGGACGCTGCTCTGGCTGATCCAGCCGGCGGGCCTGCGAGCTATCGGGCGCGGCTCAACGGACTGAGACGGTGAGGCCGAGTTTCAGTACAGAATCAAGTCGGCGCCGCTGACGGTCGAGGGCGATGAGTTCTGAGTGGAGCGGGGCCCGCGCGCGGAGTTCGAGGCGAAGGATGCCTCCTTCGACCGTGCATTCGAACCCGAGCACCGGCGATGGCGTCCGCCGGCGGACGGCCCGGGCGAGACCGAGGAGCACGGAGAGGACGGCGACGCGCTGTGGGTCTTCGGCATCGACGAGCGAACGGTAAGGCGAAAGGTCCGGCGTGCCCGAATCGGCGGAGCGGACGAGGGCGCCGAGGAGGACGATCTCCCGGTGGGAGAACCCGTGCAGGTCTCCGCTGTGGACGAGGTATTCGGCGTGGCGGTCCCGGCCGTAGTAGTCCACGTGCATGCCGATGCTGGCGAGGCGGGTCCCGGCGAGGAGAAGGTCCCTGTCTGGTTCGCGAAAACGGTGAACGGGGCGGGTAGCTTCGAAGAGCGCGGCGGCGACGGTGACGACTGGCTCAGCCGCGAGGGAATCGACGCCGTTGGCCTGGGTGAGGCCGCCAATCGAGGCAGCGCGAACGTCTCCGACGAGCGCCTCGGGACCACGCAGCTCCTGCCAGACAAGGCCCTCACGCAGGCCCTGGCCGGAAACGACGAGCGATTGGGCGCCGGTGAGGTCCATCACTTCGTCGATTACGACGGCGGCGGCGTGGAGCGTGTCTGCGCGAGCGGGACCGAGCCCGGGAATGCGACGACGTTCTTCCGTGGAGGCGGCGCTGAGGGTCGCGGCCAGGCGCGAGACCTCACGGCGGCTGAGGCTGAGTCCGTGGAGACGGCGGAGCGGGTACTTACGGCGGAGGCGAACGATCCGGGCGAGGTTGCGGATTGCTCCCCCTGCGCCGAGCAGGACGGGGGCGGACCAGCCGTTCCCCAGTTGTTGGCGGACGGCCTTGCGGAGCGCGCGGATCTCTTTCGCCGCCGGCGGGTCGGCGTGGAAGTAGCGTTCACGGGCGTAAAGGGCGCCGAGAGGGACAGACAGCGCCCGATCAAGACCGCGCTCGACGATCGTCATCAGTTCGAGGGAACCGCCGCCGATATCGACGAGGCAGCCATCGCGGAGGCCTGTGCTGTTCATGACGCCAACGTAGCTTGCGTAGGCTTCTTCGTGGGCAGTGAGAACGCGGAGACGGACGCCCGTGGCCTGAGCGACGCTGGCGACGAAGTCCTGTGCGTTTGGAGCCCTGCGCAAGGCCTCGGTGCCGACCGCGATGACGCTAGAGGGACCGTAGGACTGCGCCACCTCGGTGACGAGCCGGAGCGCGGAAAGTCCCCGTTCGAAGGCCACGGTTCCCAACAGGCCCTCAGCACCACCTTCACCGAGGCGGGCATCGAAACGCTCCTCGTCAATGACTTCGAAGGCGTCACGCGAGAGTTCGCGGGCGACGAGAAGGCGAACCGAGTTCGAACCGACATCGATGACGGCGATCACGCGCCCGAAGCGCTGGTAGGGCGGGCCAAGGCGGGTGTTCACGTGACCATGATGCTCCCAGCCCCGGGCCGTCACGGCAAGGGCGATTTGGCCCCTGGCACGATTCAACCGGTTACCCGGCTGCGGAGAATGACCGGAACGCTGCGAAATTAGGAGTCTACGCAGTGGTGAGATTGACTCCATTCGTTTACGATGGACGGAGCACCGGCTCAGGAGTCGTAGATGCCGAGGCCCATGACCATCGCCATCCTCGGGTTGCCCGCCATTGTGGCGACGCTCCCCCTTGCGGCTGTGTTGCTCTTCCGCGACGGAGGAGCCGTCAACGCACATCTGACGGACGTGGCCATTTCCACGACCGTGGCCGACAGTGTGAACACGTATGCCATTTCAGACGCGCTGCCGGTAGCCTACGGTATAGCCGACTCCATGGACGCTGATTGCGGGCGTGGGGAAGCGGCCCCGGACGCCGACAGCTAACGTGTCGCCGCCTGAGGCGCCTCGGCACCGGCTCGCGGCCATGCCCTCCACTGGCGATGGAGGCGTGTGATGGTGACCCAAACGGCGATTTCGACACGGTCCCGGAAGACGATCGACGAATATCTCCTGAGCGAACACGACCTCGAGGAGATGTACTACTTCATGCTCCTGGCCCGGCGGCTGAACGAGCGGATGCTCGCGCTCAACCGGCAGGGGCGGGCGCCGTTCGTGATCGCGGGCGTGGGCCAGGAAGCGGCGCAGATCGGGGCGGCGATGGCGCTGAAGCGGGAGACGGACTACCTGGCGCCTTACTATCGCGACCTCGGGATGAACCTCGTCTTCGGGATGACGGCGCGCGAAGCGATGCTCAACCTGCTGGCGAAGCGAGACGACCCGCACAGCCACGGGCGACAGATGCCAGCGCACTGGGGCCACCGTGCCCGCCACGTGGTCACTCAGTCGAGCGTGGTGGCGACGCAACTGTTGCACGCGGCGGGGATCGCGCTTGCGGCGAAGATGCGGAACGACCCGGTGGTTGTGCTCACCTGCTGCGGCGAGGGGAGCACCAGCCGAGGTGACTTTCACGAGGCGTTGAACTTTTCGGCCATTCACAAGCTCCCGGTGATCTTCTTCGTCCAGAACAACGGCTACGCGATCACGGAGCGCACGGAGAAATCGATGGCGACGGCGCATGTTGCGGACCGGGCAAAGGGGTACGGAATCACGGGGATGGTGGTCGATGGGATGGACGCCGTCGCGGTGTACCAGCACGTCCGGCCAGCGGTAGACGAGGCGCGGAAGGGCGGCGGGCCGTTCCTTATCGAGGCGAAGTGTTACCGGCTCTGGCCCCATTCAAGCGACGACGACGACTCACGGTACCGGCCAAAGCAAGAGCTCGAGGAATGGGCGAAGAAGGACCCCATCACCCTGTTCCGGGAGCGGGTGGAGCGGGACGGCATCTTCCCAAAGCAGGACCTCGACGAGATTGAGGGGCGCGTCGAATCCGAAGTGCGCGAGGCGGCGCAGTGGGCGCTGATGCAGCCGGACCCGGCCCCGGAGGACGCGCTTGGGTTCGTGTATGTGTAGGGTACGGGGCAGTGGGATGGGGAGTGCCGGGCATGGTTGAAATGACGGTGATCGAGGCGATCCGCTCCACATTGGATGAAGAGCTGGGAGCGGATGACCGCGTGTTTCTGATTGGCGAGGACGTGGAGGCTGGCGGCGTCTTCCGGGCGACGGACGGCCTGGCGGCGAAGTACCCCGGGCGCGTGCTCGATTCGCCGCTCGCGGAATCGTCGATCATCGGCGTGAGTATTGGGGCGGCGCACTACGGCATGCGGCCGATAGCGGAGATCCAGTTCGCCGACTTCATCCACGCTGGCTTCGACCAGCTCTGTAGCGAGGCGTCTCGCTGGGCGTACAGAACGAAGGGCGACGCGAACCTGCCAATGGTGGTGCGGACGCCGTGGGGCGGAGGCGTGCACGGCGGGATGTACCACTCACAGAGCATCGAGGCGTATTACACGCACATGCCCGGGATCAAGGTCGTCGCGCCATCGTTCCCGGCGGATTACCGATCGCTGCTAAAGGCGGCGATTGCTGACCCCAACCCGGTGCTCTTCCTGGAGCACAAACGCACCTACCGGATGTTCCGCCAGGAGATGGATGGCGCGCCGGCTGAGACCACGCTCGGCCGGGCACGGATAGCGCGCGCGGGCACCGACCTGACGATCATCGCCTACGGGTTGATGCTGCACGAATCGCTGGCGGCGGCCGAAGAGTTGCACGGCGAGGGGATCGAGTGCCTCGTGGTCGATCTGCTTACCCTCCAACCGCTCGATGTGGAGACGGTGCTGGAAACGGCGAAGGCGACAGGAAAGGTCCTGATCGTTCACGAAGACACGCTGACGGGGGGATTCGGCGGAGAAATCGCCTCGCTGATAGCCGAGCACGCGTTCGAGTACCTCGACGCACCGATCAAGCGGCTGGCGGGGCCGGATGTACCGGCGATGCCCTTCCACCACGCCATGGAGAGCTTCTTCATGGTAGACCGCGCGAAGATCGCGAAAGCGGCGCGCGAACTGGCCGCCTACTAAACCGGAGACGAGGAGCGCGCAGCATGGCCGACGTTACGATGCCTCAGCTGGGAGAGAGCGTCACAGAGGGGACGGTACTGAAGTGGCTGAAGGCGCCGGGGGAGCGGGTCGAACTCGACGACGCGCTCTGCGAAATCGAGACGGAGAAGGTAACGGCGGAGCTTCCATCTCCGTACGAAGGCACGATGGGCGTCATCAGCGTCGAAGAGGGCGCGACGGTCCCGGTGGGCACGCTGCTCTGCCAGGTGGAAGAGCATGCGCTGGCGGACGGCGCGAAGGTGGAGCCGCGCCGAGGGACAAACGGCCAGGAGGCGAGCGGCTGGAGTGGCGGCCCGATGGCAATCCCGGCGGACGAGCGATCAGCGCAACCGGTCGCGGCTTCGAGTGCGACCACCCCGCCTGCCGCCTTTGTCACCGCGCCGCAGGACGGAGAGCCGACGGAGGCGGCCCGGCGGATGCGGCCGGACAACCGCCAGCGCTTCTACAGCCCGGCCGTGCTGCGGCTCGCCGGGGAACACAACGTGGACCTCGCGGCCATCCAGGGCAGCGGCGTGGATGGCCGGGTGACGCGCAAGGATGTCGATGCGTACCTGGCGGCCGGGCCAACCAAGCCGGCGGTGAGCCCGGGCGCCCAGGAAGAGCGGACGGCGGCGAGCGGGGCGGGGTTCGACGTT
Organism: uncultured Anaerolineaceae bacterium; assembly: GCA_964591745.1. GTDB lineage: Bacteria > Chloroflexota > Dehalococcoidia > Tepidiformales > Tepidiformaceae > JANMTH01. The sequence goes on from CAZQCR010000063.1 coordinate 12,985, forward strand.
GTTGCGCTCTCGGCGACGCGCCGAACCATTGCTGAGCACCTCAAGCGTTCGAACCTGGAAGCGCCACAGGCCTGGACGATGATTGAGGCGGACGTGACAGCCCTTGTCCGACGGCGGGAGGCGGAGAAGGCCCCGTTCCTGGCACGTGAGGGAATCGAGCTCACACTGCTCCCCTCTTTCGCGGTCGCGGTGTGTGAGACGCTGGGGGAGTTCCCGGCGTTGAACGCCCGCTGGGAGGGCGACGAGCTCCGGCGGTACCACGGTATCCGGCTGGGTGTGGCGGTGGCGGCGGAACAGGGGCTGGTGGTCCCCGTGGTGCCCCAGGCCGGTGATCTGAACCTGGCGGGGATGGCCCGCGCGATCCACGAGATCGTCCAGCGGGCGCGGACCCGGAAGCTTCGCCTGGAGGACATCGAAGGCGGGACGTTTACGGTGAACAACACGGGCGCCTTCGGTTCGGTCGCCTCGAAGCCGATTGTGAACTGGCCGGAGGTGGGGATCGTGACGATGGAGCGAGCGGTGAAGCGGGCAATCGTGGTTGAAGGGGACGCGATCGCGGTGCGCTGGATGATGAATGTGTGCCTGAGTTTCGACCACCGGGCGCTCGATGGGCTGGAGGCCGGCGGCTTCCTGGGGGCGCTGAAACGCCGCCTGGAAGTCTGAACGGCGGGACCACACCCGAGGACCACGGCATACTTCGAGGATGATCGAACTGCAACGAGCACACTTCGAGCGAATCCGGCCGCTCGTGCCACCGCCGGCTACGGCGGGCCATATGGCCTTTGTCCACGCCGTCATCGATGGGAGCATGCCCGGCTTCGTGTTGACTGAGGACGCGGCGAGGCCTTTATCCGCGATTGTGGGCAACCTCAGCGGCTTCTGGTTCGCCCTGGGCGAAGCGAGCGCCGGGCTGGCGGCGGAGGCCGTGCCGACTCTCTCGGCCCGGCGGCCACCGGAAGAGCCGACCGCACTCTGGTGCACTGCGCCGGCCTGGGAGGCTGTCCTCGAACCGATGTTCGGGGCGAAAGAGTATCGGAACGAATTCCACCCGCCGGCGTCGGGTACCACCACGCCCGCGGGTGCGAAGGACGGCTTCCTGGTGGGGCCCCTGGACGCGGAGGCGAGCGCCCTGCTT
>CAZQCR010000064.1:0-13968 GCA_964591745.1 uncultured Anaerolineaceae bacterium
TACCAGGATCGCCATGTTGCCGTCCGGGTGGCGGTTTTCGTACATGAGCTGGTGGCATTCGCCCGTCCCTTCGAACGGGAACACGCGCCCAAGGCAGGGGTCGATGTCGCCCGAGACCACGAGGTCGTTGAAGGCGGCCGATTGCTCGTCGTTGGCGAAGTGCGAACCCTGGAGCCGCTTCTGGCGCATCCAGAGGTAGCGCAGGTCCACGTCGGCGTTGTAGCCGGTGGTCCCCGCGCAGATAACGACCATGCCGCCGGTGTCGCAGACGAAGACGGAGGTGGGGATCGTGTCCTGGCCGGGGTGCTCGAAGACGATGCGTGGGCTCTTGCGTTCGCCCAGGATCTCCCAGATCGCCTTGCCCACATCGCGGGCGCCGGCCGTGAAGATCTTCATCGCCTCGGCGTCCGTCGTGTTGGCAAGGCGGCCCCAGTGGTCGAAGGCTTTGCGGTTGATGCAGCCAACCGCGCCGAGCTTGCGACAGAATTCGTACTTCGCTTCGTTGGAAACGACGGCGATCGGCTTTGCGCCGGCCAGCCGGGCGATCTGGATCGCCATCGAGCCAAGGCCACCCGCTCCGCCCCATATGAGGACGGCGTCGCCCTCGCGGACGTTGTGCGGCGGCCAGCCGTGAAGCATGCGGTATGCGGTGGCCCCGACGAGCATGTAGGCGGCCGAGGCCTCCCAGGTCAGGTGCTGCGGCCGGGGCAGGCACTGGTGGGCCTGGACCTTGCAGAACTGGGCGAAGGAGCCCCAGTTCGTTTCGTATCCCCAGATCCGGAAGGACGGCGTGAACATCGGGTCTTCGCCCGCAACCACGTCCGGGGCGCGGACATCCCACTGGCCGCAGTGGGTGACCACTTCGTCGCCGACCTTCAGGTTGGTGACGTTTTCACCGACCTTCCAGACGATGCCGGAGGCGTCGGAGCCGCCGATGTGGAAGTCTTCCTTCTCGCCGCCCTTCATCCGGCTGGCGATGACATCGACCGGGGTGCCGAGCGCGGCCCAGACGTTGTTGTAGTTCACGCCCGCCGCCATCACGTAGACCAGTGCTTCGTCCGGGCCGATCTCCGGCGTCGGGATCACCTCGTCCTGGAAGGCGGTCGCGGGGCTGCCATAGCGCGAAGGCCGGATGAGCTGGGCGTGCATCTTCGCCGGGACATGACCGAGAGGAGGCATCTCTCCGATGGCGTACAGCTCAGCGATCGTCTGGGTCGTCATCGGCGCACCTCTTTCGGCTTCTCAATGGGGTCTGGGCATCATACGGGATCGAATCTGCGCTCGTAAACAATCGCTGGGCGATGAGCCATAGGCATAGGCTATCGATATGAACCACCAAGGCACGAAGAGAACGAAGAGAACTACAGGGATCTTCGTGGGCCTTTGTGTCCTTCGTGCCTTGGTGGTTCAAGACCCTGGGGCCGGGCCTACCGCACCGTTAGCTCACGGCCCTCGCGGGCGCTGCGGTAGCAGGCGTCCACCACTTCGTGCGCGGCCAGGGCCGTGCGGAAGTCCGGGAACGCCGGGCGTCCTTCACTCACGCAGCGCAGGAACGCCAGGTCTTCGAACATCCCGAGGCGGGCTAGCCGGCTCTCGTGTTCGTTCAGCCCGGTGATCGCCACGTAGCGGTCGAACACCTCGTCCGCGCTCAGCTCAACCTCCGGCCCGCGCCGTGGTTGCCAGCGGATGGGGCCGATGAAGTCGCTCTCAGTCGCGATCCAGCCGCCTTCGAAGAAGACCTCCAGGCTTCGCGTCGATGGCCGTGCGTCGATATCGTGCCAGACGGAGCTGAGTGTGGTCTGGTGCCCTCCCGCGTGCTGAAAGGTGGCGAGCGCGACGTCTTCGACCCCCGCGTGGCCGGTCGTCTCCCGCGTATGGCAGCGGACCGCCTCGATCTCGCCGAAGAGCCAGCGAAAGAGGTCCACGTCGTGGATGGAGTGCTCGATCAGCGTGCCACCACCCGCTTTCGCAACGTCGCCGCGCCAGTCGCTGCCGTAGTGGCCGCGGATGGGGAAGAACTGGTCGTCTCGCAGGTGTGCGGTGAGCAATGGGCCGAGGCCGTCCTGGCTTACCAACTCCTTGATCACCGTGAAGACGGGCGAGTGGCGGAGGACGAGGCCCACCTGGTTCACGACCCCGGCCGTTTCCACGGCCCGGACCATCTCCCTGACTTCGTCCAGGGACTTGGCCAGCGGCTTTTCGCAGAAGATGGCGTGGCCGCGGGCTGCCGCGGCGGCCACGAGCGCCGGGTGCTCCGAGGTTTCGGTGCAGATGTAGACGGTGTTCAGCCCCGGCCGGTCGAGCACGTCCCCCGGGTCGAAGGTGACCACGTCGGCCTGAACGAAGGAGGCGAACTCGTGGGCCCGGGCCGGGACGCGGTCGCAGAGGGCGACATAGCTGCCACCGACCAGCTCGGAGCGGAGGGCGCCGCGGATGTTCCGGGAGTGGAACCGGCCGATGTGGCCGCAGCCGATGAGGCCGACGACTGGTTGAGGCATATGCGAACTCCTTGGCATCGGCGGCCCCGTTACGTCGGCCGGTTTACGGGCATTTTACGGGGCGCTTGCACAGGCTGGGATACCGCATGGTTCCCCGGTCTCAATACTGCCGGGGACGGGTACGGCTTCGGCCCTGCCCCGAGTGGCGAGTCGTCCGAGAGGTGAGACCTGGGGGCGCTAGTGCGAACCTCCCGGACGGCTCAGACCCACATCCACATCCCCTTCCGCTTTTGTTCGCCACCCGGCCCCGTGCTATAGTGCAGCCGGTCTTTCGGGACGAATTTCACAATCGGCTACTGCGTGCTGCACGAATACGGCCACATCGGAATCCTGGTCATTATCGCCCTCATCTTCCCGCTTGGAGCGGTGGTGACCTCGTGGGCGCTGACCTTCGTTGGCATCCGGCCGAACGTGCCTTCGGACCCCGTAAAAGAGGATATCTACGAGTGTGGACTGCGAACCGAGGGGCCCAGCCTGGTCCAGTTCAACTTCCGTTTCTACTACATCGCCCTCCTCTTCGTGCTCTTCGATGTGGAAATTGTTTTCCTCTTCCCCTGGGCCACGGTCTACCACACGCTCGGCTGGGCCGCCCTCTTCGAAGGGCTCGGCTTCATTGGTATCCTCGGCCTCGGTATCCTCTACGCGTGGCGCAAGGGCGCCCTGGAGTGGCGCTGATGCCCACCCGCTGGCTCACCGGCCACGAGGTCGCGACGGCCGCCGAGCGGCTCGTTCCCGGATCGGTCCAGAAATCGACGGATGTCGCCTGCTACCTCGTCCCGGAGAAGCTGCGAGAGGTCGCGGAAGCGCTCCGCACAGACGCGGAGACCGACTTCATTCACCTCACGGACCTCTGCGGAGTCGACTACTGGGACCACTTCGAGGTCGTCTACCACGTCCAATCGTTTGATAAGAACCAGTTCGCCACGCTGAAGGTGGAAGCCTGGGACCGCGAGAACACCGAAGTCCCGAGCGTCGTCCCGGTCTGGCATGGTGCCTGGATGCAGGAGTGCGAAGCCTACGACCTGCTCGGCATTCGCTTCGAAGGGCACCCGAACCTCCACCGCATCCTGCTCTGGGAAGGCTTTCCCGGTTGGCCGCTGCGCAAGGACTTCCTCTCGATGCCCGGCGGGCTCCAGCCCGGGCTGAACGAATTCGCCGGCACCGCGCGCCATGAAGCGCCGCCCGTGAAGGTGATCCAATGAGCGCCATCAAGAGCGAGCCGTTCATCCTGAACATCGGGCCACAGCACCCTTCGACGCACGGCGTCTTCCGCGTCAAGGTGACGGTCGATGGCGAACGGATCCTCGACGCCGAGATGGTGATGGGGTACCTCCATCGTTCGATGGAGAAGCTCGCCGAAGAGCGCACGTACACCCAGAACATCCCCTTTACGGACCGCACGGACTACCTGGCGAGCATGTCCAACAACCTGGGTTACTGCCTCGCGGTCGAAAAGCTCGCTGGCGTCGCCGTGCCGGAGCGCGGCCAGGCGATCCGCGTGATCATGGCCGAACTGCAGCGCCTGGCCAGCCATTGCATGGCCGTTGGCGCGTTCGCCAACGACACGGGCGCCTGGCAGACCCCCGTGATGTGGTCCTTCCGCGAACGCGAGAAGATCCTCGATATCTTCGAGATGACGGCGGGCGCCCGACTCACCTGCAACTACATGCGCATCGGCGGCATCGCCTTCGATATTCCAAAGGACTTTGAGCCCGCCGTTCGCAAGCTGATGGGCACCTTCCCCGCGTTCATCGACGAGATGGAGGGGCTGCTCAGCGCGAACGAGATCTTCCTCGCCCGGACGCGGGGGGTGGCGGTTATCCCGCACGCCATGGCCGCCAACGCCAGCCTTGCGGGCCCCATGCTGCGGGGCAGCGGCATCGCCTGGGACATCCGCAAGGCGGACCCCTACTGCGGCTACGAGAAGTACGACTTCGATATCCCGATCGGCTACCAGGGCGATAGCTACGACCGCTTCATCGTGCGACTGGAAGAGATGCGCCAAAGCGTGAAGATCATTCGGCAGGCGATGGACGGGCTGCCCGGCGGCCCGCATTCCACGCAGGTACCGCTGGCCCTGCGCCCGCCCGCTGGCGAGGCGTACGGCCGCGTCGAAGGGCCGCGCGGCGAACTTGGCTACTATCTGGTCAGCGACGAGGGCCCGACGCCTTTCCGCTTCCACATCCGGCCGCCGTCCTTTATTAATCTCAGCGTGCTCAAGGAGATGACGGTCGGTGGCACGGTGGCCGACGCGATCGTCGCTCTCGGGTCGGTCGATATCGTGGTCGGGGAGATCGACCGATGAGCGTCTTCCTCGCCTCCGGCAACTGGTGGGACTGGGTATTGGACCTCTCGAACCTCTCCGAGAAGATCCTCGAAGGGCTCGACAAGTTCCTGCCCTACGGCCTGGTCTACGTCGTCGCCATCCTCATCGGCTTCGTCGCCTCGTTCCTCATCTTCGTGCTCCCGACACAACTCTTCCTCGGCGTCCTCGGCGAACGGAAGATCATCGGGCGCATCCAGTCCCGCTACGGCCCGAACCGGGTCGGCCGCTTCGGCCTGCTCCAGCCGATCGCCGACGCGATCAAGCTCATGCAGAAGGAGGCGCTCACGCCAAAGGGCGCCGATAAGGTCGTGATGTACGCGGCGCCCATCATCTTCGTGGCTCCCGCCGTGCTGCTCTTCGCGGTCATCCCTTTTGGCCCTCGGATGATCATCGCGGACATTCCGACGAGCCTCCTCTACTTCCTCGCCATCTCCTCCTTGCCCGTTCTCGGCGCCTTTATGGCCGGTTGGAGTTCGAACAACAAGTACTCGCTCTTCGGCGCCATGCGCATCGTCGCGATGGCCATCAGCTACGAAGTGCCGCTCGTGATCGGCCTGCTTGGCGTGGTCCTCCTGACGGGTACGCTCAGCCTGCAGGAGATGGTGTTCTGGGCGAAGCACAACCATATCTGGGTGATCGCTGTGCAGCCCCTGGCGTTCGCCATCTACTTCATCTCGGCCAGCGCCGAACTGAACCGGACGCCCACAGACATCGCCGAAGCGGAGTCGGAGATCGTCGCCGGTTACCTGACGGAGTACTCAGGTATGCGTTGGGGCCTGTTCTACGGCATGGATATTGGCTACGCGCTCGCCGCCTCCGCCTTCGCCTCCACGGTCTTCCTGGGCGGCTGGTCCTTGTTCGGGCTCGACAAATGGGTTCCCCCGTGGCTAATCGCCGGGCTCAAGATCCAGATGTTCTACCTGCTCTTCATCTGGACTCGCGGTACGCTGCCACGACTGCGCAGCGACCAGCTCATGACGTTCGCCTGGAAGTTCATGCTCCCGGTCGCCCTCATCAACCTCGTCGTCGTCGCCATTGAGAAGATGATCTGGACGAAAGCGAGCGACGGGGCGCTCGATTCCTGGTACCTGTTCGTGTTCGCGGGGATCAATATCGTGCTGGCCGCGGTCATCATCTACGCCTGGGCAGGCGTCCTTGGCTACAGGAAGACCGTCGGTGCACCAACCAAGCCTCGCCTCGTCAAAGACGCGAGCGGCTACGTGCCCGTCGTGAAGGGAGGCCAGTAGATGGACGGCGCAGGCCCGGCAATCGCCTTCTGGGTGCTCTCGTTCCTCACACTCATCTCGGCTGGCGGCGTGATGGTGGTGCGCAACCTCCTGCATGCCGTCCTCTTCTTGATTGTGACCTTTATCGGCGTCGCCGGCTTCTTCCTCCTCCTTTCCGCCGAGTTCCTCGCCATGGCCCAGGTGATCATCTATGTCGGCGCGATCGCTGTGCTCGTCCTCTTCGCCGTGCTGCTGACGCCGCGCGCTGGCCGCGATAACGGCGAGACGCGCTGGGCGGCGCCGGGCATGCTCCTCGCCATCGCCCTTGGCGTGGTCATCATCTTCGCCGTGAACGACACGACCTGGACGACGATCGATGAGGATCCGGGCCTCGTGGTGGCGGACCTCGGACGCGCACTGCTTGGCACGTGGGTGTTGCCGTTCGAGATCGCCTCGGTGCTCCTGACGGCCGCCCTCGTGGGCGCGATCATGCTCGTCCGCTCGCCGGAAGAAGAAGCGGAGGACGCCCTCGCATGATCGGCCTCGAACACTTCCTCACGGTCGGCGCCCTGCTCTTTTCGCTCGGCCTGGCGATTGCGCTCTCCAAGCGGAACGCGATCGGGGTCCTGATGGGCGTGGAGATCATGCTCAACGCCGTCAACATCACGTTGCTCGCGTTTTCGCGCTTCAGCGCTGGTGAGCTCGCCCGGCCGATCGCCGGTCAAACGTTTGTCGTCTTTGTCGTCACGGTGGCGGCCGCGGAAGCGGCTGTCGCCCTCGCCCTCGCCGTCTCGGTCTACCGCAACCGGCAGACCGTCGATGTCGACAAGCTCAACCTGTTGAAGTCGTAGCCTATGTGGGTCGAATTCATGACCGTCCGCAACGCCTACATCGCCGAAACCTGGCGCGAGCTGTTCGCCGCCGAGGGCCTCGCGATGCGCGTAATCCCGCCCGTGAACCGCGGCGAAAAGGCCTCCATGCGGGATGAGCGGACGCTCTACGTGCCGACCGGCAAGGCGCATGTCGCCCGCGAAATCCTGAGGAAGATCTGACGATGCTCTTTCTTGCTGAAGCGGGTGTCCCCGGGGTCCCCTCCATCGATGAAGCCGCCCTCTGGGCGATTATCGCGGCGCCGCTCGTTGCCTGGGGGCTGATCGTCCTCTACCTCCGGAAGGTGCCCGCGTTGGCCGGCTACGCCGCGATCGCCGGCGTCGGCGTCGCCTGCGTGCTCAGCTACATCACGCTCTTCAACGTGATCGACGCGGATGGCGGCATCGCCCAGCACACCCACGAATGGTTCCGGGCGGGCGACCTCGTGGTGAACCTCGGCGTCCGGATCGACGGCCTGACCGCCGTGATGCTCGTCGTCGTGACTACGGTCTCCCTGCTGGTCCAGGTGTATTCCACCGGCTACATGAAGGGCGATGCTGGCTACGGCCGCTACTTCGCTCACATGTGCCTGTTCACCACCTCCATGCTTGGCCTCGTCCTCGCCGACAACCTCTTCATGATCTTCATCTTCTGGGAGCTGGTCGGCCTCTGCAGCTACCTCCTGATCGGCTTCTGGTACCACAAGCCGAGCGCCGCTGCCGCCGCGAAGAAGGCGTTCATCGTCACCCGGATCGGCGACCTCGGGTTGCTCGCCGCCCTGCTCCTCGTTTGGACACGGCACGATACCTTCGACATCGCGAGCATCCAGGAGTGGGCCCTGAGCGGCGAGCCCGAAGGATACATCGTCACCCTTTTCGCCCTCGGCATTTTCGCGGGGGCCGTGGGTAAGAGCGCCCAGTTCCCGCTCCATGTCTGGCTGCCGGACGCGATGGAGGGCCCGACGCCCGTCTCCGCGCTCATCCACGCCGCCACCATGGTTGCGGCCGGCGTCTATCTCGTGGCCCGCTTCTTCCCCGTCTTCGAAGCCTCGCACGACGCCCAGCAGGTCGTCGCCTGGATCGGCGCCGTGACGGCGATCATCGCGGCGACGATCGCCCTCGTCCAGACGGACTTCAAGCGGGTGATGGCCTACTCCACGGTCAGCCAGCTCGGCCTGATGATGCTGGCGCTCGGCACGCTCGGCTACGTCGCGGCCATCTTCCACCTCTTCACCCATGCCTTCTTCAAGGCGCTGCTCTTCCTCTGCAGCGGCTCTGTGAACCACGCGACGAACACGTTCGATATGCGTCTGATGGGCGGCCTGCGCAAGTACATGCCGATCACCTTCGCGACCTGCGTCATCGGCTCGCTCAGCCTCGCCGGGCTCTTCCCGCTCGCGGGCTTTTGGTCGAAGGACGAGATCCTGCTCGACGCCTGGCGCGAGAACCGTGCGCTCTGGGTGATTGGCTCGGCCGTCTCGTTCATGACGGCGTTCTACATGTTCCGGGCTGTCATTCTCACCTTCGGCGGCACCTATAGGGGCGGCCAGCCGGTTGACCACCACGACCCGGACAACCACTTCCATGGCGACCCGGCGCACCCCCACGAGTCGCCGCGGAGCATGGCCGTGCCGCTCCTCATCCTCACTATCCCGGCAATCGGCGCCGGCATCTTCGCCCTGGACCACGCCTTCCGTGACTTCATCGTCGGGGCCCTTCCGCTCGAAATCGCTGAGGAGATTAAGCACCACAGCTCGTTCGAATGGGGAATCGCAATCGCCTCGACGGCTATCGCGGTCGCAGGTATTGGCCTGGCCTTCGCCGTCTACCACTTCAAGTTCATTCCGGCGAAGGCGTTCAGTACCGCCGGGGCGCCACTCGCCGCCCTCTTCGAGAACAAGTGGTACCTCGATCGGCTTTACGAAGACTTCCTGGTGAAGTTCGTCTTGCAGCGCGGCTGGAACCGGCTTCTCGAACTGAACGACCGCTACGTGGTCGATGGAATCGTGAACGGCTCGGGCCGTTTCGCCGCTGAGGTGAGTTCCCGTCTGCGCGTCATCCAGACCGGCCAGGTCCAGGGCTACGGCCTCGGACTCGTTGCCGGTGTCGTCGTCGTCGTCATCGCCGTCTATTCGGCGAACCCGCTCTAGGAAGGAAACGTCTTTGGCACTGACCGTCCTCGTTTTCCTTCCCGCGCTCGCAGGCGCACTCATGGTCCTGTTGCCCGAAAAGCGCGAGGGCTACGCGAAGTGGGTTGCGCTCGCTGGCTCAGTCGGCGCGCTCGCCATCTCTCTCATCCTCTTCTTCGATTTTGATTCGTCGCAGGAGGGCTTCTCCTACGTTACGCGCGAAACGTGGGTCGATATCGGCCAGTTCCACCTCCAGTACTTCCTCGGGGTCGATGGCATCAGCCTGCCGCTGGTCGTCTTGACGACGTTCCTGACCGTCGCCTCGGTGCTTGTTTCGTTCACGATCACGAAGCGGCCGCGCCTCTACTTCGCGATGCTGATGATCCTCTCGACCTCCGTCTTGGGCGTCTTCACGGCGCTCGATTTCATGCTCTTCTTCCTCTTCTGGGAACTCGAACTCTTCCCGATGTTCCTGCTCATCGCTATCTGGGGCTCCGGGCGGAAAGAGTATTCGGCGACCAAGTTCGTGCTCTACACGATCGCCGGTTCGGCGTTCATGCTGGTCGCCATCCTCATGCTGGCTTTCGCCGCCGGCCCGGAGGTGGGCTTCGATATCGAGAAACTTGGGCAGGGGCAGGTGACCGGGACGATCATGCCGATTGCCTGGGTCTTCCTCTTCCTCTTCATCGGGTTCGCCGTGAAGCTGCCGATCGTCCCGCTTCACACCTGGCTACCAGACGCGCACGGCGACGCGCCAACGGCCGTCTCGGTGATGCTCGCCGGTGTGCTGCTGAAGATGGGCGGCTACGGCATCATCCGCACCTGCCTCACGATCATGCCCGAGACGGCGGACGACTTCGGCATCTGGTTCGTCGCGATCGGGGCGATCAGCGTGCTCTACGGCGCCTTCATCACGCTCCGCCAAACGGATGTGAAGCGGCTCATCGCCTATTCGTCCGTTAGCCACATGGGCCTGGTGCTCCTTGGCATCGGCGCTCTCGGCGAGACGAGCATTATGGGTGCGACGTATCAGATGCTCGCCCACGGCGTCGTCACCGGCATGCTCTTCGTGATGGTGGGGCTGATGTACGAACGGACGCACACCCGCGAGATCTCGCGCCTCGGTGGCCTCGCTCGCCAGATGCCGCTGATAACGACGGGTCTCGTGTTCGCGGGCTTCGCCAGCCTTGGTCTGCCCGCCCTGGCCGGGTTCGTCGCCGAGATCACGGTCTTCCTCGGAGCCTTCCAAGAGTACGAATGGGCTGTCCTCATGTCGATTTTCGGAGTGGTGCTCAGCGCGGGCTACGTTCTCTGGACGTTGGAACGGGTGGTTTTTGGGCCGGTGAAGGCGGAGTGGGCTGAGGTTACGGACCAGCAAGCCTGGTGGGAGCACTCCGTGGTCGTCGGCCTCGCCGCCCTCGTCCTCATCCTCGGCCTCTACCCCGCGTTGATGATGGACATGATGGCCCCGGCGATCGCCCCGATTGTGGAGAGGTTGGGCTAATGGACGGCCTTGATATCGTCGGTCCGCAGCTCGCCGTGCTCCTCGCCGCCGGCCTGGTGCTCGTTATCGATTCCGTCTTCCCCCGCCGCCGCCGCGTGGTACCCTTCGTCGCCCTTGCTGGCCTCGCCCTCTCGGCGCTTTGGACCACGAGCTGGGTAAGCCGCGACGACTATCAGACCGGATTCGACGGCACGCTTGCGCTCGATCAATATTCCGTCTTCTTTTACTACCTGTTTGCCGGGATCACGGCCACGGTCGTGCTCGCCTCGATCGACTGGGTGGACCGCGCGGGGCGGGGCCAGGGCGAGTACTACGCCCTCGTCCTGACAACGTGTTCCGGGCTGATGTTCCTGGCGGCCGCGCGGGATCTGATCACGATCTTCCTGGCGCTCGAACTCTCGTCCATCCCCCAGTACATCCTCGCCGGCTGGGGCAAGGACGAAAAGTCGAGCGAAGCGGGCCTCAAGTATCTGCTTCTTGGGGCGATCGCTTCGTCGCTCCTGCTTTACGGCATGGCCCTGCTCTACGGTCTCACCGGCACAACCGTCATCACCGAGATCGGGCAGGTCCTCGAAGGCTCAGGGTCTGAGAACCGCTCGGTGCTCATCGTCGCAATGACGCTGCTCATCGCCGGGTTCGGATTCAAGATGGCGATCGTTCCGTTTCAGATGTGGGTCCCGGACGTGTACCAGGGCGCTCCGACGCCGGTTGCGGCGTTCCTCTCCGTCGGCTCCAAGGCAGCCGCGTTCGCCGTGGTCACGCGCATCTTCCTGGAGGCGGTTGGCGCCGACTACTTGAACGAGGACTGGTCGAACATCTTCGCTGTCCTGGCCGCCGCTTCGATGATCCTCGGTAACCTCGCCGCGATCGTTCAAACGGATATCAAGCGCATGCTCGCGTACTCGTCGATCGCCCAGGCGGGGACGTTCCTCATCGGCCTGGCTGCCATCACGGGGACCTCCGGCGACGACCTTACGCTGGGGGCCAGCGCCGTGCTGCTCTCCCTGGCGGCGTACGCATTCACGAACCTCGGCGCCTTCGTGGCCGTCATCGCCATCTCACAGAAGATCGGCAGCGACCAGATCAAGGACTACGCGGGGATGTGGAAACGGGCGCCGTTCCTGACCTTCGGCCTCGCGTTCTGCCTCGTCTCGCTTACGGGCATTCCCCCCACGGTGGGCTTCTTCGCCAAGATGTACACCTTCAACGCCGGCATCCACGCCGACCTTGCCTGGCTCGTGATCATCGGCGTCTTGAGTAGCATCGTTTCTGGTTTCTACTACCTCCGTGTAGCCCGCCAGATGTTCCTCGGCGATGCTGCAGAGGGCGGCAAGGTCCGAACGTCGCCGAGCATCGGCCTGGCGCTCGGCGTGGCTATGGCCGGCGTCCTCGTCTTCGGCATTGTGCCCTACCCGCTCATGTCCGCAGCCGAGACTGCGGTCGAAGTCTTCGTTCGTTGAGCACCACTGGCTACGACGTTTCGCTGGAGCTGACCGTGGAGGCGGACGACCTCGATGTCGCGGCGCTCGGTGTCCTGGCCGATCGCGTGCTCAGCGGCGAAGACGTGCTGGCGAACACCGGCCTCTCGATCCTTGTCACCGGCGACGACGAGGTGCGGGAGATGAACCATCAGTTCCTGGGCATCGACGAGCCGACGGACGTCCTTTCGTTCCCGGATGAGGCCGACGACTTCGTCGTTGGTATGGCATCTGAACCCTACCTTGGCGATATCGCTATCTCCCTGCCCACCGCTCGCAGGCAGGCCGAAGGGATCGGCCACTCGCTCGATGCCGAGGTAGCCCACCTCCTGGTGCACGGTATTCTCCACCTCTGCGGCTACGACCATGTGGATGACGCCGAGGCGGAGGCGAGGATGCGCTCGCGGGAAGAGCACTACCTGGGCGGCGCAAGCCACGTCCACCACCTCTGAGTCTGTGGCTCATCCGCCGGGGTGGGGCAGATAGCTTTCGACGAATTGGCGTGGAGTCATCACCCGCCCGAAGGGGGGCGGGTTCTCGACCAGCAAGGCGTCGCCCGTAACGAGGACCGCTTCTGGCACCGTGGCGAGCAGGTCCCAAAGGTGCTGGTCACGCGGGTCCGGACAGGCGAACCCGCCGGGCGGTGGCACGAGCAATGTAGCGATACGGGTGAACAGGGCGAGCAGGGACGAGATGTCCGCGGAGGATAGGCCGGCGCGAACCGAAACCCGCGGGCGAAGGAGCACGCTCCTGTATTCGTCCAAAAGTCGGTTGAGACGATCGCACGAACCTCGCCTGACAGAACGGCGTCGAGGATTCGGGGCGGCGGCGCGTTGCGATTCCGGCTGACCACGCCGCCAACAACGGCGCTCGTGTCGAGCATCACTATCGGTGTCATTCGCCGCTGCGGTGCCGCCGAACCTCTTCGACCGCGAAGGCCATCGCTTCGTCGTCTTCCATGTTCGCATTCGCCCGGGCTCTCGCGAGGATTTCCAGGGCTGTCTCCTCCTCTACGGCCATCCGCTCTAGCCGCTCCGCCACCAGCGTCGCGACGGAGATGCCCCTGCACTTCGCCTGCTCCGCCAGCAGGCGTCCCGTCTGCTCCGAAAGCTCAATCGTCACGGTTGTCACGCGCCGATCCTTACACAGTCCCCGCTCGCCCGTCCAGGAAGATCCACAACCTCGAAGCTCCCTACGGTACATCTGTTCTATACTTCACCGGAAGGGCACCGTGGCGTTTCGATGGCGCGCCGCAACTCCTCCGCCCTTCCGGTGGCGCCGGTGCTGTACGGAAAATGGCGGCCGCGCGGCTTTGCGGAGGTCGTGGGCCAGGACCATGTGGTGACCACGCTGCGCAACGCGCTGGCGACGGGCCAGGTGGCCCATGCCTACCTGTTTTCGGGCCCCCGCGGCACGGGTAAGACAACGACTGCCCGCATCCTCGCTCGCGCTGTCAACTGCGCCAACCTGGTTAGCGGTGAGCCCTGCAATGCCTGCCCGGCCTGCGAAGCGATCAGCCGCGGCGCGGCGCTCGACCTGATCGAGATGGACGCCGCCAGCAACCGCGGCATTGATGATATCCGCCAGCTTCGAGAAAAGGTCAACTTCGCGCCCAGTGACCTGAAGATGAAGGTCTACCTCCTCGATGAGGTCCACATGCTCACGGACGGCGCCTTTAACGCGCTGCTCAAGACACTCGAAGAGCCGCCCCCCCACGCAATCTTCATCCTCGCAACCACGGATGCCCACAAGGTGCCCGCGACGATCGTTTCGCGCTGCCAGCGGTACGACTTTCGGCGCATTCCGAACGACGCACTCGTCGGCCTCCTGCGGACTATCTGCGGTGGCGAAGGCTATGACGTGCCGGACCAGGGCTTGCTTCAGATCTCCATCCAATCGCGGGGTGGCGCTCGCGATGCCGTGACCCTGCTCGAACAG
>CAZQCR010000065.1:0-7418 GCA_964591745.1 uncultured Anaerolineaceae bacterium
CCTGGCGCGTGATGCGGCGGTCGAGGGCTCTGTGCTCCTGCGCAACGCTGGCGGGCTTCTCCCGCTCAGCGGGGGAGCGCGCCGAATCGCCGTCATCGGTCGGTTCGCGATGCGGCCACGGATCCAGGGGGCCGGTAGTTCGCGCGTGAACCCGACACAGACAGACAACGCCTGGGACGAACTGCAGGAGCTCGACAGCGCGGAGCGCGAGTACGTCTTCGCGGAAGGCTACGGCCCGAACACGGCGGTCGATGCGGCGATGATCGAGGAGGCGGCGAGCGTTGCCGCCAGCGCTGATGTCGCCCTCCTCTTCGTCGGTATCCCGGCCGGTGTCGAGGCCGAGGGCCAGGACCGGGCGGGATTGGCGCTCCCGGAGGCGCACGAAGCGCTCGCCGAAGCGGTCCTCGCACGACAGCCGAACACCGTTGTAATCCTGACCTGCGGCGCGGCCGTCTCTTCGTCGTGGATGGAACGCGCCCCGGCCATCCTCCTCACTTCGCTGGCCGGGCAGGGCGGCGGGCAGGCGGTGGCCCGGATCCTCCTGGGCCTCGATTCGCCCTCGGGCAGACTTGCGGAGACCTTCCCGCAGCGAATCGAAGACACGGGAGCGTTCCACGACTTCCCCGGCCGCGACGGCATCCTCCGTTTCGGCGAAGGGGTGTTCGTCGGCTACCGCTGGCTCGATTCGCGGGGAATCGAGCCGCTCTTCGCGTTCGGCCACGGGCTCACGTACTCAGAGTTCGCCTACAGCGACCTTCGGATCGAGCAGCGACCGGAAGGTTCGGCAGACGTCGCGGTCTGCGTGACCGTGACCAACACCGGCGAACGGCCGGCGCCGGAAGTGGTGCAGCTCTACGTCCACGACGCTGTTTCGACGGTGGCCCGGCCGCCGCAGGAGCTGAAGGCGTTCGAAAAACTGTCACTGGCCCCGGGCGAGTCCCGCGATGTTGCGTTCGGACTCGGCGAGCGCGCCTTCGCGACCTGGGACACGCGGACCCACGACTGGCGAATCGAAGCGGGCGACTTCGAACTCCGCATCGGGGCTTCGTCGCGCGATATCCGCCTGCGGGGCGTGGTGACGGTGGAGGGAACGGGCGACCCGAGACGGCTGACGACACTTACGCCGATCCGCGTCTTCCTCGACCTGCCGGGCGGACCGGAGGCGCTGGCGCCGCTGGTCGCCGGGGCGTTCGGCATGGCTATCACGGCCGATAACGCCCGCCAGGCCCTGCTCGGCATGTTCGGCGATATGCCCGTGGGCAAGCTTTCGCTCTTTTCGCGAGGTACAGTGACGGCTGACCAGATTGCGTCGCTTATCGCGGCTTTCCAGGAATAACCAGGACCAGAGGAGAAAACCCATGGCACTTCGAACCGCAGACCAGTACGTCGACAGCCTGTGCGACGGCCGGACCGTCTTCTACGCCGGGGAACGGGTGAGCGACGTGACGACGCACCCCCTCTTCGGCATGCGCGCGCGCCAGATCGCCGAGCAATACGGCGCGGGCCCGGGCGAGCCGGCAGAGATCCTTGCGGCGCGGACGCTCGCCCTCGCCGATGGCGAGCGCGTTCACCGCTGGTTCGCCCCGCCGCGTGACCCTGAGGGGCTGATGAAGTACGTGGAGATGGAATCCGACCTGCCCGAAGCGGGTCATGGCGCGATCATGGCGGGCCTCAGCGCCCTCGAGATCGTCGCGCGGAAGTGTGATTCGCAGCTGGGCACCTCGTACCTGCCGCGCATCCAGAAGTACAACGACTGGTTCTCGCGCAACGACCTGCACGGCTGCCTGGCGATGACCGACGCGAAGGGCGACCGCTCGAAGGGCCCACACGCGCAGGTAGACCCGGACCTCTGGGTGCGCGTGGTCGATCGGAACTCCGAGGGCATCATCCTGCGCGGGGCGAAGACCTCGGTCACCGACGGCGCGCTGACGAACGAGTTCCTCGTGCTGCCGACGCACGCGATGTCGGCGGACGACGCGGCCTGGTCCGTGGCCTGTGCGGTTCCCGCGGATGCGCCCGGCGTCGTGATGATCTCGAACTACGTGGGCGCTCCCTGGGGCGACCGCTTCCGCTTCGACCGGCCGCTTTCGCACGACGAGTTCCGCCACGAAGTGACGGTGATCTTCAACGACGTGCTGGTGCCATGGGACCGCGTGTTCCTCGATGGCGAGTTCGTGTTCACGCGCGACATCATCACCTACTTCACGACCTTCCACCGCACCTCGATCGTGATTCGCGAGCCGCGGGACACAAAGAAGCTGATTGGTGCGGCCCAGCTGATGGCGCGCTACAACGGCCTGGAGCAAGTCGGCAACATCCGCACCGGGATCGCGGAGATGGTCGAGGCGGCCCAGTTGCTGGACGTCCTGCGCTACACGGCGCTGACGCGGACGAGCAGCGTCGAGGGTATCTGCGTGCCAGACGCGGTTGCCTGCAACCTCGCCGGGCTGACCTCCACGCGGACGCGGCCAGGCTTCCTCCAGTTCCTCTGCGAACTGACCGGCGGGCCGGTGCTGACGGCGCCCTCGGGGCTCGACCTGGAGAATCCGGAGACGGCCGACCTGGTGCGCAAGTACTACGTCGGAAAGCCCGGCGTGAGCGCGGACGAGCGCCTCCACCTCGTGAAGTACATCTACGACGTTGCGGCCTCGGACATGTCCGGCTTCTCGCGGGCGTCGTCGGTGACGGCGGCGGGGTCGCCCTCGGCGCGGCGCGTCGCCCTCGGCCGGAACTTCGACATCGAAAGCTGCATCGCCACGGTGAAGGCGGAGCTTGCGGCCTCGGCGGCGCCCGTGAGGGAGCCGGCGCCCGTCGGCTGACCCCGGTACATGGACGCAGCGCCACAGCAGAAGCGAGAGCGGGAAGCGCCTCAGCGACGTTGCGCCGCGCCACTGAGACGCAAGAGAGGCCCCGCTTTCGCGGGGCCTCTCCGTTGGTAACTTTGCGAACGTTGGACCGCGGACTCTCGTCCACGCTCCAACCCTCTGTGTCTCTGCGTCAGACCACTGGCCAGCGCAGCGGGAGTATTAGTAGCGGCGTCCGCCCTGGCCGCCCTGGTTGCGGCGCTGGCCGCCGCGGGGCGGGCCCCACTGGCGCTGCGGTCCGCGGAAGCCGGGAGTTGCGGCGTTTCGCGGCTGGGTGAGCTCCTCGAGGGGCGGCTCCCACGCCGTCAGATCCGCGAGACGCGGGTCCTGGGCGTTCATCGGGACGACCGCTTCACGGAGCCCGGCCTGGCGGCGAAGCTGATGCACTTCACCGGCCATCTCCGGCTCGACGAGCGTGACCACCACGCCCGAGGCGCCCGCCCGAGCCGTCCGGCCCGAGCGGTGGAGGTAGGTCTTGGCGTCTTCCGGCGGGTCGTGGTGAACGACGATATCGATGCCATCGACGTGAATGCCGCGGGCCGCGATGTTCGTCGCGACCATCACGCGGGCGCGGCCACTGGAGAAGTCGGCCAGGGCGCGTTCGCGCTTTGGCTGGCTCATCCGGCCGTGCAGCGTCGCCGCCGGCACACCTTCGCGGTTGAGCTGGATGGCGAGGCGTTCCACTGCCCGCTGCGTGCGAACGAAGAAGATCGTGCGTTCCGGACCAGCCGCGATGGCTGCCGCGACGGCGACCTTGTCGTTCGGCTCAACCGCGATGAAGCGGTGGAGCATCACGGACGTTTCGCCCTCTTCTTCCGGCGCTTCGTGGAAGACGGGGTCCGTCTGGTACTTCTTCACCAGCAGGTCGATGTCGCCATCGAGCGTCGCCGAGAAGAGCATGGTCTGGCGGGGTTCGCCCACCTGGTCCATGATCCGGCGAACCTGGGGCAGGAAGCCAAGGTCCGCCATCTGGTCCGCTTCGTCGATGACGACGGTGCGAACTTCGGAGGCGGACATTTCATTCCGCATAAGAAGATCGTTCAGGCGGCCCGGAGTCGCGATGACAACGTCGATGCCGGCGCCGATGGCCCGGATCTGAGGTACGAGCGAGACGCCGCCGTAAACGGCCAACAGGCGGAGGCCGCGGGTGGCGGCGATCGGCGCGAAGGCGTTCATCACCTGTGTGGCGAGTTCCCGTGTGGGGACCAGGACGAAGGCGGCGGGGTGCCGTGGGCGGCCCTTGCCCATCTTCTCGAGCAGCGGGATGCCGAACGCGAGCGTCTTCCCCGAGCCGGTCCGGGCCTTTCCACAAAGGTCGCGGCCAGCCAGCGCATCGGGGATGCAGAGCGTCTGGATGGGTGTGGGTTCGGTGATCTCGCGCTTTGCGAGAACTTCGGCCGAGCGGGCCGTGATTCCCAGGGCGAGGAAGGCGTTGTCCGGATCGACCTTTGGTTCAGCCTGCCGGGGCGCAGTGGCCTGCCTGGTGACTGGCCCACGTGCGGACCAGTTGCGAGGACCGCCGGCCGAAGCCGGGCGTT
The DNA here is from genome assembly GCA_964591745.1 of uncultured Anaerolineaceae bacterium. GTDB lineage: Bacteria > Chloroflexota > Dehalococcoidia > Tepidiformales > Tepidiformaceae > JANMTH01. The sequence goes on from CAZQCR010000065.1 coordinate 4,403, forward strand.
CCGTGTTCTTTTCGAGGGTAAGCAGAAATGTGTTCTCCGTGTGAAGTGTTGAGCGAAGTGAGGCCGTCCCGGAAAACCTCAACAGCCACATCAGCACGAAGCCTGAGGAACACCGGCAGCACGCCGCAGCGTGCGCTCGCCTCCTACCGTAGCACACTTCTCTTTCGGCGCGTGGTATTGTGAGAGGGCGTACACCTCGTTCGGCGTCCCGGCTTGTTCCGGGTACGCAGGTAGCGAGTTCGAAGCCTCGCCGGGCGGGGTGTGTACGTGAACCGCGGTTCGGCCGTCCCGTGGTTACCCTCGTCCCCGCGGAAGCGTAACGCGATGGCCACGTTCCGCACGAGCACCAGGAGCTTATATGGCAGCGAAGACCGATTCGATCGAAGTCGAAGGCACCGTGACCCACGCCCTTCCCAGCGCGATGTTCAAGGTGGAACTTGGGAACGGACATGAAGTCCTGGCCCACATCAGTGGCAAGATGCGCAAGCACTACATCAAGGTGCTGCCTGGCGACCGCGTTCTCGTGGAGCTTTCGCCCTACGACCTGACGCGCGGCCGTCTCACCTTCCGCTTCAAGTAGGGCTTCCCGGGCGGCTCAGAAGAGCACGTTCTTCGCGGCCAGCTCCGCGATCTCCTCGTCGCTCAGCCCCAGTTCGCCGCTGAGGATCTCCGCTGTGTGCTCGCCCCACATCGGCGCCCGCCGTATGGGTAGCCGTTCGCCATCCCAGAGCAGCGGCTCTTCCTGCACAATCGCCGTAACCCCCGAAGGCAGGGCCACCTCGCGGTAGTCGCGGTTCATCGCAGTGTCACGCCCCATCAGCTCGCCCAGGTCTTCGACCGCGCTTGCCGGCACCCCGGCCGCCTGCAGGATCGCCGCCGCCTCCCAGTTCTCTCGTGTCCGCGTCCAGCCTGAAAGCTCAGCTTCGATCCGGTCGATCTCGCCGAGTCTCCCGGCCAGCGTCGCAGGCCCACGCAGGCCTGTGACATCGCACAACTTCTGCCAGTCAGCATCGTCCCGGCAGGCGATGGCGATCCACCTGTCCTCGCCGGCCGAAGGGAAGACGCCGTGGGGCGCCATCCGTGGCGAGCGATTCCCGTTCCGCCCTGGCTCGCTCCCACCGTTCAGGTAGTTCAGCAGCTCCGTATCCAGCAGGTGTACCGACGCTTCGTACTGGGAAAGCTCCAGGTACTGTCCCTGGCCAGTGCGCTCGCGGTGGAGCAAGGCCGCCATGATCTGCGTGGCAGCGAAGTACGGAACCGTGAAGTCCGTATGCAGCGTCCCGATGCCGATCGGTTCGCGCCCCTCGAAGCCGGTGAGGTGGCCCAGCCCGCACATCGCCACGATCCCGTTTCCGTACGAACGCCAGCCGTCGTGCGGGCCACGGATGCCCATCACGGCCATGTTGGCCATGATCACGGCCGGGTTTATCGCCCGGATCGCCTCGTAGCCCAGGCCCCAGCGTTCCAGGCGGTGCGGCGTGTAATTCGACGTGATCACATCGGCCGTGGCCGCCAGCCGCCGGACCGCGGCGATGCCCTCGGGCGTGTTCAGGTTCAACGTCATCGCCCGCTTGTTCGCGTTGCAGTCGTTGAACTGGCCGTTCGTGTTCCAGCTCATCTCGCCGGGCGGTTGCACTCCGATGTAGCGAATCGGGTCGAGCCGGTACTCCGATTCGACCTTGATCACGTCCGCTCCCAGGTCGGCCAGGAGCCGCGTCCCGAGCGGCCCGGCGATCGCCCAGCAGAAGTCCAGGATGCGGACCCCCTTCAGCGGTTGTCTCGGCTCGGCGGAGCGGCTTACCCCAGTTGGGGGCCGGTGTCGAACCGGCGCCGCTGTCCCGCCGTTCCGCTGGCCGTGGGCAACCTTGCCCGCGAAAAGCGCCGCGACCTCGTCTTCGCTGTAGCCGCCCAGCCCCCGGAGCACTTCGCCGGTGTGCTGACCGAGGGCCGGCGCCGCAAACGCGTGCGTGGCGTGCGCATCGGAAAGGAAGGCGGAACGGAGGGTTCGCACCGTCCGCCCGAGTTGCGGGTGGAGCACGTCTTCGTACAGGCCGCGCTCAACGAGGTGTGGGTCGCTCGCGAGGTCGGCCAACGTGTTGACTGGCAGAATCAGCAGCCCTCGGGCCTGCCCTTCGTCGATAAGTTCGGCTCGCGTGTACTTCGCGCAGAGGGCGGCCGTCACGTAGCTCATCTCGTCCGCATGCACGGCCCGGTGCATCCCATCAGCCCACTCCGGCCCCGAGAGGCTCGTATCGCCCAGGTCACGGTTCACCCAATCCACGTACTTCGGCCAGTTCGGCGGGTGGATCGTGAAGGAGAGCCACTGGCCATCGCGCGAGCGCTGGATCGAGAACGGCGTCATCGGCTGGTGGCGCGTTGGCACCCGCCCGTGCCAATGCAGCCAGTTCGCGTTCGCGGTCTGTACGGTGGTGATGTTCACCGCTTCCTGGAGGCTGACCACGGCCCGCCCGGGTCGCCTGCCGCCTTCCCGCTCGAGTAACAGCGCGAGCGCCGCCTCCGCGACCGCCAGCGAGGCCTGCTTGTACGCCAGTTCGCCCGCCGGCCAGTTCGGCGGGTCCTGGGGGTAGCCGCCGAGCACCAGTAGTCCGCCCGCCGCCGTCGCGATCAGGTCTGTGGCCACCTCGGCTGGGGCGCCACGGCGAAAAACAAGTTCCACCAGGCCGGGCGCACCATCGCCGGCTGTCTCCAGGTCGTCGAACAGGCGCTGGACGTGGGAGACATTGGCCAGGGGCCCAAGGACCACGTCCGCGGCGAACGCTACGCGTCGAATCACGTCCCACGCCGCGGGCAACCGAAGGTCGAGCGCCACGCTGCGCTTGCCGGCGTTGTAAAGCAGATAAGCGAGGCCCCGCTCGACGCCCTCTTCGCCGTCCAGGAAGGGTGGGCGCTTTCGCACGCTGTCGCCGGATGCGTCTTCAATGCGGACGACGTCGGCGCCAAGCTCAGCGAGGAGCCGGGCGCCGAACACGGTCGCTTCGTCGCCCAGGTCGAGCAC
>CAZQCR010000065.1:7518-13880 GCA_964591745.1 uncultured Anaerolineaceae bacterium
AGCTGGTCGGCGTGTGGGAACTGCTCTTCATCGCGGTTGGCGGCTGCGTAGCGAAGGTGCAGCACCGAGCCTGCGGGGATCGCGACGCCTCGCATCACCTCGTCCTGGATGGTGCGCCGGAAGAGCCCCTGCGTTGGCGACTCCAGGCGCAGCACCTCCTCGACGAAGAAGCGGACCTCCTCGCGGTCCGCCTTCAGCCGCTCCCAGAGGCCGGGGTTCCGGCTCAACAACCAGAGGCCCGAGGTGAGGGCGAAGGTCGTCGTCTCGTTCCCGCCGATGTAGAGGTGGTCGAGGATTCCGATGATCTCCGGATTGGTCAATGGCCGCTGGCCGTCGAACTTCGTCGTCGCGAGGTGGGAGATCAGGTCGTCGCCCGGGTTGGCGCGGTGGCCGTCGATGAACCTCTCGATGTACTTCTGGAACTCGACGCCCTTCTCCGCGACGTACATCTGGTCACCGGCGCTCAGGCCCATCGCGAACGGCATCACCCACGCCTGGGACCAGACGCGCAGGCGGGGGATGTCCTCCTTCGGGAAGCCGAGCATTCCCGTGATCACTCGTACCGGCAGTGGCATCGCGAAGTCCGTGACAAACTCGATTTCGTCGCGGCCAATCCATTCATCGATGATCTCGTGAATCGTTTGCGTGATCCGTCCCCGCTGCTTCTCCGCCCCATTCGGGGTGAAGAACGGGTCGACCAGCTCCCGGTACTTGCGGTGCTCCGGCGGATTCGTTCCCAGCGGCTGCTGGCGCGGGTAGCCGTGCTCTTCGTAGTAGGTTCGCGCCTCCTCTCCCAGGAGAAGGCCCGCGCTGCCGGTCGCGTTGTTCGGGAAGCGTTCCGGGTTGCGCACGATCCACGCCAGGTCTTCGAACTTCGAAATGAGGTACATGTTCGTGTTCGGGATGTGGTAGACGGGCGCCTGTTCGTGGATCGCCCGGTAGGCCGGGTACCAGTCTTCCTGGGTTTCCGGCGCGAACAGATCGACATCTTCGATGCGCAGCGTCATGGGCGTTCCTCCGGGTGGCGATGGCCTGAAGTGTAGCCAGTGCCCGCGTGCGGCGCGCGCCTGGCGTTTTCGTCCGGTGCTTCTACAACCCGGCGGCCCGGGGCAAGACCTCGGAGGCGAGGAACTCGGGGACGCCCGGTGCGTAGACGAAGAGCGCCTCGCCGACGCCGGCCTCGGCAAGCTGGCCGAGGCTATCGACGATCTCCTCCACGCCGCCGACGATGCCCCCGCGGGCCTTCAGCTCGGCCCGGTACTCAGCCAGCGACATCTCCGTTGGCGGCGGGGTCCGCTCCATCTGCTGGCGTGTGGCGGCGTCGATGTCCGCCTGGGTGGCCCCGATGGGCCCCATGCTCAGCATCGAACAGCGGATCTCAGCCGGGTTGCGGCCGGCGTGCTCACAGTGCCCGGCCAGCACTTCCAGCTTTCGGCGTAGCTCCTCAGGCGAAAGGCCCGGCGCGCTCCACTCCTCGCCGTAGCGGGCTACGAGCTTCAGCGTCCGCCGTTCGCCCCCGCCACCGATGAGGATCGGTGGCCTGCCCGCTGCCGGCTTCGGAAGGGTGTCCGGGCCGTTCAGCTGGTAGTACTTGCCCGCAAACTCGCCCGGCCCCGGCTGCCACATCTGTTTCATCAGGAGAATCGCCTCCTCAAGCCGGTCGAAGCGCTCCCTCAACGGCGGATAGGGGATGCCGTATGCGACGTGCTCCGCCTCCTGCCAGCCGACCCCCAGCCCCATCACGAAGCGCCCGCCGCTGAGCAGGTCGATTTGCGCAGCCCAGCGGCCCAAGATCCACGGTTCGCGGAACATCACCGGCGTCACCAGCGGACCGAACGTGATCGTCCGCGTCTCCCGGGCCGCCAGCGTCATCAGGAGATAGGGGTCGTACGAATCCAGGAACGGCCCGACGAAGAAGTGGTCGCCGACGTAGAACGAGGAGAAGCCGAGCCGCTCCGCGCCTTTGATGGCCGCCAGGAACACGTCCGCATCCATTCCCCATGGTCCCACTACCAGGCCGACTTTCATTCTGTCCCTCCACGCCTGAGCGTCGCCAAACGATACAGGAGCGCGCCCCTGCGGACTGGATTGCCGGTCGCGCGTAGGATTTGCTCAACTCACCGGGAGAGAGATATGGAAGAGGCGATCAGCGCCCTGCTCAAGAACCAGCTCCAGGCGAAGGATGTCCGCGTCCACGGACTACGCCCCATCTTCGGCGGCTATTCGCGCGAGACCTTCGCCTTCGACGCGGACGTTACCCACGCCGACGGCCGCGTCGAGGCGATGCCGCTCATCCTCCGGCGGGACCCCGTGCCCGCCTCATCCATCCTGCCGACCGACCGCGCGATCGAATACCGCCTGCTCCAGCGCGTTGCCGATGCGACAGGCGTCCCCGCCCCGCGCGCCGTGGCCCTGGACGAGACCGGGCAGTACGTCGAGCGCGCGGCCCTCGTCATCGAGCGCCTCCCGGGCAAGTCCGACCTCTCCGCCCTGTTCGGTGGCGCAGATGCCGACCAGCTCGAGTCCGTCGCGACCGACCTCTGTGAGCAGTTCGCGAAGCTCCATCTCGCCTCGATGGCGAAGCTCGACCCCGATGGCGAACTGCGCGACCCCCTGAAGAAGGGCGTCGATACCACCAGCTGGGATGCCTACGTCCGCTCCCAGGTCGCCTACCTGAAGCGCAGCTACGTGAAGACCGCGTTCGATGCCATGCCCGTCTTCTACGACGCCTACTGCAGCCTCGAACGCAACCTGCCGACGCCCACCGCCCTCACCTTCGTCCACGGCGACGCGCAGCCCTCGAACTATCTCTACGCCGACGGGAAGATCAGCGGCGTCATCGACTGGGAGCTCTCCCACATCGGCGACCCGCGCGAGGACCTCGGCGCGCTCTACCACGTCCAGAGCCTGAACGGCTGGGACCTGATGGGCGCCGTGAAGAAGGAAGGCGGCTTCCTCGGCTACTACACGAAGCTGACGGGTATCCCCGTCTCCCAGGCCGACCTCGATTTCTTCCGCCTGCTCTGGCTCTCGGGCGTGCAGACCCCGCCGCTGGAGGCCGTGAAGCGCCGCCTCGATGGCGAGCACGACGAGTTCCTCCACCTCTACATCATCCAGCCGATCATCGCCGGGATGGCGCCCTTCGCGGCCCAGCTCGGCTACCCCACCGTGAGCGAGGACGCCTGATGTACACGAACCCAACCTCGGCCCAGTCCGTCCGCTACGTGCGCGACGCATTGAAGAAGACGATCGCGCCGGAACTGCAGAGCGACCAGGCGAAGGTCCTCATCGCCATGATCGATACGACCCTGGCCTCTGTGGAGAAGCGTATCGAAGTCGAGCAGCAGTACATGGCTGAAGAGTGCGGCCGCATGCGCGCCCTCCTCGAAGCAGCCGCGGGCCGGGTCGCCGGGAACGCGTCTGCCGCCGCCGAAGAGCTGCGGGCCAACCTCGCCGCCCTTCCGGCGGATCGCTTCGCGCCCATCCCCGCGTTCGCCACGCTCAACGCGGCCTACGCCGAGACGAGCCGCCTGTTCACCGCCTCGCTCGGCACGCTCCACGCCCTGGCGGCCGAGGGTGAGGAAGCAGCCCCTGCGCTCATCGGCGATGCACGCGCCTACATCGCCCTCCGCCTTCAGCGCGACATGAGCTACGTCTACGCGATGGAGGGCGGCCTCATCGGCAAGGGATAGCGGGCCGTTTGGTATTGACGCGACCCGGAACGCCCTGCCCCGCCTCGCCTACCAGCCGGAGAAGCTACGCCAGCCGGTCGAACTGCAGATGGAGGCGGATGGGGATGCGCTGAATGACCGACGGAACGTAAGGAAACGTGTTGCCGGGCGCGAACCGTATGTTGCCCATCCGCCGGAGCACTTCCTGCACGGCGACCCGTCCTTCGAGCCGCGCGAGCGATGCGCCCGGGCAGAAGTGCACGCCGGAACCGAAGCCGAGGTGCGGCTGCTCGAACGCGCGGTCACGCTGGAACTCGGCCGGACAGGCGAAGCGCGACTCGTCGTGATTGGCTGACCCGTAGATGACCATGACCTTCTCGCCCTTCTTCACGGGCACGCCGCCAACCGAGGCGTCCCGCGTCGCCACCCGGAAGACGCCGGGCACGGGCGTGTCGTAGCGGAGGACCTCTTCGATGAACGGTTCGGCCTGGGCGGGGTCCGCACGAAGGGCGGCCATGACGGCCGGTTCGCGAAGGAGCACGAGCATGGAGTTGGACATCAACTCGGGCGTGTTGGCGTCCCCGCCGGCGGCGTAGAGCAGCGTGATCATGCTCACGATCGACTCGATCGGGACCGCTTCACCATCGGGGAAGGTAGCGTTGGCCATGTCGCTCATGATGTCGCCGGTCGGATGCTGGCGGCGTTTCGCTACGAGGTCGATGAAGTACTCCTGCAGGAACTGGTTCTCGGTGATGCCCTGGTCTTCTTCGGAGCGGCGGGCGAGGGCGGCGGCAGGGTTGGCCGCCGCCTCGGCCATGATGCGGAGCCGTTCGCCGAAGAACTGCTTGAAGCGGGCATTGTCCTGCGGCGGGACGCCGATCAGCTCGCCGACGATCAGGCGGGGGATCATGTGAGCGAACTCGGTCACGAACTCGACTTCGCCACGGTCGATGAACTCGTCGATGATCTCGTTCGTCGTCTCGCGAATGCGCGGCTCCAGGTCGGCCACGCGCTTTGGCGTGAAGAAGCGGTTGATCATGCGCTTATGCCGCGTGTGATCCGGAGGGTCGTTGGAGAGGATCTTGTCGCCGTAGGGGTTCTTCGCGCGCCACGCGGCGATGTCGTCGATCGGGCACGGGAGATCGACGTAAGGCGCGTTTGCGACGAGCACGCTGGAGAAGACCTCCGGCTGCCGGTTGACCTCGACGATGTCGTCGTACCGGCTGACGAGGAAGACGCCGAAGTCGGGCTCGCGAAAGACCGGGGCGCTCTCGCGCAGGAGCTGGTAGAACGGGTACGGGTTCTTGATCAGCGCTTCGTTGAGCCGCAGGAAGTGGTAGTCCTCGATCACATGGGTCATCGCACACCCCTCATCCGGCGCAGCCTCATGGGCTGCGCCGGCCGTTTGGGCGAATCATACCGGAGTGGAGCGAGGAGGGAGCGCGCTTCGCTTTAGGGGACGCGCTTGAGGACAACGGCGGGGATGACGCGCGTCGTCTTCTGCTGGTATTCGGCAAAGTTGGGCATGAGCGCCGCCTGCTGGTTGAAGAGCCGGTCCCGCTCTGCGCCTTCGGGAACGCTGGCGCGCGCCTGGAACTTCTCCGTGCCAACCTCGACCGTGACATCAGGGTTCGCCTTCAGGTTCAAGAACCAGGCCGGGTGCTTGGGCGCGCCGCCCATCGAGGCGATGATGACCACGTTATCGCCGTCCTTCGAGTAAACCAGCGGGATCGTCCGCTTTTCGCCGCTCTTCGCGCCCTTCATCGTGAGAAGGACCATCGGGGCGCCGGCGAAGGCTCCGCCGACCTTGCCTTCGTTGGCACGGAATTCGGCGATCACCTGGTTGTTGAATTCGAGCATCGGGTTTGGGTCTGCCATGGTTAAGCCTCCGAATCTGGTTCGTTGTTGGAGTGTACGCGACGGGTTCGGCCGCCGATCAACGATCTTCGCGACCTTCTGTTGCCTATGGGCGCATAAAGACCTGGGGTTCAGCGTCGCCAACGGCGGGCGACATCTTGAAGGCCGGGTCATACTTCTTCAGTTCGCGGCGGGCGATGGTCATCTTGTGGACTTCGTCCGGCCCATCGGCGAGGCGAAGCGTGCGTGCGTGGACCCACATCTGGGCGAGCGGGAAGTCCTGGGTCACGCCACCGGCGCCGTGCACCTGGATGGCGCGGTCGATGACCTTGAGGGCCATGTTGGGGACGGCGACCTTGATCCCCGAGATCTCGGTGGCGGCGGCCTTGTTGCCGACCGTGTCCATGAGGTGGGCGCAGCGGAGGACGTACTCGCGTGCCATATCGATTTCGATGCGTGATTCGGCGATCCAGTCCTGGATCAACCCCTTCTGGGCGACGAGGGAGCCGAACGTGCTCCGCGTCATTGCCCGCTTGATCATGATTTCGAGGGCGCGTTCGGCGACGCCGATGGTGCGCATGCAGTGATGAATGCGGCCGGGGCCGAGGCGCGCCTGGCTGATCGCGAACCCACCGCCCTCTTCGCCGAGCAGGTGATCGGCGGGAATGCGGACGTTTTCGAACAGCACCTGGCCGTGGCCGCCGCGCTCTTCGTTGCCGAAGACGGTGAGGGAGCGCTCGACGGTGACGCCAGGGGTGGCCTTGGGCACGACGATCATCATCTGCTGGCGATGGCGGGGCGCTTCGGGGTCGTTCTTGCCCATGACGATCATGA
>CAZQCR010000066.1:0-13838 GCA_964591745.1 uncultured Anaerolineaceae bacterium
CAGCCGCCCGGGGGAGGCGCGGGCGGGTGGCGAGCCAGCGGAGGCCGGCGGAGACCACGGTCAGGGCGCCGAGGAGACAGGCGAGCGCCAGGAGCATGCCAGCGTTGCCGTCGAAGCCTCGGAACTGGTCACCCGCCAGGCTCAGGAACATCGCTGCGAAGGATACCCGCTCCCGGCGTACGGTTTCGCCTGCCACGAAAAAGCCCCTCTTGCGAGGGGCTGGTGCGAGCGGCGGGGGTGGCGCCTACTTGACGATCGTGCGCAGGCAGCGCGTGCAGACGTTCATGCGCTGCCATACGCCGTTGAGGAAGAGGCGGTGCTTGCCGACATTCGGCTGGAATGTACGGCTCTTGTGCACGGCTTTGCGCTCCCAGCGACCGCCATGGGTGTGGCGGATGCGCCGTCCGAACTTGGTACTCTTGTCACAAACATCGCACGCGGCCATGCGTCAACGTCCTTTTTCTGCGAATATCAGGAAGCCCATGCTAGCAACGCTGGCCACTACCGGCCACCTGACGGGGCGCGGATGAGCGCCGGCCTGATTCCTGACCCACCGGATGGCGCAGCCCTTCGCCTGATCCTCGCGGTGGCGGCTGCCTACCTGGAAGCGAACGCGGACTTCCTGGACGCGCTCAACGTCTACCCCGTGCCCGATGGCGATACCGGGTCGAACATGGCGGCCACCTTCAACGAAGCTGTCGCATCGGTCGCGGCGCTGGAGCCCGGTGCGAGCGTCGAGACAGTCCTGGCGATGCTTGCGCGAGGAGCGTTGTACGGGGCTCGTGGGAATTCGGGAGTCATCCTCTCGCAGGCCCTGCGAGGGTTCGCGGAGGGGGCGCGCGGCTCTCCCATGTTCGATGGGGCGACGTTGCTGCGCTGCCTTGAAGCTGCCGCCCGGCTCTCGTACGAAGCGGTCGTGCGGCCCGTGGAAGGGACGATGCTGACGGTGACACGGGCGGCGTCGCTGGATGACGGCGCGCCGCCGGCGCCAGGTGCGCCGTGTGAGGCAGTGCTGCGGGCAGCGTTGGCCCGTGCCGAAGTGGCCGAGGCCGGGACGCCAGCCCTCCTGCCCGCGCTCGCCGAGGCGGGCGTGACGGATGCTGGCGGCGAGGGGATCTGCGTGCTCCTCCGGGGGCTGCTGGCCGGGCTTACGGGGACAGAGGCGGCCGCACCCCCGGCCGTTGACCGGCCGATCGCGACGCTCGCCGGGCACGAAGCGGAACGATTCGGGTACTGCACGGAGTTCATCCTCGAACCGGAGGCGGCGAGCGGACTCGACACCGCGAGCGTGCGGGGCGCAATCGAAACGAGCGACGCCCGGTCCGTAGTGGTCGTGGGCGACGAAACGGCGCTAAGGGTACACCTGCACACGGACTCGCCGGAAGCGCTGCTAGATCGGATGCGCACCTTCGGAACGCTGCAGCGCACGAAGATCGACGACATGGGCGCCCAGCATGCGCGCTTCGCCACTTCGGGAAGCGGCGCGAGCGCGAAAGTCGCCGTGCTGGCGTTGAGCCCTGGCGAGGGATTCGATGCGCTGTTCGCCAGCCTCGGTGTGGCCGTTACACGGCTGCACGAGGTGGAGAAACCTTCGGCCCGGGAGATTGCGGAGGCCGCGAACCGGCTGAACACGGCCGACGTGATCGTCCTCCCCAACCACGCGAACGTGGTGATGGCGGCCCGCCAGGCGGCGGAGATCGCCCGCTGCACGATCACCGTCGTGGGAACGCGGTCGCTACCCCAGGGGTTGGCCGCCGCCGTGGCCTTCACGGGCAACGGCTCAGCCCCGGACGAAGCAGCGGCGATGGCCGAAGCGTTACCGCCGGTTCGCACCGTAGAGGTGACGGTCGCCGCGGCCGACCGGACGACGGACGGCGTCCAGATCCGCGCTGGCGAGGCGATCGCGCTCGTCGATGGGCGGTTGGTGGCCAGCGTCCCGTCGCTGGGGGACGCGCTCGAGATGGGCCTCGAGGCGGCCAACGCGGGTGCGGGCGGCCTGATCAGCATTTACGGCGGAGCGGGCATCGGTGAGCCCGAGCTGGGTGCGCTCCGGGCGCGGATCGAAACGCGCTTCCCCGGTGTAAGCGTGGATGCGCTTCCCGGCGGACAGGAACTCTACCCGTACATCGCCTCTGTCGAGGCGTGACGGGCCGAGCTTAGCCCCCGGGAGCATCGGCCGGGGCGCCTCCGGCGGGCCGTTCGGTGCGTGGCGCCTCGCGGACATCACCTGGTTCGGCGGGGGAACCGACAGCGCCGAAGCCCTTGCGAAGGGGGACTTCCCGGAGCAGAAGGCAGAGGATGATGCCGATGATGGCGGTCGCGGTGGCCCCGGTGAAGATGTCGCGGACCGCCTTGGCGACGCCCTCTTTCTGGGCGACGACAGCGACGGCAAGGGCCGCCGCGCCACCCTCCTCTGCCCTGACTGACTCCGTGATGGCCGCGAACTTCGGCGGATTGAGCGGTAGCGTGGGGTCTTCCATGGCGGAGATGACGGCCGGCCCGAGGGTGGCCTGGACGTCGGGACTGAGACGGTCGGAGAACTCCGCTTTGTACGAAGAGTTGAGAATAACGGCGAAGATGGCGATGCCAAAGACGCTGCCGATCTGGCGGAAGAACTGCGATGAGGAGCTGGCGACGCCCAGGTACTGGTAGGGCACGGCGTTCTGGACGCTGAGCGAAACGGTGGGCATGGAAAGGCCGAAGCCGAGCCCGAGAAAGACCATGATCGCGCTGATCTCCCACTTCGGCGTATCCAGCTGGAGCCGGCGAAGGAAGAGCATGGCGCCGAGCACGAGACAGAGCCCGATGACGGTTTGCCAGCGATAGCGGCCCGTGCGGGCGATCACCTGCCCGCCGATGACGCTGGCAAAGAGCATGCCGCCGGCCTGGGGAATGCCGATGACGCCGGAGACGGTCGCGCTGGCGCCCTGGGCGGTCTGCACGAAGATGCCGAGATACTGGAGCGCGCCAAACATGCCCATGCCCATGGTGAACACGATCAGGTTCGACATGAGGAAGACGTTGTTCTTGAAGAGGAAGAGGGGAAGGATCGGTTCGGGATGGCGCGCTTCCTGGGCGATGAAGGCGGCGATGAGGACGCCGCTGGCGATGAACAGCCCGACGATCATCGCTGAGCCCCAGGCGTACTCGTCGCCGGCCCATTCGAAGGCGAGGAGGAGAGCGATGGCGGCGGCGGAGAGGACTATGGCGCCCACCCAGTCGATCTTCGGGCGGACAACGCTGTGCCGCGATGGCAGGTTCCACCAGATTGCGGGCAGGGCGATGAGACACACCGGGATGTTGATGAAGAAGACCCAACGCCAGGAGAGGCTATCGGTAAGGGTGCCGCCGAGGAGGGGGCCGAGAATGCTCGCGAGGGCGAAGATGCCCGTGAAGAGGCCCATGTACTTCGAGCGTTCGGCCGGTGGGAAGATGTCGCCAATCGTCGCGAAGACGGAGGCGAAGATGACGCCGCCGCCGAAGCCCTGGATGGCGCGGAAGGCGATCAGGGACCCCATGTTCGGGGCCGCGCCACAGGCGATGGAGGCGAGGAGAAAGGCGACGATGCCGACGAGCACGAAGGTCTTGCGGCCGTAGATATCGGAGAGCTTGCCGACGAGCGGGACGACGATGGTGGAGGTGAGCATGTAGCTCGTGAACATCCAGGAGAGGAGGTTGAAGCCGCCCAGGTCGGCAAGGATCTTCGGCGTCGCCGTGGAAACGACAGTCTGATCGATGGCGCCGATGAACATCGCGAGCATGAGACTCGCGACGAGCATAAGTTTCTGGCGCTGGCTGAGGACCTCTCCGAGGGGCCTCCCCGCTTCCACTGCCCGCATAGACCCCTCCACACGTTAACGTTCACGTCAACTGTTGAAGGATAGCCGGTACTTAGCCCTAAGTGAAATACTGGCCTCGTGGCAACGATTCCCGGGAGGGACCGGTTTTGCGCGCGATGTAGCCCTGTCCTACCATTCCCTCAACTTATGACACCAACGAACTGGACCGCGCATGACTGACGACTACGGCGTCGACCTCGACGAAGTACTCAAGTTGATCGATTCTTCCGATGTCCTGGTGGTCCGATTCCACATCGTGCAGAAGCGGCTGCTGGTGGATTTCCGGACGAAGCCGGGGGTCGGGCCGTTTGCGGCGGTGGTGCCGCGAGCGGAATCGGTAGAAGACCGCTTTCGCTCGATCAAGCGGCTGCGCCCGGAATTCGGCTTTCCTGAGAAGGTGAGCGCGTTCCCGTGGCCGAGGACGGTGCCGATCCTCCTCTCGAGCGGCGTCTGGGAGCATCTTTCCGACCGGCTCATCGCTCTTGGCGGCGACGAGGCGGGGGAGCTTTGCAGCACCGTCATGGCCGAGTTGCTGCAGGAGGAGCGCAAGGAGGTGAGCGGCGCGATCGTTGGCGCTGAGCACTATCAGACGCTCTGGGAACGGCAGCGGGCATGAACAAGCTGATCGATCTTCGCAGCGATACCGTGAGCCAGCCGGGCCCGGAGATGCGGCGGGCGATGGCGGCAGCCGAAGTCGGCGACGACGTGTTCGGGGACGACCCCACGGTCAACCGCCTCGAGGCGATGGCGGCGGAGCGCGTGGGCAAGGAGGCGGCGGTCTTTATGCCCAGCGGCACGATGGCGAACCTGGTGGCGGTGATGACGCACACGCGCCCGGGCGAAGAGATCGTGGTCGGCGATCAGTGCCATATCTTCAACTACGAACTGGCGGGCAGCGCCCGGATCGCGGGCGTGCAGACTCACGCGTTGACCAACCTGGCGAACGGCGGGCTGGACCGCGGAGCCGTTACGGAGGCGATCCGCGAGCCCGGATCCCACGTGCCGCGAACCTCGTTGCTCTGCCTGGAGAACACTCACAACCGGTGTGGTGGAGCTGCCCTGCGGGCGGCTGACGTGACGGCGCTCGCTGAAGCCGCCCATGGCGGCGGCGTACGGGTGCACCTCGATGGCGCGCGGATCTTCAACGCGCAGGCCGCGACAGGCAGCTCGGCGCGAGAGATCGCGGCGAGCTGCGATAGCGTCTCGTTCTGCCTCTCGAAGGGCCTCGGTTGCCCCGTGGGGTCACTGCTCTGCGGCCCACGTGATTTCATCGCTGAGGCACGGCGCAATCGCAAGATGCTCGGCGGTGGCATGCGCCAGGCGGGCATCCTGGCGGCGGCCGGCATCTACGCGCTGGACCATCATGTGGACCGGCTGGCAGACGACCACGCGAACGCGCGGCGGCTTGCGGATGGGCTGCGAAGGTACGATGCCTTCCGCCCGAACCAGCCGCAAACGAACATTGTGGTTGCCGACATCCTCCGGGGAACGGTCGAAGGCTGGCTCGGCGCGCTTCGGGCAGAGGGCTTGCTGGCGGTACCCTTCGGCCCGAAGCGGATTCGGCTGGTGACCCACCTGAACATCACGGAAGGCGACATCGATGCCGCCCTTGTGGCGCTCGAACAGGCCGTTGAGGCTGCGGCGGTTTGAAACGCGTCATCCGTTTCGCGCTGCCAGTCGCCTTCGTCGTCATCGCGCTCGGTGGGATGGCCTGTGGGGCCGATGAGGAGATCGGCAGCCAGGCCGTGTTCAAAGGGGCGCCCTGGACGGGAACCGAGGAGTACACCTACCGGATCACGACGGACGGAGTTGAGGGCGAGGGCGAGTGCAAGCTGATCACCACGCCGGAGGCCGAACCGGGCCGCACCCGCCTGGAGCGGCTCTGCGGGCGTGAACACTTTCGCGACGACGGCGTCGCCCTGGTAGAGACGGCTACGCTGAGGCCCGTGTCCTCGAGCCGGACGATATCGGACGAGCAGAAACAGCGGAGCACGACCCACTCCGTTGCCTACGGTGAGACACAGGCGACCTTCAAGACCGACGACGGGACGAAAGTCCGGACCACGACCCGCGACCTCCCGGAGCCAGACAAGGAGAGCCCGGAGCCAGCCTGGTACGACGACGAAGAGCTCTTTTGGCTGGCTCGCTCGCTGGACCTGCGAAGCGGGTTTACGAGCGCGTTCAGTTACGTCATCAACGCTGGGCAACCTCGCGTGCTGAACACGGAGGTGGAAGTGATCGAAGCCGAACGTGTGACCGTCCCGGCGGGGACCTTCGAGACGTGGCGCATCCGCGTGCAGCGTGGCAGTTCGCAGAAGGTGATCTGGGTCGAACAGGGCGGCGCACATCGAGTGATCCGGGCCCAGATCGAAGACGCACGGTATGAGATGAAGTGACGACAGAAGCATCGTGTTTCAGGCTGACCCAAACCGAAGCGCAAAAAGAGCCAGGCGGGAAGGGAGGTGTGCCGGACGAGAAGTTCACAGCGGTTATGTGGCGGCAACCGCGAAATCCCTTGACACCACGTCCCTCCGTCCGGAAACTGCTCCAACGCTCCCCGCCCACTCAAACTACATGAGAACATCATGGCATTAGTCTTCGTCATTAGCCGCGAGCCGCGCATGCGTACATCCGTGACTGACTACCTCCGCGATCGTGGTTACGACACGCGGACGGCCAGTAACTACGATGACGCCATGGAGATCCTGCCGTCGTACCGGCCGGACGCCATGGTGGTCGATGTCCAGGGCGTTCCGCGGGGCGAGGATGGGGCTAACTTTAGCGTCTTTAACCAGTGGATCGGCCCGGCTCTCGGCTCGCTCAACGTGCCGATGGTCTATCTGCTGCACAAGGGGGCGAGACGTCCCCATTTCCGGATCGAGGGCGCGGTGATCAAGAAGCCGTTTCCGATCGAGGCGCTGGGCGAGGCGCTCCGAGAGCGGATCGGCCACCCCCGGCGGGACGGGAGCGCCCCCGGTATTGACCTCGACCTGGCGACGAACACGCTCAGGAGCGTGAACGGCGAGGCCCACCTGACGAACATCGAAGCGACGCTGCTGGCCTACCTGATGGAGCATGAAGGGGAGATCCTTCACCCCAGGGACCTGTTGGTGGACGTTTGGCAATACCACGATTCGGCCGGCGCCAGCACGCTGGTACGGGCCCACGTGAGCAACCTGCGACGGAAGCTCCGGCAGGTGCACGGGGACGCCACCCAAATCCAGACGATCCGGGGCAAGGGTTACCGCTTCATCGCGTAGGCGCCGATCGGCCGGCGTAGAATCCCACCGTGATCCTCCCTCTACTAGCAGCCGCGTGGCTCGCGGCGTTCGGCGTCGTTGGCGCGTTGAGTGGCCCCTGGTGGCTTGTTGGCGCCTGGTTCGCCGCCCTTATGCCGGTTGGCGCGTTGAGAGGAGGACGACGGGGCGCCGCGCTCTTCGGCCTCACCGCGACCGTCGCGCTCGTTGGGGGCTGGCGATTCGCTGAGTGGCAGGATAGGCCGCTTCCCGGGCTACTGGCGTTCACTGGCCAGGAGATCGCGGCGGACGGCGTTATCGATTCTGAGCCGGCACCGGGGCGGACGACGGCCCGCTTCCGGCTGCGAGTGGAACGCGTCTCCACGGGCGGGGGCGCGTGGCAGACGACCGATGGGAAGCTGATGCTCACCCTGAACCAGTACGCTGCCTACCTTCCCGGCGACAGGGTCCGGGTGCTCGGGACAATCGACGCGCCTGCGTCCGTCGAGGGATTCGACTTCGCCGGTTACCTCCTGCAGCGGGGGATCACGGGGACGATGTTCTTCCCGGCGGTCGAGCGGCTCGAGGGCTCGGAGTCGAGCGCGGGCCGCGTGGCGGCCCAGGTTCGGAGCCGGTTGGAGCGAAGCCTGCAGTGGTCGCTGCCTGAGCCGGAGTCGTCGCTCGGGGCGGGACTCGCCTTCGGACGCGACGCAAGTCTGCCACCCGGCCTGGTGGACGACTTACGGGAGACCGGGCTGGCCCACATCGTCGCGGTCTCGGGTTCGAACGTGGCGGTGGTGGCGGCGATCGCGTTCTGGCTCGGCACACGGGTCATGCGGCGCACCCAGGCGGTGTGGCCGGCCGCATTCGCCGTCGCGGCCTACGTGCTAACGGCCGGGCCATCGGCGAGCGTCACGCGGGCGGGGCTGATGGCCTTCGTCTACCTCGTGGGCCTTGCGGCCGGCCGGCCACAGGCGGGGCTGGCGGCGCTTGGAGCGGCGGCGATCGGGATGACGGCGCTCCAACCGGCGACGGCGGTGGATGTCGGCTTCCAACTCAGCCTGAGCGCGACGGCCGGGCTCTTCGCGTTCACGCCGTGGCTTCGTTGGGCCCTCGCGGCCGGCGCGGAGAAGGCACGCCTGGCGCGAGCCATTCCGGCGGGGCTGATCGAGGTGTTCGCGCTCTCCCTGGCGGCCTCGGTGGCCACCATGCCGGTCGTCTGGATGACGTTCGGGAGGGTGTCGCTGGTGAGCCCACTGGTGAATGCTGTGGCGGCGCCGGTGGTCGCGATCGCCTTCCCGGCGGCCCTGGCCACCGCCCTCGCTGGCGCTCTCTGGCCTCCATTGGGGTGGCTGATCGGGCTGGCCGCCTATTATCCGCTCGCGCTCATCGCCTGGCTGGCTGAGGCGGGAGCCAGGGTGCCGTACGCCTCGGTCGCCACGCCGGAGGCGGGTGACCAGGCCACCGCGGTCGCCATCGTCTGCATGGCGCTGATTGGCTGGCTGGGGTACGTGCGGATGGCGCCGGACCGCAAGCGACCGCGTGAGGGGGTGAGCCGCACCGGACGGACCGTTTTGATCGCGGCCGGCGGAGCGCTGGCCCTCGTGGTCGTCCGGACGAGCCTGCTGCCCCTGGGTGGGCCCGGCGAACTCACCGTTACGTTCCTCGATGTCGGCCAGGGAGACGCGATCCTGATTACGACGCCGGGCGGGCGCCGCACGCTGATCGACGGCGGTCCGAGCGGGATCGAGGTGAAGCGCGAGTTGAGTAGCCAGCTGCCGCACTGGTCACGTCGAATCGACCGGATCGTACTCACCCACCCCCAGGAAGACCACGTCGGCGGGCTGCCGGCGATCCTGCGACGTTATGACGTGCACATCGTTCAAACGAACCGGTCGACGAACCGGACAGCGACGGTCCGCCTCTTCGAAGCGGAAGCACCGGAGCGCCAAACGTTGGCTCGCGGTGACCGTTGGGAGGAGTCGGGCGTAAGGTTCGAGGTTCTCTGGCCGCCGGCCGAACGTGCTGGGGCTGGCGACCTGAACAACGGGGGCGTCGTGCTGCTGGTGACGTACGGTGAGACGTCGTTTCTCCTGGCAGCCGACGTCGAGCGGGAGGCGCAGCAGGCGATGATGGCGGCCAGCGACATCCGAGCAGACGTCCTGAAGGTCTCCCACCACGGGTCGAAGACGAGTGACCCGGGCTTCCCGCGGGCCGTGGGCTCTTCGATTGCCGTGATCATGGTGGGGCAGGGGAATCGCTTCGGTCATCCCGCGCCGGAGACGCTCGCGGCGCTCGCCGGCCAGGAGGTGTTCCAGACGGACCGGGATGGGCGGGTGACGATTCGCAGTGACGGTACACGGCTGCGTGTAACAACCGAGCGATAGGCCCGCGCTTTGCCCGCGAGCGCGCACGCCGGTACGGTAAACAAGCGGAACGAGCCCAGATTCACGCTCGTTCGCCGCGTGGAGAGAACCCCATTGACCGAACGTATTGACGGCCGCAAGCCCGCTGACCTGCGGCCGGTGAAGATCACGACCAACGTCCTGGATTTCGCCGAAGGGAGCTGCATCGTCGAGTTTGGGCGGACACGGGTGCTCTGCGCGGCCAGCGTGGAGGAGAAGCAGCCCGGTTTCTTGCGCGGGACGCAGAGCGGCTGGGTGACGGGCGAGTACTCGATGCTTCCCAGGGCCACCCACACCCGCAACCAGCGCGAAGTCGAGCGTGGCCGTCCCGGTGGGCGGACGCAGGAGATCCAGCGGCTGATCGGCCGTTCGCTGCGTGGGGTGGCCGATATGGAGCTCCTCGGGCCACGGACGATCACGGTCGACTGCGATGTGCTGCAGGCGGATGGCGGGACGCGAACGGCTTCGATCACAGGCGCTTATGTCGCGCTCCAGCTGGCGGCGCGGAAGCTGGTGAAGGCGAACGTCATTTCGCCGGCGGCGATCCGTCCGGCCGTGGCGGCCGTCTCCGTGGGCATCGTCCGCGGTGTGGCGATGCTTGACCTCTGCTACGAAGAGGACTCGACGGCGGAGGTCGATTTCAACGTCGTGATGATGGGCGAAGACGAATTCGTCGAGATCCAGGGGACGGCCGAGCACAAGCCGTTCAGCCGCGATGGGATGGACCAGCTCATCGGCCTGGCGAAGGCGGGGATCACGGACCTGTTCGCGATCCAGCGAGCGGCGCTCGAGAGCGCTGGCTAGCCGACGTAATGGCCGAGAAAAGTGCCGCCGATGATGTGGAGGTGGCCGTGCTCCTGGCTCTGCATGGCGTCGTAGCCGAAGTTGGAGAGCAGCCGGAAGCCGCCCGGACAGAGCTGGCGGCCGAGCTCGGCGGCGACCTTACCGATGTCGCCGATGTGGTCCGCCCACATTTCGGACTGGGTCTTGTGCTCCTTGGTCATCGCGAGGAGCATGACCGGCACCCAGCGCAAGACGTTCTGGATGACGATGATGTTGTCGTCCTCGTAGAGGGTCTTCCCGGGCTCTTCCCCGGCAACGATTCGGCAGAATACGCAGTATTGACGCATAGAGGTCCAGCGATTCTAGGTTCGGGGATCATCCTGAACAAACGGCGACGGTGGGCTTCGAAAGTGGACCGCTGTCGCTCCCGGCCAGAGCTGAGAAGGAGAGCCCGCTGATGCCCCAGATTCTGCCCTTCCGGGGACTGCGCTATACGGCCGCGGCCGGGAGCCTGGACGGCCTGCTGGCGCCGCCCTACGACGTCATCACGCCCACACAGCAGGCCGCCCTCGCGGGGCGCAGCCCGTACAACGCTGTCCAGCTCGAACTGGCCGAAGGCGGCGAGGAGCGCTACGCCCGGGTCGCCGCGCTCTTCGCGGCGTGGGAGCGCGACGGCGTCATCGCCCGCGACGAATACGCGATGCTTTATGTCTACGAGCAGTCGTTCGTCGAAGCCGGCCAGCGGTACACGCGGCGAGCGCTGCTTGCGGAGGTGGAGGCGCAGCCGTGGGAAGAGGGCGCGGTGAAACCGCACGAGTACACGATGTCTGGCCCGAAGGAGGACCGCCTGAAGCTGCTGGAGGCGACACGCATCCAGTTCAGCCCCGTGTTCATGATCGCGCGGGACCGGGCCGGGCAGCTTCGCCAGTTCATCGAGGAGACGATCGCTTCGCGCGAGCCCGACGTGACGGCGACGACGATCGAGGGGGACCAGCATCGGATGTGGAACGTCGAGGCGAGCCGCTTCGAGATGCGCCGGATCGCGCCGCTTCTGAGCGAGAGCTTCACGATCGCCGATGGCCACCACCGCTATGAGACGGCTGTGACCTACAAGCAGCGGACCCTGGAGCACGAAGGAAAGCTCGAACGCGACCACCCGGCCCGGTTCGCGATGACGGCGATCGTGGCGGCGGACGACCCGGGGCTCGTTATCCGGCCGATCCACCGGGTGGTGGCGAAGGCCGCGCCGGCCGGCTGGCGCGAGCGGCTGGCAGAGCAGTTCACGATCGAATCGGTTTCAGCGGCCAACGCCGGCGAGGCCGAAGCGCTTCTGGCGGGCGCGCCGGGCGCGATCCTCGCGCTCGGGCTGGAGCCTGGCGCGGCCCACCTCCTGCGGCCGATCGACGACGGCGTGTTCGCCCGCCTGGCGCCAGCGGGCCACAGCGATACATGGGCGCGGATTTCGCCCAACCTCTGCCGCTACGGCGTCCTGGAGCCGCTCTGGGGCATCTCGGACGCCGACCTGGCCGCGGGCGCCGTCGAATACACGCACGACGCGGCGGAAGCCTGGGCGCGCTTCAACGAGGGCGCCTGCGTCTTCCTCCTCCACAACGTCGGCATCGACGAGGTTGTCAGGCTCGCCGACGCGGGCGAGCGGATGCCTCAGAAGTCGACGTTCTTTCATCCGAAGCTCGGGACGGGGCTGGTGTTCCACCCGCTCTACCCGTAGGAGACACGCAGATGGCGATTCCAGACCGGATTGTCCTTTTCCTTCGCGAACGGCCCCAGGGGGCCGATGACGGCGAGATCGCGGCGGCGCTTGGGCTGAAACGGCGGCAGCAGGCGAACGCGGAGTGCAAGGCGCTCGTCGAGCGTGGCCTGCTGGTGCGCGAGCACTTTGGCGGTCACGTCGTCAACCGGCTTGCGCCGCAGGACGCCACATCCGAGGTCGCGCCACCGGCGACGGAGGCGGGCGGGCGCTGGGACCGGCCGTGGTCCTGGGAAGGGAACGTCATTGCCCGGGTGGTGAGCCACTACGCCCTCCAAGGGCTCGTTGCGGAGGCGGACACGGACGGCAAGGAGTACGGGCCGACGGTGCGGGTGAGCGCCGGGGACGCGGCCGAGACGTGGATCGCCGTCCGGGGGGCGCCGCCGGAGTCGTCCCACAGCCGCCTTGCCCAGGCGCGGGCGGCGTACGCGGGGGCGATCCTGGACCTCGCGCTCTGGCGGGGGGAGGACGCGGCCCGGCCCCTGGCGCTCGCCCTGCCGGACCATGTGACCTACCGGAGGCTGGCGGAACGGTCGGCCTGGGTGATTGCGGCGATGGGGGCAGAGGTGATCTGGGCGCATGGGGATGGGTCGGTGGTCTTCGGCGGTGGGTTGGGGCGGTAGGGGGCGGCCGAAGGTCGTTCGAACAGTCCGCGGCCGCTGTGGGGCGCGCGTACCGTGGGGAGTGCGTGCGTCGGGAAGTAGGCCGCGCCTGTGGAGGGCGGCTATCGCCCGAGGGCGACGGCCTGCTGGCGGATGGCGGCCTTCGCACCGTCCAGGTCCATGCCAGCGAAGAAGGGGACGGGGCGCGGGGCGTGGGATTCGTCATCCGCGCGCCAAACATAGGCGAGGACGCCCTTCTCCTCGATCATCTGCCCAAACGGGCCGCCCGAGACCCAGAAGTCCTGCCCACCGATGGGCTCGAGGCTGAGGAAGAGCAGCATCGATCTCCCCAACTCCGGATTGGGAAACTCCGCTGCTCCCAGGTTCTCGAGCCGGAGGTCACCGTTCTGGCGCATCACCAGCTCGGAGGGGCCGGACCCGACGACGTATTCGTCCACCCGAACACGATAGTGCGCGAACCCGACAGCCGGGCTGATGCCGGAGGGAAGGTGATCATCGGTCTTCGGGTCGTAGCCACTTGGATACACGATGTCTGAACCGGCAACGCCGACCACATGGCCAAGGACCACGACGTCGGACCGCGCCACGAGGCGGTCGAACGGGAGCGGAGGGGCCCAGTTGGCGGTACTCTCCCCATACCGCCGCGCGGCCGGGGCATCGTTCCATGGGGAGAGGATGAACACTCCGAGGGCGATCAACGCCACGGGGATGCCCACCCCAAGACACAATTTTAGGATGCGAATGGTCACCGGGGCATGGTAAGCGATAGGCGGCCGCTGTGGGCCGCGGGGTACGTGGTGCGGGAGGTAGGCGACCCCGATGGGTCGCGGCTAAGGATCGGCGCCGCCGGCCGTTAGAACCGGACGAGGCGGACGTTGTAGATGCCGTCGATCGCCCCGATCTCGGCGAGCTGCTCGTCCGAGGGGAACTCATCGACTTCGATCAGCATCAGGGCGCGTTCGCGGCGGCCACGGCGGCCAACCTGCATCGAACGGATGTTGATGTCGTTGGCCCCGAGCAGCGTGCCCACCCGCCCGATCATCCCCGGGCGGTCGGTGTTGTCGCAGGCGAGGAGGTAGGTCCCGGACTGCGGCTCGAGGTCAATATCGAGGCCGTTGAGGCTGACGCGGTTGGGGTGGCCGTGTTCGACCGTCCCGGCAACCGTGGCCTCCGTGTCGCTCCTG
>CAZQCR010000067.1:0-13763 GCA_964591745.1 uncultured Anaerolineaceae bacterium
TGCGGGCGACATCGATGGCGACGTTGCCCACGCCGACGATGACCGCGCGCTCCGCGGAGAGGTCGAACGTGCAGTCACGGTAGTCGGGGTGCCCGTTGTACCAGGCGACGAAGGAGGTCGCAGGGTGGCTGCCGCTGAGGTCTTCGCCGGGGATATCCATGCGGCGGTCGGACTGCGCACCGGTGGCGAAGAGGACCTGGTGGTAGTGGGCCGTGATGTCGGCGAGGGTGAGGGCCGTTCCGAACTCGATGTTGCCGAAGAAGCGGAAGCGTGGGTCGGCCGCGACCTGGACGAAGGAGCGGGTCACGGTCTTGATCTTGAGATGGTCCGGGGCGACGCCATGGCGGACGAGGCCGAACGGTGTGGGCAGGCGATCGAACATGTCGACTTCCACGGCGGGTTCGCCGAGGGCGAGGAGCGCCTCGGCGGCGTAGAACGCGGAGGGACCAGCGCCGATGACGGCGACCCGGAGCGGCGCGTGGGCGGGAGCGGTCACGAGGCGGCCCGGGCCGATTCCATGAGGCGCACTTCGAGGTTGTCGACGGCGCCGCGGTACTGGTTTCGCTGGGCCATCACCAGGTCGCCGATCGTGAGGACACCGACCAGGCGCTCTCCTTCGACGACGGGCAGATGGCGGAAGTGGCGGGTGGTCATGGTCTGGAGGACCGGTTCGAGGTCGTCGCCGGGCGAGCCACAGACGAGGGCGGTAGTCATCAGGTCAGCGACGGTGAGCGCCATGACGCCTTCGCGGCTGGCGAGGGCGCGGATGACGTCGCGCTCGGAGATGATGCCGTGGATCTGGCCGGCCGCGTCCGCAACCACGAGGGCGCCGACGTTGTGGCGGGCGAGCAGGGCGACGGCCTCGCCGACCGTGCTGGTGGGCGGTGTGGTGATAACGCGGGGGCCCTTCGAAGCGAGGACTGATTGGAGTTTCACAGCTGGCTCCCCGGGCGCGCGAACATCGGCCGCGCGCGCGGTGGGTGGTACCTACCAGCGTGGCGGCGTCCCGGCGGCGTGTCTCTCGGGAGTTTCACGTATTCAGGGCGCGTCAATCCGGCGGTTCCCTGGCCGGCGGCGCGGTGGGGGGCGGTTAGCCTTCGGCCCACTCCGCGTCGAAGACGCGGGTCGCCGGGCCGGTCATGAACACGGAGCCTTTGCCGTCCCATTCGAGGACGAGGTCGCCGCCGGGGAGGGAATCGACCATCCGGTCGCCGGTGAAGCCGCGGAGGCGCGAGGCCGCGCAGACAGCCGTCGCGCTGGTGCCCGAGGCGAGCGTGATCCCGGAACCGCGTTCCCAGACGCGGTGCTTTACATGGCCGCTATCGAGCACCTGGACGACCTGGAAGTTCACCCGGCGCGGGAAGAGCGGGTGGTTCTCTACCAGCGGTCCGATCCGTTCGAGTGGGAAGTCGGCCGGGTCGGAGTCGACGTAGTGGATTGCGTGCGGGTTGCCGACGCTAACGAGTGTGAGCTTGAGGTCCATGCCGTCGATCGTGACAGGCAGGTCGATGACCGGGCCGGGGCCCTCGACGTTCGCGGGGAGCGAGGCAGGGACGAAGTTCGGCGGACCCATATCGACCCGGGCGCCGGTGACGACGCCGCCTTCGCGGACGAGTTCGAGCGTCTTGATCCCGGCCAGCGTCTCTACGGTCACGGGCTCGCGTTCGAAGGGGACCAGGCCCTCTTCGATGGCGAACTTCACGACACAGCGGATGCCGTTGCCGCACATCTCGGCCTCAGAGCCGTCGGCGTTGAACATCCGCATCTTCATGTCGGCCACCGCCGAAGGGAGCGCGAGGATCAGCCCGTCGCTGCCGACGCCGAAGTGGCGGTCGCTCACGCTGATCGCGAGGGCGTTCCATTCGCGTTCGTCTTCGCGCTTCGGGGCGATGTAGACGTAGTCGTTGCCGAGGCCGTGCATCTTCGTAACGCGCATGGTCTGAGTTAAGCGGATCAACGCGGGCCGGGCAAGGTTGAAACGCAAGGGATCTTGAAACGCAAAGGTTCAAAGATACGAAGAGCTACGAGAGGCGGGAGCCCCGGACTCTGCTAGCGCGGCCCTCGCCGCGAACAACGTTCGTGCTGGCGCCCGTGAAGAGGTTGGCCTGCTTGTCGATGTCGTTTCGATCCTCCGCCGCGGGTCAGCCGGCGTTCGTCGCGACGGAACCACCGGGACATGGCAGCGCCGTGTTGGACGAAGTCCTGCAACGGTCGCGTTAGGGCTATTCCGGATGGCTGGCGGGGGTGGAACGGGCTACGTTTGGATGACTGATGCACGTTATGCGTATGGTTCGTCCCGCCGCCGCGATCCCCGCCCTCCTCGCGGTAACAGCCCTCCTGGCCTGGGCGTTGCCGGCCAGCTCCGCGGAGTCTGACCTCGTCCAGAACGGCGCCTTCAACACCGGCGTCTCCGATTGGGCCGAAACGTACGCGGGCTCCGTCACCTGGAGTCCCGAGGATGCTGGCAACAACGCCAGCTCCGGCTCGCTCAAGGTGACGAACAGTGGAACGGACCCGGAGAACATGCTCGCGATCCAGTGCCGGCCGCTCCCCCCGGCGGCGACGATGTTGTCGTTCAAAGGGTCCGTCAAGAACGCCTCGCCCGGCGATCAGTCTATCGCCTTCCTGGGGGCGGCCTTCATGACGGGGCCGAACTGTGGCGGCGACTTCATCTCGTCCCTCGGCTTCAACGACACGGACGGGCCGGACTGGAGCACGGGCACCGCGTCTGGGCCCATCCCGGCCAACGCGGTGAGCATCGAAGTCCGTCTCGGGCTCAACCGCTTCGGAACCGACCCGGTCGTCGTGGCCGTGTTCGACAACATCTTCGTCACTGTCGATGTGGATGCGCCCGCGGCCGACCTCCGGTTGGTCCTCCCGCTGATGGCCCGCGACTGAGCTGCCTAGCGGCTCTCACCCCGGATAACGTTCGTGCAGGCGCCGGTGAAGATGTTCGCCTGCATCTCGATGTCGTCCGCGTCGTGAACCCAGGTGATGCGGCGGTCGTCGCGGCGGAACCACTGGGCCTGGCGCCTGGCAAGACGGCGCGTCGCCCGTTTCGTCGCTTCGATCGCCTCTGCCAGCGAGATCTCCCCGCCGAGATGACGGGCTACCTCGGCGTAGCCGATGGAGGACATCGCCGAGGCGTCGGCGCGGGCGCGGGCGGCCAGGAGGCCGCGCACTTCATCGACGAAACCGGCCGCGAACATCTCATCCACACGCCGTTCGATCCGGGCGTCCAGGACCTCGCGGGGCACGTCGATACCGAAGAGGAGGTACTCGAAGTCCGGC
Organism: uncultured Anaerolineaceae bacterium; assembly: GCA_964591745.1. Lineage (GTDB taxonomy): Bacteria > Chloroflexota > Dehalococcoidia > Tepidiformales > Tepidiformaceae > JANMTH01. The sequence goes on from CAZQCR010000067.1 coordinate 3,292, forward strand.
GAGCCCTTTGTCTGCCAGTCGCTGATCGGCCGGCCGGTGACCTCGAAGACTTCGATAGCGCGGACGACGCGGCGCACGTTGCGGGGGTCGATGCTGGCGGCGGCAGCCGGGTCGATGGCCCTGAGCCGTTCGTGGAGCGCGTCCGCCCCGTCGATGGTGGCGATGGCGGTGAGCCGGTCCCGCAGGGCCGGATCGGGTGGGACTTCGGGGACTGTCCAGCTTTCCAGGAGCGCCCACGCGTACTGTCCCGTGCCGCCGACCAACCAGGCGAAGGCCCCGCGCTCCCAGATACGATCGAGGGCGGCGCGAGCATCCCGCTGGTAGAGCGCGAGGCTGTAGCGTTCCGCGGGATCGCAGATGTCGTAGAGGTGGTGACGGACTCGGCGCCGGTCGTCCTGGGTTGGCTTGGCCGTGCCGATGTCCATGCCCGTGTAGATCTGGCGGCTATCGGCGTTGACGATCTCGCCGCCCAGCCGGAGGGCGAGTTCCATCGCGATGGCCGACTTTCCCGAGGCGGTGGGACCGACGATGGCAACCAGGCGGCGAAGCATGCCCATCGATTGTAGGCGCGGGATAGCGGACTCGCGAGGGAAGCAGGGCACCGGACCGCCCTCATGGACAGCTCAGGCGACTGCCCGCAGGACCGGCGTCGGTTAGCATTTGACCCCATGCGCATCTTGAGGCTCGGTTCGAGTAATGACCGCCAAGACGACGTGCCGGCGGAGTTTCTCTCCTTCAAGGTTGTGGAATCGGCGCTTGCCGCCGCATCGAGCGAACCGGTCGACACGGTCCTGCGTGGCATTTGGCCGAGTGCCGAGCTCCCCGGTTTGATCGACGGCTGGATGGAACGATACCAGCCCGACCTTGTCTACTTTCGTGTCAACCCGTTCTGGTACTCCTATGAGTCGACGCCGTTGCGGCTGCGTCGGAAGCTCGGGCCCGTAGGCGGCGCGGTCTCGCGGGTGGGGCTGAGGGCCGGGCAGTCGCCGCGGCTGGCCCGAAGGCGGCTCTTTCGCATTGGACGCGACCTGGCCCTGCGCACAATCGGCGGCGACGCCCACTTCACCCCAGACCAGGTGCTGGAGACGGCCGAAGCCTGCGTGAGCCGCATTCTCCGGCATGAAGGCGTCGGCCTGGTAGTGGTGGGCATGCTTGGCCGCCGGTTGGTGATCAACGACAGTGAAACGGGAGAACGGCGGCGCCAGGCACGCCGCCTCGACGTCCATCAACGGCTCCAGGAACTCTGCGCCGCGCGGCATGTGCGCTATCTCGGCTGGGTGGAAGCCGAGGCGCCTGACACAGCCGGCCCGGACTTCGCGGCTGACCGGCTCCACCGGAACACCCAGGGGCAGCAGGCGATCGGCGCGATCGAGGCAGAGGCGATGCTTGCCGCCTGGAGGGAATCCGCCGGAGTGCCGTCGACCGCCGAAAAGGCAGCCTGAGCCGGGCGCGGGCCTTCTTCTACCGGGCCGCCGCGCAGATAGCGGCGAACGAATCACCCTTGAGCGATGCGCCGCCGACGAGCGCGCCATCGATATCCGGCTGGGCGAGCAGAGTCGCCGCGTTTTCCGCGGTCACGCTGCCGCCGTACTGGATGCGGACCGCCTCCCCGACATCCGCACCCGCGATCTCCCGGAGCTGTTGGCGGATGAAGGCGCAGGCGTCCTGGGCCATCGCGGGTGTGGCCGTCTCTCCGGTGCCGATCGCCCAGACAGGCTCGTAAGCGATGGTGACGCGGGCAGTTATGGCAAGTCCATGGAGCCCCTCACGAAGCTGGCGGGCGAGAACGGCCTCGGTCTGGCCGGCGCGGCGTTCTTCGAGCAGTTCGCCGACGCAGACGATGGGGTCAAGTGGCGAAGCGAGGACGGCCTGGAGCTTGCGGCGCACCCAGTCGTCGGTTTCGCCGAAGAACTGGCGACGCTCGCTGTGGCCGATGATGACGTAGCGGCAGTAATCCGCGAGCATCGCGACGCTCACTTCACCGGTGAAGGCGCCCTTTGGCTCCCAGGAGACGTCCTGCGCGCCCAGGCCCACGTTCGAGCCCTGGAGCGCCTGGCGGACCGATGCGAGGTGGGGGAAGGGGACGCAGACAGCGATGTCGCAGGCGGCGCCAGCGGTCGCGTCGCGGACGGCGCTTGCGAGGGCGACGGCCTCGGCCTCCGTCGTGTTCATCTTCCAGTTCCCGGCGATGAATGGGGTTCGCATCTGGTGCTCCGTGGGGCCTACCGGCCGCGGCGCTTCATCTTACTGGCGGCCCTCGGCGCGGTCGAAGCGGGCCGCGCGGGTGTCGTGCCTGTGCTGGCGAAGCGGGCGACCAGCTTCTCCGGGTTGCGTACGGTGAGCCCGAGGCGCTCGGCGCGGAGCGGGATGAGCTTGGGGATGAGCCAGATACGGATAGGCTTGCGGAGGCGGAGCTCGGCCGTCTTGCCCAGCGTGGTGGCGAGGACGACATGACCGCGGAAGTCGGTTCGAACGCCGATGCCGGCGAACAGCGATTGGCGCACGAGCGTGGCGTCGATGATGTCGGTGTTCAAGATCACGGTGTCGACGAAGCCGGGAAAGCGAATGCGTGTGCGCTCGGGAGCGATGGCGATGAAGGACGTGGGCACGCGGATCGCCGTGGTAAACGACCAGAGGAAGACGATCGCCAGGAAGCCAGCGACGAAGAGCATGGGAAGCACTTTGTCGTCGGTGAAGACCTTCAGCGAAAGGACCGCGCCGATGCCCGTCGCCAGGGCGATGAATGCCAGGAGCACCTGGAAGAAGCGGACCCCGCGGAAAGCGAAGAGCATCTACCTGTCCTCCAGGGCGGCGACACCGGGCAGCTCGCGGCCTTCGAGCATCTCGAGGGAGGCGCCACCACCGGTGGAGACGTGGGTGAAGCGCTGCTGGAGGCCCAGTTGGGCGACGACCGCAGCCGTCTCGCCGCCACCGACGATCGTCTGGGCGTGAAGCGCGGCGATCGCTTGCGCGATGCCGAAAGAACCGCGCGAGAACGGGGCCATTTCGAAGACGCCCATCGGTCCGTTCCAGATGACGGCGGCGGCGGCCTGGAGGGCCTCCGCATAGGCGGACACCGTCAGCGGGCCGATATCGAGGATCATCGAGCCCGCCGGGACCTCGGTAACGGCGACGTGTACGACATTCGCATCCGCCGCGAACCGATCCGCTGCGACGACATCCACGGGGAGGTGAACGGCGACGCCGCGTGAAGCAGCTTTCGCCAGGATGCCGCGCGCGACATCGACCAGTTCGTCTTCGACGAGTGAAGCCGCGACATCGACACCGGTCGCCTTCAGAAAAGTGTTCGCCATCCCTCCGCCAAGGAGGAGCATGTCGAGCTTCGGCAGGAGATGGTCGATCGCGGGAATCTTGCTGCTCACCTTGGCGCCGCCGACGACGGCGGCGAAAGGCCTCGGGGGATTCGCGACCAGTGCGCCCAGGTAGCGGACTTCCTTCTCCATAAGCAGGCCGGCGACGGAGGGAAGGTAGTGTGTTACGCCTTCCGTGGAGGCATGGGCGCGATGGGCCGCTCCGAAGGCGTCGTTCACGAAGAGCAAAGCATGGGCCGCCAGCTTGCGGGCGAACTCCGGGTCGTTCTTCTCCTCCTCCGCGTGGAACCGGAGGTTTTCGAGGAGGACCACCTCTCCCGGTGCGAGGGCCGCCGTCGCGGCTGTCGCAGCCTCGCCCACGCAATCATCGACGAACGCGACCGGCTGGCCGAGGAGCTCGCTCAGCCGGACGGCGACAGGCGCGAGCGATTGCGCCATGTCCCGGCCCTTCGGGCGCCCCAGGTGCGAGCAGAGGACGACGCTGCCTCCCGCCTTGAGGATCAACTGGATCGTCGGGAGGGATTCCCGAATCCGGGTGTCGTCGGTCACGGTGCCATCTGCCAGGGGGACGTTGAGGTCCGCTCGCAGAAGGACCCGCTTACCGGTGATGTCGAGATCGCGCACCGTCTTCTTGGTGATCGGCTGTTCGCTCATGCGCGCGAAAGCTCCGCGCCGATGCCACGCCGCTCGACATCCATCATCTTGGCGACGCGGCGTTCGTGCCGCCCACCTTCGAAGGTATTCCCGAGGAACGCTTTGAGGATCTCCTCGGCGACCGCCGTACCGATCTCCAGCGCGCCGAGGGCGAGCATGTTCGCGTCGGCGTGCTGGCGAGCGCGGGCCGCTCCCCAGCTTGTGTGGCAGAGGGCGCAACGGATGCCGGGAACCTTGTTCGCCGTGATGCTTATCCCGACACCGTTGCTGCAGATGACGACGCCAACCTCAACCTCTCCGGCGAGGACGGCGCGGGCGACGGTCTCCGCGAAGTCGGGATAGTCGACGCTGGCCGGGCCGTTCGTACCGAAGTCACGTGTCTCGTGGCCAAGGGCGCGGGCCGTCTCCATGAGATGGTCCTTCAACTGGTACCCGGCGTGGTCGGCGCCGAAGCCGATGATCATGGAAACACTCCGTGGAAGCTCGAACCTCCAGTATCGCGGAGGATGGCGCGGGCGGCGAGCAGCCGAGGCCTGAGCTGAATCGCGCGCGGGCGTAGCGCAGGCCCCTCGCAGACCGTACTTTACTCCTGCCCGCCCACCGAGCTGCTTGAGCTCCCTCCGGCGTAGGCCAGGTTCCTGATTGTTAGCCCTGAGGAGGACGGCAGGCTATGCCGGTTCGAGGCATCCGTGGTGCGACCAGCGTGAGCAAGAACACGCGTGAAGAGATCATCGAGGCGACGCGTGAACTTCTCGAGGTGATGATCGAAGCCAACGAGATCGACCCGGAGGACGTCGCCTCCGCGTGGTTCACTACCACGCCGGACGTGAACGCGGAGTTCCCGGCGGTGGCGGCGCGGCAGCTCGGCTGGACGTTCGTGCCCTTGATGTGTGGCCACGAGATGAGCGTGCCCGGGAGCCTGCCGCTCTGTGTGCGCATCCTCCTGCACGTGAATACCGAAAAAGGCATCCACGACGTTCATCACGCCTACCTGCGTGAGGCTCGGCGGCTCCGGCCAGACCTCACGAGCAGTACCCACTCAACGGCGCGATAGCAGAGTCGGAGCGACGCCCGGGGCCGAGGCCGTTGACGCTCGGGCCGTTCGAACGGATGATGCGGAAGGTCGCCGTTGTCGCGCTCGCGGTCGAGCGGTCGTTGCCCTCGTCGGGCGCGGCCGTCGCGGAACGACAACGGGAAGGTCGTGTGACCACCGGGGGACACGTTGTTGCGGGGTAGCGCCGTCCCTCAGGAGCCGATGCCACAGATTCACCTCCCGGTGTTCCAGGGTCCGCTTGAGCTGTTGCTGCACCTGATCGAGCGGGACGACCTGGACATCACGTCCATCTCGCTCGTCGCCGTCACGGACCAGTACCTCGGCGCCATCCGGACGACAGCGGGGTTTCACCCGCGCGCGCTGGCCGAGTTCATCTCCATCGGCGCCAAGCTGATCTACCTCAAGTCGCGGGCGCTCTTGCCGCGTGACCCTTCGTTGGCGGCAGAGGCGGATGACGACGAGGTGGGCCGCGAACTGATCGACATGCTCATCGAATACCGCCGCTACGCCGCCGTGACGGCGATCCTGGGCGAACGGCAGGAGGCGGGCATGCGCTTCTTCACACGGATGGCCCCTCCTCCGCCGCAGCCGGAAGGGACCGGGCTGGACGGCGTAACGGCCGACCTGATGCGGACGATCATGGTGGACGTCTTGCGGCGCACGCCGGAACCGCCGCGCGTCATCCTTCCTCGCCAGCGGGCGACGCTCGCGCAGCGGCTGACCGTTCTTCGCGAACGGCTGCACCGCTCTGGCCGCTTCTCGTTCCGGGAGGCGATGCGCGAGTGTTCGACGCGGTTGGAAGTGGTGTTGTCGTTCCTCGCCGTCCTCGAATTGATCAAAGCGGGCGAATGCGACGCCGTCCAGGCGGAGAACTGGGGAGACATCGAAGTGACGGCGCTCGCTCTCACCGGAGCGGTAGCGACGGCATGAACGGCACGTTCTCGCAGCGGCGGCCGCCGGTACGGAGCCTGATGCACGCTGGCGATGGCACCCAGGCGGGAGTCTTCCCGAATTGATGGCCGCGGCGACCACTAATTCCATTTCTCGCGAGAGTTTCGCGAGAACGGCACCGTTAACGTTGGTATTGCCACACCACACCAACGGCACGAGAGGATTCAAACACCATGAAGACCCGTTTCCTGACCGCAGCTTTCGCCCTCGCTTCGCTCGCCATGATCGCCGTCGCCGGCGCCGCGCCTTACCAGAACTGGTAAGCCCCTGGAGCGGCGGCATTCATTCATGACCAACACGCCCGCCGCTTTCCGCCGAATACTGTTCGCCCGTCCTCCCCAATGGAGCGCGGGCGAATTTGTTTGGCTTGGATCGGCGCTGGCCGTCGTCGTCGCCCAACGCATCGCCGTTTCCCTGCTCGATCTTGATGGTGGGCAGGGCGACATCCGCCGGGTCATCTTCTTCACCACCACGGCGCTGCTTGTTGGGCTCGCCCTGCGCTTTCGCTGGTACATTGGCGCCTGGCTGATCGCGATCGGGATCCTGATGAACTTCATCCCGATGGCATCCCATGGCGGGCTCATGCCCGTGGCCTTTGAAACGATCCAGTCTTCCGAAGCATTCCCCGAGATAACGGAGGGGAATATCGGGAGGCAGGTGACGAACTCCAAGGACGTGATCCTCTACCGCGAGGATATCGACTTCGAGCCGCTTTCAGACCGCTTCGTGATGACGCTCCCGCTCTATCGAACCAACATCTACAGCCTCGGCGATTTTGTCGCCTTCGCCGGGATCGCGCTGGCGGTCGTCCAGATCGTTGTCCAGCTCTTCGTGCCGGGGCGCCGGCCGAGCCCGGCGCCGGCGGCCGGCGAACGGCCTTCGCCTTAGAACGGTACGACCTGACGGGCCGCTACCGGCGAGGCCCAGGTCGAGTGATCTGGCGGAGAGTCAGGCGTTGATCAGGCCGCCGTCGAGACGCAGCACCTGGCCGGTTACGAAGTCGCTTTCGGCGCTGGCGAGGTAGACGGTCATGGCGGCGAGTTCATCGACGTGGCCGGCGCGGCCGACGGGGAGCTGAGCGGCGATCCGGGCCTTGGCGGCATCGTCGTAACCGAAGAGGTCGACGCCGCCGGGGGCGATGGCGTTGACGCGGATGCCGAGTGGGCCGAGTTCGCGGGCGAGGGCGCGCATGTAGCCGATTTCGCCGGCCTTGGCCATGCAGTAGTAGCTGTAGCCGGGCATGCCCATCTGGCCGGCGACGCTGGCCATGATCACGATCTTGCCGTAGCCCTGCGCCTTCATCACGGGGATGGCTGCTTCGACGGCGTGGACCTGGGCGCGGAGGTTGCGCTCGACGATCCGGGTCCACTCCGCCTCGCCGCTGGCGAACGGGTCGTTGGGGATGAACCAGGTGGCGTTGGCGACGAGAATATCGAGCGTGCCGAAGCGCTCGACGGTCGCCTGGACGGCGCTGGCGACGGCGGCGCGGTCGAGGAGGTGGGCAGAGAGGGCGAGGCCTTCGCTGCCGGCGGTCGCGGCGAGGGCGGCGGAGCGGGCGGCGACTTCGGGCTTGAGGTGGTTTGCCGCTATTCGAGCGCCTTCGCTCGCGAGGCCTCTGACGAGGGCTTCGCCGGGAAGGTCGCCAACGGCGGTGATGAGCGCGACGCGGTCCTTGAGGCGGTCTGTCATGGCGGGAGTCTACGGCGGGGTCCGTCCAGAACCAACGGTGGTGGCGCCATCGGCGAATGCCCTCCCTGACGGTCGGGCTGCGGAACGGTGGGGATGGGGGCTGCGGGTCAGCGCTCGACGATGCGGATGCGGCTGCGAGGCGAGAGACGGGCGCAGGTGTCGCAGTGGTAGACGACGGCGACGCCGTGCCCGCATTCGTTGTCGACGAGTTCGAGGTCGTGCTCGGCGTATTTTTCTCCCCAGCGGGAGAGGGCGCCGACGACGGGGCCAAGTTCGTGGCCTTTCGCCGTGAGGAGGTACTCGGCGCGGGGGGGATGGTCGCTGTAGAAGCGGCGGCTGACGATGCCTTCGCGCTCCAGGGTTTTCAGGCGATCGGAGAGGACGCTGGGAGGGATGCCTTCGACGGCGTCGCGGAAGTCTGAGAAGCGGGTGCGGCCGCGAAGGAGGTCGCGGACGATGAGGAGCGTCCAGCGGTCCCCGACGAGGTCGAGGGTGCTGGCAACGGGGCAGCGGACTTTGCGTTCCATCTTTGAATCCTCCGATGAGATGGGGTATGCTTACAGCGCGGGCAGGTTACTCCAAGAATGATACTTGGTTTGGAGTACGAAGTCTCTCGGTTCGCGCAACGGAGGCCCGCAATGCTCGCAACGACGAACAACACGCTTTCAGCCGCGCTGGGTGGGCGGCTCCCGGATGAGGCGGCGGCACGCGCGCTGGCCACAGAGACGGACCTGGCGAGCCTGATGGAGACGGCGGACAGGCTGAACCGGGCGGCGCACCACAATGTGGTTTCGTATTCGCGCAAGGTTTTCATCCCGCTGACGCAGCTCTGCCGGGACGTGTGCCACTACTGCACGTTCGCGAAGCCGCCGGTCCCGGGACAGCGGGCGTACATGACGCCGGAACAGGTGCTGGAGATCGCGAGGGCGGGGGCAGCGGCGGGCTGCAATGAAGCGCTGTTCACGCTCGGTGACAAGCCGGAGCTTCGCTACAAGGTGGCGAAGCGGGAACTGGCCGAGATGGGGTACGAGACGACGATCCAGTACCTGACGGCGATGTCGGAGCTGGTGCTTAAGGAGACGGGGCTCTTCCCCCACGCTAACCCGGGTGTGATGACGCGCGAGGAGATCGCGGCGCTGCGCAAGGTGTCGGTCTCGCAGGGGATCATGCTGGAGAGCGTCTCTGACCGGCTGCACGGGAAGGGGATGGTGCACTATGGCTCGCCGGACAAGCGGCCGGCTCCGCGCCTGCAAACGATGCGCTGGGCGGGCGAACTCCAGGTGCCGTTTACCTCGGGCATCCTGATCGGGATTGGCGAGACGCGGCTGGAGCGGATCGAGTCGTTCCTGGCGTTGCGGGCGCTGCACGAAGAGTTTGGGCACATCCAGGAGATCATCGTCCAGAACTTCCGGGCGAAGGCCGACACGAAGATGCACGACGCGCCGGAGCCGGACCTGGACGACCTGCTCTGGTCGATCGCGGTGGCGCGGATCGTGTTCGGCGGCGAGATGAACATCCAGGCGCCGCCGAACCTGAGCTACGAACTCTACCCGCGGCTAGTCGCGGCGGGCCTGAACGACTGGGGCGGCGTCTCGCCGGTCACCCCGGACCACGTGAACCCGGAGGCACCCTGGCCGCACCTGGACGAGCTGCGGAAGAACACGGCGGCCTGTGGCAAGGAGCTGACGGAGCGGCTGGCGATCTACCCGGACTACGCGCTCGACGGGGACCGCTGGCTCGATGAGGAGCTTCGCACGCCCGTCATCCGGGCGATTGATGGCGAAGGTTTCGCACGAGCGGAGGAGTGGTCCCCAGGCGAGCTGACGGCGATCCCGGCGGGGTACGAGGATGTGTTGACGCCGCACGAGCCGCGCGCCCGCGAACACGTGAGCGCCGACATCGCTGCGATCATCGAACGCGGCGTGGCTGGCCAGGGGCTGACGGAAGCCGAGGTCACGCGGCTGTTCAGGGCGCGGGGCGAGGACTTCTTCGCGGTCTGCGAGGCGGCAGACCGGCTGCGCCAGGAGGTGAACGGCGAGACGGTGACGTACGTCGTGAACCGGAACATCAATTACACGAACATCTGCTACTTCCGCTGCCAGTTCTGCGCGTTCAGCAAGGGCAAGCTGAGCGAGAACCTGCGCGGGCAGCCGTACGACCTGGGGCTCGACGAGATTCAGCGCCGGGTCACGGAGGCGTGGGAGCGGGGCGGTACTGAGGTCTGCATGCAGGGCGGCATCCACCCGGAGTACACGGGCCAGACGTATATCGACATCGTGAAAGCGGTGAAGGCGGCGGTGCCAGCGATCCATGTCCACGCGTTCAGCCCGCTCGAAGTGTGGCAGGGCGCGGAGACGCTGGGTGTTTCGCTCGAGGCGTTCCTCACGCAGCTGAAGGAGGCGGGCCTGGGCACGCTCCCAGGGACGGCCGCGGAAGTGCTGGACGACGAAGTGCGGGCGACGCTCTGCCCCGACAAGATCAACACGGCACAGTGGCTCGAAGTCCAGGAGGCGGCCCACAGGGTGGGGTTCCGGACGACATCGACGATCATGTACGGCCACATCGATGGGCCGGTGAACTGGGCGCGCCACCTCCTCCGGCTGCGCGAACTCCAGGGACGCACCGGCGGGATCACGGAGTTCGTACCCCTGCCCTTCGTGCACATGGAAGCGCCGATCTACCTGAAGGGGAATGCGCGGAAGGGCCCGACGTTCCGGGAGGCCGTGCTGATGCACGCCGTTGCTCGCCTGGCTCTGAACCCGCATATCACGAACATCCAGGTCTCGTGGGTG
>CAZQCR010000068.1:0-1241 GCA_964591745.1 uncultured Anaerolineaceae bacterium
ATCATCGTGAACACGCCGAACAACCCGAGTGGCAAGGTCTTCACGCTACCGGAGCTGAGGCTGATAGCGGGGCTCTGCCAGGAGTTCGACTGCCTCTGCATCACGGACGAGATCTACGAGCACATCCTCTACGACGGCCGCACGCACGTGCCGATGGCGACGTTGCCGGGCATGTACGACCGCACGATCACGATCAGCGGCCTTTCCAAGACGTTTAGCGTGACCGGCTGGCGGCTCGGCTTCATCCTCGCGAAGCCCGAGCTGAGCAACGGCCTGCGCAAGGTCCACGACTTCCTCACGGTGGGTGCGCCGGCGCCGCTGCAGGAAGCCGCCGCCGTCGCGATGGAACAGGCCGACGCCTACTACCCCGAACTCAGCGCGATGTACCACACCAAGCGCGCCATCCTGCTCGCCGCCCTGCGCGAATCCGGCTTCAAGGCCCACCAGCCCGAGGGCGCCTACTACATCATGGCCGACTTCACGGACCTCGGGTTCGCCGGTAACGACGTCGCCTTCGCTCACCATCTAACGGAGAAGGTCGGCGTCGCGCCAGTCCCCGGCTCCAGCTTCTACCGGCCAGGCACCGATGCCGGCTCCCGCTTCGTGCGCTTCACCTTCTCCAAGTCCGAAGAGACGCTGGTCGAAGCGGGCAGGCGGCTGGCGACGATGGGCAACGGTTAAGGAAAGCCTGCGTGAATGTAGCGGTCGCCACCGGTAGCCTTCTCCTATGAGACGTGCCCTTCTCCTCCTCCTCGCCTCCTCCATCTCCGCCATCGCGCTCCTCGCGGCTGGTTGCGGCGATGGCCCCGACCCGACGCCCACCGGAACGACGGCCGCCGGAACAGCCACAGCCTTCAAGCCCACCACCGTACCGACGAAAGCAGGGACACCGATCGTGCTCAAGAACGCCACCACCACCGCCAGCGGCCTCCAGTACACCGATGAAAAGGTCGGCGAGGGCGCTTCGCCCCGGCTGGACCAGTCCGTGACCGTACATTATGTCGGCAAGCTGGCCGCCAACGGCCAGGTCTTCGATAGCTCAGTCGCCAAGGGAACGCCAGCCACCTTCGCCATGACCGGCGTGATCAAGGGCTTCTCCGAGGCGATCTCGACGATGAAAGTCGGCGGCAAGCGGACCACCCTCATCCCCGCCGCTCTCGGCTACGGCGCCCGCGGCCAGGGCCCCATCCCGGCGAACGCGGACCTGATCTTCGAGATCGAGCTGATTTCGATTAAGTAGC
>CAZQCR010000068.1:1341-13264 GCA_964591745.1 uncultured Anaerolineaceae bacterium
GAACATATGTTCTACTACGTCCATGCTCCCCGGAGGTCCTTCAGCCATGCGAACCGTCTGCCTCTGGTTCCCCCGCCTCGGCGTCCAGCTCGCCTCCCGCCAGCGCCCAGCGCTCGCCGGGCGAACCGTCGTCCTCATCGCCGGGCACGGAGACGATGCCCTGGTGACGGAAACCACCTGCGATGCCGCCGTCCTCGGCGTGTTGCGCGGCATGTCCGCCGGCCAGGCAAGGGGGCGTTCTCCCGGGGCCGTCTTCCTCCCCGACAACGCCGGCCACTGCCTCGATGAACTGGAACGCATCGCTTCCATTATTCAGACTCGCGCGACAGATCCTGTCGCGATCGGTGGACGAGACCACATCCTCATCCAGGCCGACCCCGCCGTTCCGGAAGCGGCGCTGGCCGCGCGCCTGGCCGCCCTGGCGACCGCCTGGAGCGGCCTCGCCACCCGGGCCGGGCTCGCCGATACCGCCTCCGAAGCGCTCGACGCCGCGCGTGCCTCTCGCGGCCGCCCCGTCGTCTGCCCGCCCCAGGGCGCCGGAGAAACCGTCGTTCCCTACCGCCCGGAAAGCATTACGGCGCGTTCACGCGTGGCCATCGGCTCCGGCGAACTGGCGATACGGGCCACCCTCCAATCCCTCCTCGCGAAGGCCCAGGCCATCCTGGAAGCGCGCGGCCAGGGCTATCGCCGCGTCGAAATCACCATCACCGGCGGCGATGGCGCAATCACCCGGACCCGCCTTACACCACAGTCGCCCGCCCACGACACCGCCGGGATCGCCCCCCTTGCCGTCCGCACACTCCCACCCGGGGCGTTGACTGGCGCGCGGAGCCTCGAAGTCACGCTCGACCGCCTCGGCCCCGATGTCCGCGTCCAGCCCTGCCGGGCCTCCCTGCGTATTGACCGGGCGGCGGCCGGGGCCCTCCGCCGCGCCGGATAGCCCTCGCGGCTCGCCCGGCGGCCGGGCCGCTCCCGATCGCCCGGCGAACCGTGTACGATCGCTCGATATGCGCGTCCTCAACGAAATCCGCGACGACATCAACGCGACGCTCGCTCGCGACCCGGCGGCCCGGTCGCCCCTGGAAGTCATCCTCTTCTATCCCGGGTTCCACGCCCGCCTCGCTCATCGCCTGGCGAACGCCCTCTACCGCAAGAACGTGCCGCTCCTCCCTCGCGGAATCATGCACGTGGCCCGCTCCCTCACCGGCATCGAGATCCACCCCGGCGCCAGGATCGGCCACCGCTTCTTCATCGACCACGGCATGGGCGTCGTCATCGGCGAAACCGCCGAGGTTGGCGACGATGTCATGATCTACCAGGGCGTCACCCTCGGCGGCACCAGCACCCTGCGCGTCAAGCGCCATCCGACGTTGCGGGACAAGGTCGTCGTCGGCGCCGGGGCGAAGGTCATCGGGGCCGTCGAAATCGGCGAGAACGCCCGCGTCGGCGCCGGCTCCGTCGTCGTTACGAACGTGCCCGCGAACGCGACCATCGTCGGCGTCCCCGGCCACATCGTGGCCTACCACGACGAATCGAACGGCGTCATTCAGCGCCTGCCAGACCCGGAATGGGAGCGGATGAACGACCTCGACCGCAAAGTCCAGGAACTCCACGACCTCGTCCACCACCTTGAGCAGCACGCGACGGACATTCACAACGGCCATCACGAAGACGAGAGCGTCGAAGCCAGGGCCACGTAGGCCGCGGTAGGCGCGCCCCCCAGCGGGCGCGGGCTGCCCGGACTCCCGCCGGCGCTGTCCCGGCGGCGGACCGTCACCGGCGCTCCTCCGATTGGACAGAGCGGCAACCCGGATGTCGGGCGTCAGTGCCGACGGAGCGGCGCGGCTCCAACTAGTTGAGCGCCTGGAGCGCGGCCTCAGCCTCGCCCGCATGGAGCACGGAGAAGCGCGGGTTCACGTTCACCACCTGTTGGAGCAGCGCCCGCGCCTCCTCGGTGTTGCCAGCCGCTTTCTCGATCATCCCGGCGTGGAAGAGCACGAGGGCATCGCGCGAGCCGATTCGCAACGCCTCCCTCGCGTACCTCTGCGCCTCAACGATCTCGCCGTTCCTGTAGAGCGCCCAGGCGAGGGTATCCGCTCCATGCACGCTCGGACGGCTGGCGTACCCGTCTCGCGCCTTCTTCACCGCCTCTGTCGCTGAACCGTGGTCGGCCAGGAAGGCGGCGAATTCGAGGTCCGTGTTCTCACCGTTCGCCACGGCGAGGGCGTCGATCGCGCGGACGGTGCCGAAGTACCGTTCGGCCGCGGCCCCATCGCCCTGCTTCGTCGCAATCTCGCCGAGCGCGGTCGCGTAGCCCGCGGCCGGCATCTGGTCGAAGGCCCGCTGGTAGAGGCTGCGGGCCCGCTCGAAATCGCCGTTGGCCGCCGCCACTCGAGCGCGGCCGGCGAGCGCCAGTGGATAGCCGGCCAGCCGCCCTTCGGCCAGCAGATAGCGTTGCGTCGCGTCTTCGAAACGCCCGAGCCCAAAGAACAGGTCCCCCACCTGAGCCTGCGCCCAGGCGACGTTCTCGGGAGCGGTGGCGCCAGCTTCGATCGCGAAGTCCATCGCCTCGATGGCGCCTTCGGGGTCGCCGTAGAGCTCCCGGAGATAGCCGATGCGGCTGTATGCGGCGAAGTCGGGCCGGCGGTTGACCATCTCCTGGAGATTCGCCACGGCCTCGTCGTACATCCCGAGCTCTATCTGGGCATCGGCCACCACGCCGTAGTAGCGGGCGCGCTCGGGGTCCGCCGCCAGCGCCTGCTTGCCCAGGTCGAGTGCCTTCGTGAACTGGTGGCGGCCGAGCGCGAGAATGCCCTGGGTAGCGAGGAGCTCCGGGTTGCCGGGGTCGAGCTTCGCGGCATCGGCCAGCACAGCGTCCGTCCGGGCGTAGAGCGTGGGGTCGCCGGTCTCTCGCACGGCCTGCAGGTAGGCGTTGGCCAGGTTTAACTTCGCGCCGAAGTCCTGGGGGTTGGCCTTCACGCGCTCTTCAAGCTGTTGGATGCCTGGCGTGGTGGCGGAGCGGCCAAGGACCGCGGGCACGCTCAGCGTCGCCATGGTGGAATCGGAGTCGCCGCCGGCGAAGGGGCCGTAGTTCAGCAGTATGGCGGGCAGGGCCGCCGCGACGACGACACCGGCGACGATTGCCGCGGCCAGCGTTCCGGGACGGCGGGATGGTGGGAGCGAGCGTCGCAGTTTGAGCGTCGTCATGGTTGTCTCCTGGTAGCAGTACTGGTGTTTGCGAATGGGGATGGGATGGGAGCGCATGGCTCCCATCCCACCCGGGTTGCGACGGTTTCCCGTCAGGGTGTGCTGTTCTCGTAGTCGTGCGGGAGCGCGAGGTACGGGAAGCTGGCCAGGAAGGCCTTGTCGTTGGCGTTCACGCCATCGCCAAGGGTGCAGTTCGTCGCGAACGCGCCGGCCTGCAGGCACCCGGCGATCGCCGCCAGCTCGATGTCGGTCACGTCGTCCGTCAGACGGCGGCCGTTCGGGAAGCCCGCAAGGTCACCACCAACAGCGCCGAGGCGGTTCGGTGTGGCCGCCGGGGCGACCGCCATGTTCAGCCGGAGCTGAGACGAGGCGGCGACGTTGGCCGGCCGGTTCAGCCCGTCGATACCCTTGAGGAGGGTATCGACGAGGTCGTTCCGCGGGTTCGCCGGCACGTTGACGCCAAGCACGAGGTTGAGCAGCGCCGCGAGGTGGGAGTTCTGGACGTAGGTCAGGAACTGGCCGTCATTTGCCGGCTTCGATCCGTTCCAACGGTCCTTATCCTTCAGCGGGATGACCACTTCGTTGATCAGCGGAAGGTCGAGCCGTGAGATCTGGACCCACGGTCCACGGTTGATGGTGCCGCCCTCGACTGCGGGGCCGACGTTGTTCGTCCCAAGGGTGGACCCGCTCTCGCCGAGCTGGCGGAGGACGCGAACGCTCTGGCGGTAGGCCGTTGTGCGGACGCCGATGATGGCGTTCGGGTCGCTCGCTCCCGTGGGCGCGGCGCCGGTAGCCGTGAGCTGCGCCTTCGGGACCTGGATGACGATGCTGTGGACGTTGAGTCCCTTCACATAGTCCTCGGCGCCTCCGACGTTCAGCAGGTCGAAGATGCCGCCGAGGTCGACGAAGAACGGGTCATCGCGTGGACCGGCGAAGACCTTGATCCCGGTGCCGATGGTGTGGTTGAACTGGGCGGCCAGGGCGCCGTAGTCCGGTGTGGATTTCGGGCCGACGCGAGCGGGAGCGACCTCAAGGTTCTCAGCGATGAGGGTGCCCTGGCGCGTCGAACCCGGGACGCCGGTGAGCTTCGACACGGAGAAGAACTGGCGGATGTTCTGGTCCGGGTCGTTCTTCGTGTTGAGCACGCCGGTGTTGTAAAGGAAGGTGCCGTTGTTGAAGGCGTTCCCGGCGTTGATCTCCGAGCGGAAGCGGAACTGGTAGGTAACGTCATCGACGGCGTCGCCGTTGTTGTCGATGTTGATTTCGTAGAGCACATCGTCGCCGAACTTGTGGAAGTTCGGGCCGGCGGCGGGCGTCTGCATGGGAACGTAGTTGGCCACGAAAGTGACCGAGTCCGTCGCATCTGCCGCGACGAAAGCGTAGAGGTCGGTGGCGTCGGCCGCCGGGTCGGATGAGATATACGGCGCCTCGCGGTGCGAGGAAGCGTCCGTGCTCGTCACCGTCCCGATGAGGCCAACGCTGGCGACGATCGCCGCCAGGCCTCCGAGTGCAGTGAACTTACGCATCTGGTCAAGACCTTTCTGTTGGTTTGGGCTGTTGGTCTGGGCCCGCCGAAGCGGGCAAGGTCTGCCACAGTCCCGTCTCCGGGGCTGAAGCGCGTTGTATGAAAGGCCGGTGGGTATGCCTCGCGGGCAGCACCCGCTAGCTGCGCTTTCGAGCGAAGGTGAAGGTCGCGGCGGCGGCGCCGGCCATCGCCAGCGTCACTACGGCCAGGCCGAAGTACCCGGGACCGGAGTCACTCTCGATGCCGGTTCCGGTCTGCGGCGGCTTTGGCGCCGTTGTCGGCTGTGGCGTTGGCGTCGATGGCCGCGGCGTTGCCGTCGCGGGAGGGGGCGTTGCCGTGGCCGGGGGCTGCGTCGGCGTCGCTGTCGCCGGCGGCTGTGTGGCCGTTGGCGTTGGCGTTGCCGCCTGGGCCAGGCCGACATCGATCCGGACAAGGTCCGGGCACTGCTTCACGGCTGGCGATTCGCGGTAAACCGCGACCACCGAGGTGCCGAGACCTTCGACGATGTAGCAGCCATCGCCGGCTGTGCCGTTGGCGGTGATGGGCGCGCTCTTGCCACCGGCAAAGGCACTGGCGCTGATGCAAACGAACGAAGCCGTGTTGCCCACGCCGACATCGGCGAAGGCCTGCTGGTTCTCCGCGACGGCCCCGGCCGTTGTCGCGGAACAGGATGGGCCCGCCTGGGCGTGTGCTGTCGCTTGAACGTTCAACGCGGCCGTCACAAGGACGGCCGAAAGGCCCGCCCCCATGACCACGCGAGACGCCGCGACCCGACGGGAGATAGTTCCGAAGTTCATACGATCTCTGTCTCTTTCTTCCTTTCGTCACCGGCCGAATTCCCCGGAATCGCCGCCGTCGAAATTGGAGGCGCTTCCGCTATCTCTACCTACGCCAGGCAAAGAGCGGCTGATCAGCGAAAGCGAGAGAAGATGAACGAGGTGCTCAGGGCTCCCGGGCGATGGCGCCGAAGCCGCGCCCTGCCTCGGTCTCCAGCTCCCGCCGGGCCAGCACCAGCAGCGTGGCCGCGAGCAACACCCCAACGGCCGCTCCAAGCAGACGAAGGTCCCCTGGCACCACCACGGCGGCAAGTCCGGCCGCCGCCAGCGGACCGGCGAAGCCGAGCGACTTCACCACCCAACGGCCCTCCCGTATCTGCCGGGCCCCCTCGCTGCACATGCCCGCGAAAGCGCTCCCCGCCAGCGTCCAGGCCGGGAGCGTGTCCAGCCCCAAGAAGAGCGAGGCGACCGTCGCCCACGTCAGCAGTGCCACAATCCACCGCCAGCCATCACGCTCTCGCCATGCGATCGACGTCATCGCCGCGCGGCCAGAGCGGACGGCGAACAGTCGAAGCACGAGTGGCGCCACCGGCGCCAACAGCGCGATCAGCCCGGCATCCTCGGCCGGCGCCCCGAGCACCCATAGCGGGACGAAGAGCAGCAGCCAGCCGAACTGCAGCGACCCGGCCAACGCCACCGCCTCCGCCAGCCTCCCCCGGCGCCAGGAGGCCTGGATGGCAGCGCCCGTGGCCACAGCGAGCGCCAAGCCGCCGCCCACCGCCATCCACCCGCCACCCGCGGCCGAGGCCCCGATCACGCCCGAGGCGATCGGCAGCAGCGGCGTCCACCCCGGGCCCCCTGCCGGCTTCGCCTTCCGCCCCGCCAGCGGTTCCATTTGCTGCCCGCCTTCACGTACCGCCAGTGCATAGCCGACGCCCCAGAGACAGAGCCCGTTGCGGGCGGCGCGCGCTCGCGCCCAGCGGCCCCGCACGGCCCCGGCGCTCGCGATCGCGAACGCGACGCTGGCCGTGAGCGCCACCCCAACGATGAGCGCCGCCGCCGCCAACGGCCCCGCCTCCGCGCGGTCTAACGGCCAGAAGACACCCGCGTCCGGGGCGACGATCGCCTCTCGCGGCACCGCGCCAAAGCTTCGGCTGTCGTAACTCCGTTCCCGGTTGTCGCCCATCACGAAGTACTCGCTTGGTCCCAGCCGAACGGCCGCGATCTCCCCGGACCAGGGCGCGCGCACATACGGCTCCGGCAGCGCCCGGCCATCCACAATCACGGCCTCGCCCACCACCTCGATCGTCTCCCCGGGCGTCCCGACCACCCGCTTCAGGAAGCTCTGGCCGTCCGTCTGCGGCCCTCGGACCACCACAACGTCGCCCCGTGCCGGCGCGCCCAGGCGGTAGCGCCAGGTGTTCGCGAAGGTGAGTTCGCCGTTCCAGCGCGTCGGTTCCATCGATTGGCCCGAGACGTACCCGGGCCGGACGGTGTCCCACATGGCGTAGGCGAAGGTCAGCGGATTGGCGACCAGGGCGAGGAGGATGACCAGCGCGAGGCCCGGCCTTCGCCGCCTCGTCCCGGCGCGCTCCTGGGCTTCGAACGTCTCCACCCTCGTTCATTCGGCGTCCCGCGCCGTTTCCGTTAGACTGGGCGGGAGCCACACACATGAAGAGCAGTGCTTCCACCCGCCCGGTAACGCCCTTCCGCCGACGCACCGCGTCCCCCTGCGCCTGTACGAGGCGCACCCGGCGGCGCTAACGCCCGGGCTTCTCCGCTCGCCCCGCCCATCTTCGTCACGACTGTCCCGGAGGGACTGATGCCACGCCTGCTCGATACCCTTTCCAGCGAACTCCGCGAACTGCCGCCGCCACCCTACGAGGTGAAGGTCTACGTCTGCGGGATAACGCCGTACTCCGGCAGCCACATCGGCCATGCTGTGCCCGCCATCGTCTTCGATGTCCTGCGCCGCTACCTCGAGTACCGGGGCTACACCGTTCGCCACGCCCAGAACTTCACGGACATCGATGACAAGCTGATCGACCGGGCGAACGCGACGAATACGACCGTGAAGGCGCTGGCTGACCAGTACTCGGACCAGTACCTGGCCAGCCTCAAGCGGATGAACGTCCTCCCCGCCACGCTCTACCCCCGTGCCACCGAGGAGATCCCCGCGATCATCGCTATCATCCAGGGGCTCGTCGATCGCGGCTTCGCCTACCCCTCCGAAGGCGACGTCTACTACCGCGTGCGCCGCAAGGCGGACTACGGCAAGCTCTCCCACCGTAAGATCGATGACCTCCTTAGCGGCGCCCGGATCGATCCGACTGAACGCAAGGAAGACCCGCTCGATTTCGCCCTCTGGAAGGGCGCGAAGCCCGGCGAACCGAGCTGGGAGAGCCCCTGGGGCCCCGGCCGCCCGGGCTGGCACATCGAATGCTCCGCCATGAGCTACGCCCACCTCGGCGAACAGATCGATATCCACGGCGGCGGCGCCGACCTCATCTTCCCCCACCACGAAAACGAGATCGCCCAGACGGAAGGCTTCACCGGAAAGGACCCCTTTGCCCGCATCTGGATGCACAACGCCTTGCTCCAGATGGGCGACGAGAAGATGTCGAAATCGCTCGGCAACATCATGGACCTCGACCAGGTGATCGACGGATTCGGCGCCGACGCGCTCCGCCTCTTCATCTGCCTCAGCCACTACCGCAGCCCGCTGACATACAGCGAAGACGCCCTCGACGCGGCGCGCACCGGCTCCCAGCGGCTGCGCGAGGCCGCCTTCGCGGCGCGCCTCAACTCCGCCTCGCCCGGCTCGCTCTCCGACGCTATCAACGACGAATCGAGCCTCGCGCGGGAACGCTTCATCGCCGCGATGGACGAAGACCTCAACACGTCCCGCGCCCTCGCCGCGCTGTTCGACCTTTCACGAGCGATCAACCGCGCGCGTGATTCCGGTACGCCGTTCACGGAGATGCAGTCCACCCTTCGCGAACTCGCCGGAGTCCTCGGCTTCACGCTCGAGGCCCCACCCTCCCGCGCGAAAGAGGCCGGCGAGTACATCGACCTGCTCATCGAAGTCCGCAAAGAGCTTCGCGGCGCGAAGCAGTGGGCCCTCTCCGACCGCATTCGCGACGGGCTGCTGGAACTGGGCGTCGAACTGAAGGACGGCCCCCAGGGCACCACCTGGAACGCCTCCTGAGGCCCGTCCGGCGACTTTGACGCAGAGGCGCAGAGGACGGCCGAGTTGCGAAACGGAGTCGTGCAGCTCCCGCGCGAGCCGTTGCCGCCCCTCGACGGCGGCCAGCGCCTGGGCCTGCTCGTACAACACGGCGTTCTCGATCGCCAGGGCCGCCCGCTTCGCCAGCGAAACGAACAACCGTTGGTCATCCGCGCTGAAGGTCCGTGGCTTCCGGTAGGCCGCGTCCAGGATACCGAACGGCTCGCCGCCAACCGCCGCACACCTCCTGGAGACCATTCGCGCGCTCGCCAGTGCGGTTTGACCGCAACGTAGCTACGCCGTGACCGTTTTGTGACACGCGGCCGCCATCATCCAGGGCATACCCAACCAAGGGAGCGCACACATAGCGATGTCGAACCTGATCACGCACACTGCCATCCAATCCACCCACCACCAGGACAGCATGTACAACAGGGCGTCGCCACGGCCCCGGGGATTCATCCGCTGCTACTACGGGGTAGTGGCCCAACCGCGTACCTACGCCAACGCCATCTACCTCGCGCTCGGCCTGCCCCTCGGTACCGCCTGGTTCGTCTTCCTCGTCACCGGCATCTCCGTCGGTGCCGGCCTCCTCGTCACCCTCGTCGGAGCGCCGCTGCTCGTCGCCGTCATCTATAGCTGGCGGCTGTTGGCCCGGCTCGATGCGGCCCTTACCAACGTCCTCCTCGGGTCCCGTGCCGCCACCCGCTACTACGGCGAACGCGGCCAGCCGTGGACCTGGCGGGGCCTCGGCTCGCGGCTCACGAACGGAAGGACATGGGGCGCGCTGCTCTTCCTCTTCCTCCGCTTCCCGCAGGGCATCGCCTCTTTCGTCATGGTCGTAACCATCCCCTCCGTTCTGGCGGCCCTCCTCGTCACACCATTCCTGCCCGGCCGTTGGGTCGAAGCCGATATCAGCGGCTGGGACGCGGACCGCTGGTGGATCCGCGCGGGCATCCTGGCCGTGGGCGTGACGCTTGCGCCGGCCATGATTCACCTCCTGAACGCCTACGCATGGCTCTCGGGGAAGGGCACGGAGTTACTCCTGGGCCAGTCACGGCCGCAATCGGTGACGCTCGTCGGCACACCCCTTGCGCCGCCCACGGAGGCAGCGGTTGCTGCTCCCGCCGGTGCGGCCGAAGCGCCCCTTAGCCCGGAAAGCGGCCTCCGCCTGAACTTCCGGTTCACCACCGCAGATACTGACCTGCCTCCCGGGGCGCGGCACGCCGAGCTGGCGCCGCCGCCGAATGGCGAGACGACCGCTGAGCGGGCGGACGAACGGCTGGCGCCGGCCGTCCCGGCGTACGCATCCGTGTTCGAACCGGCGGTGGCCGCTGAAGCCGGCGGACCACCGCCGATCGCCGTCGATATCGTCATGCGCCAGGTCACGGTCGGCGGAAAGGCGGTAGAGCTCACGCCGAAAGAGTTCGACCTCTTCGTCCTCCTCGTCCAGAACCCCCACCGGCCTTTTAGCCGTGACGAACTGCTCGAACGGCTCTGGAAGAACGAGTACGACGTGACCGATCGGACGATCGATACCCACATCCTCCGCCTGCGGAAGAAGCTCGGCGAGGCCTCCGACGCGATCCGAACCGTCTGGGGCATCGGCTACAAGTTCGACCCCGGCCGCGATCAGTAGGTCCAACCCGACAAGGTGCGGGTGTACGATGCCGCTATTCCACCCGGAGCGCGCATCCCATGCCCGTTTACACCGACCGCTACGGCCTCGAACTTACCAGCACCTCCCGGGCGGCCGCCGAAGCCTATAGCGACGGCATCGATCGCACCCTCTCCGGCAACGAAGGCGCCGAGACGCGGCTGGCCGAAGCCCTCGCGCTCGACGAAACGTTCGCGATGGCCCAGGTAGCGATGGCCCGCCAGCAACAGTTCCTCGGCGACTTCCCGGCGGCGGCCCGCCACAAGGCCCTCGCCCTGGAACTGGCAGGCGCCACCACGCGCCGTGAGCGGCAGCACATCGCCGCCATGGTCACGGCGATCGACGGCGATGGTCCCGGCGCCATCGCCCGCATCCGCGAACAGATCGCCGAGTTCCCCCGCGACGCTTACCTCCTGAACCAGGCGAACGGCCCCTTCGGCCTGATCGGCTTCGGCGGTGGCATCTGCCGTCACCAGGAGCAGTTCGAGCTGCTCGATTCCGTCGCATCCGCCTATGGCGAAGACTGGTGGTTCCTCAGCGCCTACGCCTTCGCCCACAACGAACTCGAACACTTCGAACTCGCCCGCAAGCTGGCGAACCGCGCCCTCGAGAACAACCCGCGAAGCGGCCACGGCGCCCACACTATGGCCCACTGCGACTTCGAGACCGGCGAGAACGCGAAGGGCGCGGCCTTCCTCGATGGCTGGCTGCCCGAATATCCACGCACCGCCGTCCTCCATTCCCACCTCACCTGGCATCTCGCCCTCTTCGAACTGGCCGAGGGAGACACTGCGCGGGTGAACGCGCTCTACGAGGACATCCTGCGCCCGGCTACGGCCCCCGGAACGCCGATCATCGTCCTCGCCGATGCGGCGGCACTCCTCTGGCGCGAAGACCTGCTCGGCATCGAGCGCCCCGAAGGTTCGCGCACCGAGCTGCGTGACTTCGCCGCAAAGAGCTTCCCAAAGCCCGGCGTCACGTTCGCGGACATCCACTGCGCCCTCGCCTACGCCGCCGCCGGCGACCATGCCGCGCTCGACGCCCTGGCCAGCGGCCTGCGCGAACGGCTCGCCCAGGGCAAGCTCCCGGCCGGCGAAGTCGCCGTCGTCACGACCACGGCCGTGGGCGCCTTCGCCGATGGCGACTACGCCCGCAGCGCCGACCTCCTCGAACCGTTCCTCGCCCAGGTCGTTCGCGTCGGTGGCAGCAACGCCCAGCGCCAGGTGATCGAGGACACCTTCATCGTCGCCTGCCTCCGCTCCGGCCGCCTCGAGCGCGCCGCGGATGTCCTCCGCGCCCGTCTCGCCCGCCGTCCCTCGCGCATCGACGCCGGCTGGCTGGCCACGGCTTCGCAGAACTGACGCGCATCCCGTGGGCCCAATGTGCCGTCGCGGACGCCCTCCGCCACGAGTAGCAGCGGCCGACAAGGCGAACGTGGGAAGGTCCCGGCACCTTGACCGGGGCTTTCGTGCACCCGGTAGAAACGTTGACAGAGGACATTCATTTCAGGTATTCTGCGACTATAATTGAGC
>CAZQCR010000069.1:0-13205 GCA_964591745.1 uncultured Anaerolineaceae bacterium
TTAGCTGTTAGCTGTTAGCTGTTAGCTGTTAGCTGTTAGCTGTTAGCTGTTAGCGAGGTTACGAAGGGACCCACTAGAAGCTAGTAGCTAACAGCTAGTAGCTACCGCGCCATCTTCGAGCCCGGCACATAGTAGCGCTTGTGCCAGATGCCCGTGTACGCCTCGCCCTCCAACGGCATCCGCCAGCTTCGAACCAGCGAGCCTTCGAAGGGGACGGCGATGAGCGCGCGGGGCTGGTCGATCGTCTCCTGAATGTAGTGCTCGGCGCCGGCCTCAGGTACGTAGCGGCAGGCGATTCGGCGGTAGGTCTCGCGCCACTCGGCGTCGCGGCCGAGGTCGAAGGCGATACGCGCCACGCCTTCCACCGTGACCTTCCGGTATGGGCCGGCTTCCTCATCGATCGTCAGCGCGATCCGCGGGTCGCGGCGAAGGTGGCCGAGCCAGGCCGACTCCTTGCGCGGCGTGGTCAAGATTTCGCCGTCTTCGTGGATGAACCACGCTGGCGTGACATGGGGGCCGCCGTCCGGCCGGATCGTCGCGATCCGGACGAGAATACCGGACTGAGCGAGGAAGGCCTCGCGTTCATCGCGCGTGAGAGCGGGCATGGTCTGGCTCCTGGATGGATTCGGGACCGCCATAGTACGGCAACGGCCGCCGCCCGGTCGTCTGGCGCGGCACCGGTGCTGGCGGTAGAGTTCGCATCCTCAGGAGGTGAGCTATGCACCCCGACGAGCTCAGTGAGCGCCTGGTCCCTTTCATGCGAACTCACCTCGAAGACCCGTGGGCGAAAGTGGTGAACTGTGAGAACGCCCCCGGCCACGCGGGCTTCGCCTACCTCTTCGATATCCAATCCGAGGGGCGCCTTCTTCGCTACTGGATGCGCCTGCCTCCGCCGAACGTGAAGCTAGAAGGCACGGCGGATGTCCTTCGCCAGGTCAGCGTCTTGAACGCGCTCGACGAGACGGCTGTGCCGCACTGCCCCGTCCTCTGGTCCGGCGATGAGCCGGAGTGGTTCGGCCGCCCCTATTTCATCGTCGAGCGCATCGAGGGGGATGTCTTCCGCGGCGAATATCTCGAGAGGTTCAACGAACAGCAGATCCATTCCGTCGCTCGCCAGGCGATGACGGCGATCGCGGGCGTCCACAAGGTCGACAAGGCGAAGTGCGCCTACCTTGGAGATTTCTGGGGCTTCGAGTTCGACGTCACCCGCTGGGACCGCTTCTATGATCGCGCCGAAGACCAGCACCGCCTGGCCCTTCAGCCGCGCGTCCGCCAGCTCCTCCTCGACCAGATCCCGGCGGATTCGAACATCGGCATCTACCACGGCGACTACCAGTGGGGGAACATGATGGTTAGCGAAGACGCGAAGCTGGGCGCGATCATCGATTGGGAGCTTTGCGGCGTAGGGGCAACGCTGAACGATGTCGGCTGGATCTGCGCCTTTCGCGACCCAACGGCCTGGGCGCCGGGCCGCGTGAGCACGGTGATTCCCGAGGCGGACGACCTCGAAGCGATGTACCGCGAGGCCTGGGGGAGCGATCCCGGGAACATTCGCTGGTTCAAGGCGTTGGCCGTCTACAAGTTTTCGATCATCACGGGCTTCAACCTCATGCTGCACCGCCGGGGCAAGCGAGTTGACCCGCTCTGGGAAGACAACGCCATCTCCATGGATCCGAACATGGAGTACGCCCTCCGCATGTTGGGCGGCTAGCGAGAGTTGACCGCCGGGTGGCCCGGTGTCACCCTCACGTTGCATTCTTCCGACCGGTAAACAGGGGTAAGACGATGAAAGTGCGAGTCGATCACGACCGCTGCGAAGGCCATGGCAAGTGCGTGACCGCGGCGCCCAAAGTCTTTGAGCTGCGCGACGACGACCTGAGCTACGTCCTCCTTGAGGAGATTCCCGAGAAGTACCGCGACGACGTGGAGCAGGCGATCCGCCTCTGCCCGCGCCAGGCCATAGACTGGGAAGAGTAAACGTTCATTCGCTATCCGTGACAGCGCGTCCTCCAGTCGCTAGTATTTACCGCACGGTAAGTTACGGCCCGGCGCACGGGGCCGGGGAGCAAGCATGAGCACCACCGCACCAGCACGCATCGACCAGATAGACCTGGCGGACCCGGATGTCCACCTTCGCAACGAGCAACACGACATCTTTCGCCGCCTCCGGGCGGAGGCCCCGATCCACCGCAACACCGGCTCCGGCGAATTCGCACCCTTCTGGTCCGTTACCAAGTACGCCGATGTGGTGAAGATCTCCCGCAATCCGCAACTCTGGAGCTCGGAACAGGGGATCTCCATCCCCCCGGCCGTGGCCGACCAGCAGGCGACCTTCAACACATTCGGGCGGATGCTCATTGTGATGGATCCACCACGCCACGTGCGCCTTCGGCGGCTGGTGAACAAAGGCTTCACCCCCCGCGCCGTGGCGATGATCGAGCCGGAGATCCGTCGCATCACCCGCACGCTGCTCGATCGCATCCAGTCCCGCGGCGAGTGCGATTTTGTCGTCGATGTCGCCGCACAGCTCCCCCTCGCCGTCATCTGCAGCATGATGGGCATCGCCGAAAAAGACTGGGACCTGATGTTCCGGCTGACGAACAAAGTGCTTGGCGCGGGCGACCCGGAGTACCAGGACGAGCTGCCCGAAGGCGTGGAGCGCGGCACCAGCGACGCCGCCCGCGCCACCGGCATGCAGGGTTTCACCCAGATGTTCGCCTACTTCACGGAAGTGCTCCAGCAGCTCCGGGCGGGCAAGCGCGGGGAGGACATTACTAGCATCCTGATCGACGCCGAAGTGGATGGCGAAAAGCTGACGGACGAAGAGGTGCTCTTCTTCTGCTTCCTCCTCGTGGTCGCCGGGAACGAGACCACGCGGAACGCTATTTCGGGCGGCCTCCTTGCCTTCTCCGATCACCCCGCGGAGAAGGCGCGGTTGCTCGCGGACAGTTCGCTCTACGACAGCGCCGTCGAGGAGATCATCCGCTGGGTTTCGCCCGTCACCCATATGACGCGCGTGGCCACCGCGGATACGGAACTCCGGGGCCAGCGGATCGCGGCGGGCGAGCGGGTGACTATGTGGTACCCATCGGTAAACCGCGACGAAGAGGTCTTCGTGGACCCCTATCGCTTCGACATCACCCGGACGCCGAACGAGCACCTCGCCTTCGGCATCGGCGAGCACTTTTGCCTCGGGGCGGGCTTCGCCCGGCTGGAGTTGAAGGTGATGTTCCAGGAACTGTTCACGCGCATGCCGGAGATCGAGGTCTCGGGCCTGGTCGAGCGCCTTCGATCCAACTTTATTGGCGGGATCAAGCACCTGCCTGCTTCTTTTAACGCCCGCTGACACTTCAACCACGAGGAGCACTCTCCATGACCGCACCAACCCTGACTGTTGCCGACATCAATCTTGGCAACGAGCAGCTCTTCGTCGATGGCAACCAGTACGAAGCCTTTCGCATCCTTCGGCGGGAAGACCCGGTCCATTGGAACGAAGGCAACGAGTACATCAAAGGCTGGTGGGATATCACCCGCTACGAAGATGTGCTCTTCGTCTCCCGCCACACGGATATCTTTAGCTCCGAAAGCGGCATCGTCATGTACGAGCCGCGGGACCCGGAACAGGCCCTGGCCGCGGCGAACGGCAACGGCAAGATGCTCATTACCATGGACCCACCCCGCCATGTCCGGCTCCGCCGCCTGGTGAATAAGGGCTTCACGCCCCGCGCGGTCAACGCGCTCGAACCGCATATCCGCAAGATCACGCGGCAGATCCTGGATGACATCTCCGCCAAAGGCCGCTGTGACTTCGTTCTCGAAGTCGCCTCGCAGCTACCCCTCGCCGTGATCTGCGAAATGATGGGCCTGGAGCGCAAGGACTGGCCGCTGATGTTCGAACTCACGAACAAGGTGCTGGGCAGCGGCGACCCCGAGTATCAGACGGATGCCCCGGAAGAGCTGCGCGGAACCGCCGAAGGCTCCCGCATCGCCGGCAACATTGGCACGATGCAGATGTTCGGCTTCTTCGCGCAGAAGTTGATGGAGCGACGCGCGGAAACGCCCGGCGAGGACCTGATTAGCGTGATCATCGGCTCCGAGGTGGACGGCGAGCAGTTGAGCGACGAGGACATCCTCTGGTTCTGCTTCTTGCTCATCCTGGCCGGCAACGAAACCACGAGGAACGGCATCTCCCGCGGACTCCTGACGCTCTGCGAGAACCCGGAAGAACGGGCTCGCCTCCAGGCAGACCTCTCCCTACTGCCCGGCGCCGTGGAGGAGATCCTCCGGTTCACCTCGCCGGTCACACACATGGCCCGCGTCGCCCAGCGCGATACGGAGATCCGCGGGAAGAAGATCGCGGCCGGCGACCGGGTGGTGATGTGGTACCCCTCGGTGAACCGCGACGAGGCGATCTTCCCCAACGCGGACACCTTCGACATCACCCGTTCGCCCAACGAACACCTCGCGTTTGGCATCGGCGAGCACTTCTGCCTGGGCGCCGGATTCGCGCGGCTTGAGCTGCGGGTCATGTTCGAAGAACTCTTCACCCGCTTCCCGGATATCCAACTCGATGGCCCGGTGGAACGGCTGCGGTCGACGTTCATCGGCGGGATCAAGCACCTGCCGGTAGCGTTTACGCCCCGCTAGCCCATTCCGCTGGAAGCTTGAGCGCGCGGAAACGTTGAATGGCCGCTTCGCGGGCTGCCGCGTGATCGACGATCGGCGGCGGGTAATCAAGGCCGACGACGCATCCCCATGCAGCTTGCTCGCTGGCGGAAGCGGTCCAAGGCGCGTGGATAAGCCTGCCTGGATACGCGGCGAGTTCCGGCAGCCAGTTCCGGACAAATGCGCCGTCCGGATCGAACTTCTCCCCCTGCAGAACCGGGTTAAACACCCGGAAGAACGGCTGCGCATCGGACCCGGTTGAAGCGGACCATTGCCAGCCGCCGCTGTTGCTCGCGGGATCGCCATCGACGAGGTGGTTCATGAAGTAGCGGGCGCCGTCGCGCCAATCCACCCCGAGGTCCTTCACCAGGAAGGCTGCCGTAATCATCCGTGCACGATTGGACATCCAGCCGGTCTGGCGGAGCTGGCGCATCGCCGCATCGACCACCGGATAGCCCGTCTGCCCCGCCTTCCAGGCATCGAAGGGCGGGCCGCTTCGCTCATAGCGCAGGCGTTCCAGCCCGGGCCGGAGGGGCTGCGAAAGCAGCTCCGGGCGGCGGTAGAGGGTGTGGGCGTAGAAGTCGCGCCAGGCGATCTCCGCAGCGAACGCGGCATCGGCGGCGCTTCGACCAGCGCGTTCGAGGACCTCGGTCGGGGAGAGCAGGCCAAAACGAAGGTCCTGGCTTAGCCGGGACGTGCCCGGGCAATCCAGGCGATCGCGGTCACGGTCGTAGTGGCGGCGCCCATCCACGGCCCATTGTTCGAGCCGGCTACGCGCGGCCTCTTCACCCGGCTCGATGACCGAGCTGGCGGTCGGGGAAGGGGAGGTGGCCCAGGGGGCGGCACCGGCCGGGAAGACGCCTGCGGGAGGGAGCGGCGCTGGCGCGTCGAGCACGGGGCGCGGGGTGGCCGCGGCCCAGCGCTGGTAGAAGGGCCGGAACGACTGGTACGGCTGGCCCGCCGCTGTAACTACCGCCTCCGGCTCAACGGCCAGGACACCGGGAAAGGAGCGCCACTCGACACCGGCCGCGCCCAACGCCCCCGCCACGTCGCGGTCACGGCCCATCCCGAAGGGTGTGTACTCGCGCGAGACCGCAACCAGGCCGGCACGCGTTTCGGCGGCGAACCGGGGCACGGCCTCTTCCGGGCGTCCCGTGCGGATGTGTAGTCGATTGCCCATCCTGCGCAGCCGCTCATCCAACACGCGCAAGGATTCGAAGAGAAACCAGGTGCGATTCGCGGACGCCGCCGGCCCCCCGGTCAGCCGTTCGTCGATGACGAAGAGCGGGGCGACGCCATCCGCGAGAACGGCGGCCGCCATCAAGGCGGGGTTGTCCACGATCCGCAAGTCCCGCCGGAACCAGACCACCGCAACGCGGTTCACGCGACACCTTCCGTGGGCTGGCCCGGATTTCGGCCGGCCGCCACGCCTCCCTAGACTACCCATTCCGTCGCTTCGAGGAATGCGCGAACGCGGCGCGGCGCTCGCCCAGGCCTGGGGGTGAGCGGACGTACACCACCTTCCAGCACGATGTGGTCAACTAAAAGGGCATGGGCGACGCCGAAATGGCCGGATGCCCATGGTGAAAGGAAACAAGATGACCAGCATCGGGATTACCGGCAGCTCGGGAATGATCGGCACCGCGTTTCGCGCCGCCGCGGAGGCCAACGGCGACAGCATCGTCCGTGTGCTCCGGGGCAACCAATCCGACCCGGCGGCGCTCTGGAACCCCGGCGCCGGCTGGTTCCGGGCTGGCGCCCTCGAAGGGATCGATGCGATCGTTCACCTCGGAGGCGAATCCGTGGGCGATGGCCGCTGGAGCGACAAGCGGAAGGCTGAACTGACGGCGAGCCGTGTCGATGCGACCCGGCTCCTCGTCGATCACCTGGCGACACTGACCGTCCGGCCCGGGGTGCTCGTAGCGGCCACCGGCGCCGGGTTCTACGGGGACCGGGGCGACGAACTGTTGACGGAGGATTCAGGGCCCGGTGGCGGGTTCCTCGCGGGCCTGGTGACCGCCTGGGAGGCAGAGATCGCGCGGGCGGCGGAGCTGGGCATCCGCGTCGTCATGCTCCGTTTCGGCGTCATCCTCGATAAGCGGGGCGGGGCGCTGACACGGCTCCTCCTCCCGTTCAAGCTGGGCGCCGGTGGCAGGATCGGCAGCGGCAAGCAGTACATGCCACTTGTCAGCCTCGCGGACGCCGTGGGCGCTATCCAGCACGCAATCGCCACGCCGGCGCTCTCCGGACCGGTGAACGTTAGCGTCCCCGAGCCGGCGACCAACGGCGACTTCACGAAGGCCCTGGGCAAGGCGCTCCACCGCCCCACCCTGTTGCCAGTACCAACGTTCGCGCTCAACGCGATGCTCGGCAAAGAGACGGCACGCGAGATGCTCTTCTTCAGTGCGCGCGTGAGCCCGCGGAAATTACAGGACTCGGGCTACCAGTTCCGGTCACCGGATGTGAACGCGGCAGTCGGGGCGGCCCTCGCCTGAGGCAGCTGGGCAAAGCATCTCCGCCATCCCATATCCCGATCTTTCCTATCGGGTAGGGCGGTGCGCGCTCAGCCCGCCTACACTCGACGGATGAGCACGGACTACGACCGGCGCCCTCCCGAGGAACTGACGCGACGCCAGGGCGAGGTCCTGGCCCTCCTTGCCCGCGGGCTGACCAACGCCCAGATCGCCGCCGAACTCGGGATCACGCCCGACGGCGCGAAGTACCACGTCTCCGAGATTCTCGCGCGCCTCGCCCTCGACACCCGCGAAGAAGCCGCCGACTACTGGCGCTCGCGCCGGGGGCTCGCGACGCGGCTTCGGCGATGGGCGCGCGGCGCCTCGCTGCCCCTGGCCTGGCGTTGGGGCGCCACCGGGCTTGTCGCGGTCGCCGTGGCCAGCGGAACGATCGTCGCCAGCTCGCTCGCGGGTGATGGCGCGACACCCGCAAGCGAGCCGGAGCCAGGATCACCGACCGCAGTTTCGACGCCGTCGCCTCCCTCCGCCACTGCGTCTCCGCCAGCCGCCCTTTCTGCGCCATCACGGGCCCTGCAGGAGCGGCTCGGGAACGTCCGCGCCGAAGAGCTCCGCGTGACTGACCCCATCCCCTTCCCGGACGGCCTCGTGCTCTTCTACGGCCTCCACTGCGTGAACTGCGACGGCGGGCCTTCGCCGCTCTACCGGATCTACCGGCGCCCCGACGGCTCGGTGCTCCCGGAGCTGGTTTACCAGTCCCTGGTCGATCGCGTTCCGGGCCACGTGTACACCTACGCCCTGGACGCGGGCCGTGGCGAAATCTACGTCGGCCTCTGCACGCAAGGGACTTGCCCCGACGGCATCGTCGGTGTTTCGAGTGAAGACGCCCGCAACCGCATCTTCCGCTCCAGCGACGGCGGACAGACGTGGGAAGAGACTCCGCCCCTTCCCCGATCGTCGTGGTTCGAACGGGTCACTCCGGCCGGGCCGCTCGTCGTCACGGTCAACGAAGGCGGCAACGGCGCAGGTGAACGCTGCTGGCTCTACCCGAATGGCCCCGACCAGCCCTGTGACTCGATCGAGCGCACCGAACCGCCAGACGGGACGCCAGTCAAGACCCTCCCGGATGGGAGCCGCTTCGTCCACCTTCTTGTGGACGCCAAGCCCGGCGCCGACGGTGTCATGGCGCTTCGCAACCCAGCGGGTGAGATGGTGCGTGCCTGGCTTCTCGGCTCCACAACCCCATGGTTGGGCTGGCGTAACCCAATCGTCTGGCCCCCGATCGTGCAGATCGACGGCGACCCGCCGGACCACAGCCCGATGCCAGCGGTCGTCGACTTCGAGCGCGGCGAGGTGCATCCAATGCCTTTGGCCCGCGCCACCCTCGACCCACGGCAGTTCCCCGTCTTCATGGCCGCGCTCACCGCAGAGCGCATCGCCCGCGTGAACATTCCCGGGGACTGCCTCAACATCAGGGCCGGCGCCTCGCTCACGGCCGCCGTCCTCAGCTGCCCCGGCCATGAAGCGCTCCTGCGCTCCACCGGCGAAGTGCGCGAGGCCGATGGCCTCACCTGGGTCGCCGTGAAGACGCCTGACGGCCGGGACGGCTGGGCGTCAGCACTCTACCTCGAACGGTAAGCGGCAGCGCTCGGCCCCTACTAACAGCTAACAGCTAGCAGCTACGAGCTACCCGCTACTTCCCCTGGAGCATCTGCATGAAACGCTCGCGGCGTTCTTCCGGGGTGCCACCGCCACCGCCGAAGGGGCCGCCGGGCTGCAGCGTGATACCGCCGTCGACGACGATCGCCTGGCCAGTAACGAAGCTCGAGGCGTCGCTGGCGAGCCAGAGCGCCGCTTCCGCGATATCGCTGGGGAGCCCGGCTCGCTTAATCGGCTGGGCCTGGCCGAGGGCCAGCTTCATCGCTTCGACCGTCTGGTCGGCCTGTTCCGCGGTAAGGCCCATCCCCTTGCCGAAGATCGGCGTCGCGATCCCGCCCGGGCAGATAGCGTTCGCCCGCACCCCGAACGGCCCAAGCTCCACCGCCGCCACCTTCGTCAGGTGGATGACGGCGGCCTTGGCCGTGCTGTAGATCAGCGGCCCGAAGATGGCGCCCACCCCGGCCACGCTTGCGGTGCTGATGATGCTGCCGCTGCCCTGGGCCTTCATGACGCGGGCGGCGTGCTTCACGCCCATCACAACGCCGCGGAGGAGGACGGCCATGGTCTGGTCGTACGCGTCCATGTCGAGTTCATCGATTGGACCACTGACGCCGCCGAAACCAGCGTTGTTGTACATCGTGTCCAGCCGTCCGAACTTCTGGACCGCGTAGTCGATCGCGCCGGCGATGTCGGCTTCCTGCGATACATCGGTGCGGAAGTAGGCGGTGGCGGTCCCCAGTTCCTCCGCCAGCTTCTCGCCGCGCGCATCCTGGATGTCGGCGATCACGACCTTGGCCCCTTCGCTGGCGAAGAGGCGCACCGTGCCCTCGCCGATCCCACTTGCCCCGCCCGTAACGACGGCGACCTTCCCTTCAAGACGAGCCATTACACACTCTCCAACCACGTAGTGCGCCGGAGTGTACGACGCCGGGACGCAGCGCATCAGCGACCCGGCCGAACCTCCCGCGCGCCCGCAGACACCCCGCGGCCGCCACTAACAGCCGATGGCTATCGGCTATCGGCTACAAGCATCGTGGCGAGTTCGCGCAGCAGTTCGAGCCGACGGGCGTGCCAGCGGCTCGCGAGGCCACTGGATGACGGTATGACCCACGGGACCGTGGCGCCGAGCCGTTCTGGTTGAGGGCCATCCGCTCGCCGGGAGAGGACCGTCCTCGGGAGCCCGAAAGCGTGGTGGGCGAAGTGGACGTACGTCCCCTTGCCGCTGAAGACCGCAACCTGCGGCGCCGCCGCACGAAGCTCCTGAAGGAGCCGCCCGGAGCCTTCGCGTATCTCGGCCGGGTCCAGCTCCGTGGCGCGCGTGGTGGCCCGGGGACAGAGGTCGGTGAAGCCGGTGCCGGCGAGGTCCATCAGACTGGCGTCGTCTTCGAAGCCGACCTCCCGCGGGACGAGGCCGCTGGCGTTGAGCTGGCGCCAGAAGGTGTTGCCGTGGAAGGCGTAGTAGTGGCCTCTCCTCGCCGATTCGAGCCCGGGGTTGTAGCCCACGAAGACGATACGGAGCCCCGGCCGAACGTAGTGCAGGAGCGTTGGGAGGCCGGCGCTGTGTGGCTCAGCGGTCACGCGGATCACCGGGCTGCAGGTGAAAACGGGCGTCAAGTGCTTCAGAGTGGAGAATGGCTGGCGTTGTGCCCGCCGCCGGGAACTCAAGAACGACGGTTCCAGTGGCGGCGTTACCGTCGCAGGCGAGCGGTGGTAAGCCGCCCGAACGGGCGGCCCGGACGCCGCCTTCGAACTCCAGCAGAAGGCGGTCGTCCGCCGGGCACCACGAACCGGCATCGCCCTTGAGCGCGAGCGTGACCCTGGCGACGGTGCGCCCACCCTCGGCCTGGGCCGCGGCTTCGACCCCGGCTATTCGCACCTCGAAGCCGCCATCCCTGTAGGCCGTGCCCAACTCGATATCCGCCACGCCAAAGTAGCGGTCAAAGAGCGGCGGGATGGCGAACAGGGCGACGAAGACGCCAGCGACGATGCCAAGAACCGCGCCGATGAACAGCACTCGGCGGCGGCCGGAAGCATCATCCGTGGGGATGTCGCTGCTGACCCGGCGGCGCGCGGGCTGTTCGGTGGTCATCGTCCGAGCGTAGCGCCGCCGCGCCCTCTACGCCTTCGGCGGGATAACGACGGCGTGGCCGTCGACCACAAGCTTGCCATCCTGGTTGTGGACCGTGGTGTGAAACTTCACCCACTTCCGGGGTTCGAGCTTCTCCAGCGCTTCCACACGGGCCGTCACCGTATCACCGATGAAGACGGGTCCACGGAACTGCGCCTCCTGGGAGACGTAGATCGTGCCGTTCCCGGGGAGGTGCATCGCCAGGACCGTGGAGATGAACGAGGCGCTCAACATGCCGTGGGCGATGCGTTGCTTGAACATCCCTTCGGCCGCCGCAACTGCGTTAACGTGAGCGGGGTTCAGGTCGCCCGTAATGCCGGCGAAGAGGTAGATGTCGCTTTCGCTGAGCGTCTTGGTGAAGGAGGCGGAATCGCCGATCTGGATCTCGTCGTAGGTAGCCATGCCCACAGGATGTGCGAATGGTGCGCTGCGGGAAAGCGGCTCAGGCTGCTCCGGACTTGCGCAGGCGCCGTTTCGTCATCGTCGCTGAGAACGTTCCGAAGAGCGGACCAGCGAGATGACGGGCCTCGGTCCCGCCAATGTACGAGAGGTTGTCCGTTTCTGCACCCATCAACCAGGCGCGGGCCGAGCCCACGTCTTCAAAGATCTTCACGCCGGTGTCCATGCCCGCGAGGTCGAGGAGTTGCTGGACCTGGCCGCTTCCACGGCGACCGACGACGACGGCCGTCCGTAGATCCGTACGGTGAAGGGAGGCGATGACGGCGGCGATGGGCGTGCTTGCCGGCGGACCGTGGCGAACCGCGGAAAGGTCGCAGGCGATGGCGTGAATGTCGCCGGCCGCGGCCAGTGCGTAGGCATGGGTGACCGCTCGAATCGCCTCGTCCGTCGAGAGGCGCCCTGAACACTCGATCAGGAGAGTGGCGCTGGCTTGATCGACACGCATCATGTACATGAAGCGGCTCCTTCGTCGTAGACGGACCCTTAGCGACCGTACCTTCAAGTGTGACGGCCGACCAGTGGGACAATACCTTATGTGTTCTGGCCGACGCAATGTTTCCCATTTGGGAAACGAAATCTTCATGCTTCTTTATGTACGCTTCGCCGTACGATCAGTCGGGTCGGGCCGCCCAACGTCAAGGCGAAATTCATCGCGCTGAAAGCCCGGTAGTTGCCCCATTGAGGTTCATTTTCGTCCGCGCCTCTGAGCAAACGCACCCGCTCTGCCGTCTCTATCTCTGAGACCATCGCGCTTTTCGCGCGCGATGCACGGGGAGCAGTTCAATGGCTGTCGAAGTCACGGTCCCCAGGCTGGGCCTGGGAATGAAGGACGGGATCATCGCCGAGTGGTATCGGCCCGATGGTTCAACGGTGGAACAGGGCGATCCGGTCTACCGGCTCGAGAGCGACTTCGTCGCGTTCGACGTGGAGGCGGAGGGCGCCGGCGTGTTGCGCCTCCAGGTGGAGAGCGGGCCCGCGCGGCCCGGCGCGATCGTGGCCTACATCGTGGAGGCCGGGGAGCGCTTGCCCGAGCCGGCGGCGGAGATTGCGGAGGACGCTGTGCACACATCCCCATCAGATGACGAACCGCTGAACCCGTTTGGCCAGGACCATCGCGAGCGGGACGGCCGCGAGCAGGGCGAGGAGGGCGGGTCCTTCGTCGCGGCGATGGCAGCCTGGGCTCAGAACAAGCCGGGAGACCGGCTGGCGCCAGTTCGCCCACTCTACGACCTGGAGGACGAGGCCAGCAGCCCGAAGCCTATCCCGCTTCGCCGCGTCTTGGCTGCTCCGCTCCCGCCGCCGCCGCCGGACAGCGGCTGGGACGCCGCGCCCGGCGACCGCCAGGACTTCGTGCCCGGCTGGGATGGCGACGAGCCAGCGCCGGCGGCCACCGTTGAAGAAGACGGAGA
The DNA here is from genome assembly GCA_964591745.1 of uncultured Anaerolineaceae bacterium. Classification (GTDB taxonomy): domain Bacteria; phylum Chloroflexota; class Dehalococcoidia; order Tepidiformales; family Tepidiformaceae; genus JANMTH01. The sequence continues at coordinate 12,792 of CAZQCR010000069.1, forward strand.
CGTCGATGTCTTCGGTTATCCACGCCAGCGCCCAGACGGCCAGGCGCCGACCACGGCGGGGAACGGGCTGTTCGGATTTGGCGAGGACGAAGTACCCCCGTCACGTGGCCTCTTCGGGTTCGGCGGCGCGGAGGAACCGCGGCGGGACGTCGCCGTCGTGGAAGAAGCGGCGCCGTGGTTCGTCACGGACGAGCCGGCCCCGCCCTTCGAGGCCCCGCAGGCGGTCGCGGACATCGAAGGCCGCACGGACGCCTGGGACGCGCCGGAAGCGGAGCAGCCCTTCGCACACACCGCTCTCTCACATGATCCGCTGGCCCAGTACGCCGATGAGGAGTACTTCGAACGCGCCCGCCCCGCTGCCGACCCAGATTGGCACGAGGTGCCCGAGGGCGGCCTTCCAATCCGGGGCGTAGA
>CAZQCR010000070.1:0-13124 GCA_964591745.1 uncultured Anaerolineaceae bacterium
ACGGCCAGGTCGTTGGACCGCTCACCGTCGCCTCCGCCATCGAACTCGCCCGGGGAGTGAAGGCCAGCGAATGAACGACACCCTCCAGGCCATGATCGATGCCGCAAAGCGCGCACGGTACGACCGCCAGCACGATGGCAAGGTCCACGTCACCGTCGTTCACGATACGTCGTCGCTCTCCCGCGGCGCCGAACAGACGCTCGCCGCCATCCGCGAGATCGTCTCCCAGCACCGCCTCAACATCGAAGTGGGGATCGCCGGCTCCTGGGGCTTCTGCTGGATGGAGCCAACCGTCGCCGTGCGCTCTGCCGCCGGCGCCCGCACAGTCCTCTACGGCAACGTGACGGCGGACCGTGTCCCCGAATTCCTCCAGCGTGTCGTCGTCGAAGGCCGTGACATGTCCGAGCTGGCTATCGGCGTCGTCGAAGGCACCGCCACCGACGAGGTCCCTCTCCTCGCCGACCATCCCTTCATGAAGGGCCAGGTCCGCCGCCTCATGGCGAACCTGGGGCTCATGGATCCTGAGAACATCGATGACTACCTCGCCCGTGGCGGCTACGAAGGCCTCGGGAAGGCACTCGATATCACGGACGAGCAGATCGTGGCCGAGATGCTCGCCAGCGGCGTCGGCGGCCGGGGCGGCGCAAACTTCCCCGTCGGCCGGAAGTGGGACTTCCTGCGAACCGCCACCGCCTCGCCCAAGTACCTCGTCTGCAACGCCGACGAAGGCGACCCCGGCGCCTGGGTGAACCGCACCCTTCTCGAAGGCGACCCCCACCTGATCATCGAAGGCCTGATGATCGCCGCCCGCGCCTCCGGCGCCCGCGAGGCCTACGTCTACATCCGCTACGAGTACCCGCTCGCCATCGCCCGGATGGAGAAGGCGGTCGCCGACGCCAAGGACCGCGGCCTCCTCGGAACAGACATCCTCGGCCTGGGCTGGGACTTCGACGTCATCATCTTCCGTGGGGCCGGCAGCTACGTCTGCGGCGATGAAACCGGCCTGATCAACTCGATCGACGGCTTCCGTGGCATGCCCCGGATTAAGCCGCCGTTCCCCGCGCAGTCCGGCCTCTGGAACAAGCCGACGAACGTCAACAACGTCGAATCGTACGCCAACGCGCCGCTTATCCTGCGTAACGGCGCCGCCTGGTGGTGCAACCTCAACCCCGAAGCACAGCCCGAAAAAGGCACGAAGATGTTCTCGCTTTCCGGCGTGCTCAACTGGATCGGGACGATCGAAATCCCCTTCGGCTCCGGCACCATGCGCCAGATGCTGGAGCAGTACGGCGGCGGCCTCCACCCGGGCCTCACGCTCAAGGGCTTCCAGCCGGGCGGGCCGCTTTCCGGCATCCTCCCCGCCAGCGATATCGACCTCCCCCTCCAGCTCGCCCCCTACCGCGAACGCGGTATGTTCCTCGGCGGCGGCGGCATCATGTTCTTCGATATGCGCACCAGCGCGCTCGACCTCGCCCTCTGGATGACCGGCTTCTGTGAGGACGAATCCTGTGGGCGCTGCACCACCTGTCATGGCGGCAACCAACGCGCAGTCGAGATCCTCCGGCGGATCTCCATGGGCGGCGGCCGCGAAACCGATATCGCCAAGCTTGAGGACATCGTCCGCACGCTCGTCTGGTCGAACTGCCAGCACGGCCAGCTTTCGCCAACGGCCATCAAGACGGCCCTCAAGAGCTTCCGCGCCGAGTTCGACTCGCTGATCATCGACAAGGTCGACCCGTCCGGCTCACTTCCCGGCTTCATCGAGTACCGCGTTCGCTCCCAGGGCGATGAAGACCTGCCGAAGGCCGTCGCCATCTGCCCGACGGCGGCGATCTACGAGGACGGTGGCCAGTTCCAGGTCGATGACCGGCTCTGCGTCCTTTGCGACGCCTGCAAAGAGGTCGCCCCGAACGCGATCGAGGTGCGCACCCGTCCCCGCCAGGCCGGCTACACGGCCGCCTCGGCCGCCGGCGGCGCCTGAAGCCCAGCACATGGCACATCGAGCCCCCGGCTGTGCCATGCCCGCGTGGTAAACTAGCCCTGTGACATCCACCGCCCCCGAAGGCCGCAACGTCGACATCCCCCGTGTCCTCGATGAAGCGCGGGTCGGCACGCTGCGCTGGCTGGCCGGAGAGCACGCCCCCTACGAGGACGATGTGCGCGGGCCGGCCGAGGCATTGTTGACGCTCCTCGAAGAACGGGGAATCGACTTTGTCCTCGTGGGCGGCCTCGCGGTTCTCCAGTGGGTCGGTGGGCGGAACACGATCGACATCGACCTCGTGATGTCGCCCGGGGACCTCGATCGCCTTCCCGAACTGACCATCCTCTCCCGTGACAGCGATTTCGTCCGTACCAGCTTCCACGGCGTGGTGGTCGATGTTCTGCTGACTCAGAACCCCGTCTTTCAGTTGGTTCGTGATCGCTTCGCCGTGAGCAGCAGATTCCGGGACCACACGATTCCCTGCGCGACGCCCGAAGGGATCGTCCTTATGAAGCTCTACGCGCTCCCTTCGCTCTATCGCCAGGGGCAATTCGACCGCGTGAGGGTGTACGAGACCGACGTGGCGCGGCTAGTGCGGGAGTTGTCCGTCGATACCGGGCCGCTTCTGGAGCTCCTGGCTCCGCACGTCCTCCCGAGTGATCTCTCCGAGATTCGACGCGTAGTCTCCGACATCTGCCGGATCATCGAGGAATTCGACCGTGCCCGCTTCGGCCCACCCCACCCGGACGACCCGAAGCCAGCGTAGCCGCGCGTCTCCCGTCTCTCGTCTCTCGTCTACAATCGCCCCGTGTCCACACCCATTCGCCGCCAGTACCTCGAACTCAAAGAGCGCTACCAGGACACCATCCTCTTTTTCCGCCTGGGCGACTTCTACGAGACGTTCGATGACGATGCGAAGCTCGTCGCCCAGGAGCTCCAGATCACCCTCACCTCCAAGCCGATGGGCAAGGACCTCCGCGTGCCTCTCGCTGGCGTCCCATACCACAGCATCGATGGGCACGTCGCGAAGCTGGTGGCCCGCGGCTACCGCGTCGCCATCTGCGAACAGCTCGCGGACCCGGCAGACGTAAAGGGCATCGTCCCGCGCGATGTCGTCCGCGTCGTCACCTCCGGCACGATAACCTCCGAGAACTCACTGGACCCGGCCGCTCCGAACTACCTGGCGGCCTACGTGACCCGGCGCGGCGAGGCCGCCACGGCGCTGGCCGACATCACCACCGGTGAGGTACGTCTGGCCTCCGGCTCCGAGGCGCTGGCCGAGCTCCTCCGCAGCGGCGCGGTCGAGGTCCTGGTCGAGGACGAACTCGATCTCCCGGCTTCCCTCGTACCATCCATTCGCCGGCGGCCGATGCTTGGCGACCAGCTGGCGGAAGCCCGGCTGGCTCAGCAGTTTGGCGACCACGCCCGTGCGAACCTCGTAGCCAGCAGTGCCGAGGCCGCCGCTCTCGCCCACCTCCTCATCTACCTGGGCGAGACCTATGCGGCCTCGCTCGGCGCGCTCCAGCGCGTCCGGCGGCTGCCCGCCGAAGGGCTCCTCACGGTCGATCAGCGAACCCTCCGCAACCTCGACGTCTTCAGCCGCCCGGGGCTGCTCACCGTGCTAGACCGCTGCCGCTCGGCAATGGGGGCACGGCTGCTCCGCGCATGGCTCACCCGTCCCCTCAGGGACCCTGTGGCGCTGGCCGCGCGCCATGACGCGGTGGGCTGGGCGAAAGCGCACCCGATAGAGCGCGAGCAGGCCCACGCCGTCATCCGCGGCATTCCCGATGTCGCGCGCATCCTCGGGAAGGTCGGAGCGCGCTCCGCTACCCCGCGGGACCTCCACGGCCTCCGCACCGGTCTTCGCGCGACGTTCGACCTCGGCGCGATCCTCGTGCGCGCCGAACTTCCGGCACTCCTCGGCTCGGCACTGCGGGACCTTGCCGGCGCCGCCGAGGCGCTCGCCACGCTTGATGGCGCGCTCGATGACGACCCGCCGCCCACCTTCGACGAGGGCGGCGTCATCCGCGCCGGCTTCACGCCGGAGATCGATTCTCTCCGCGAGATGACCCGGGATGCCCGCGGTTTCCTCCTAGGCCTCGAACGGCTGGAGCGGGAACGCAGCGGGATCAAGTCGCTGAAGGTCGGCCACAACCGGGTCTTTGGCTACTACATCGAAGTCTCGTCCGCCAATACCCATCTCGTGCCGGATCACTTCCAGCGCAGGCAGACGCTCGTCGGCGCGGAGCGCTACGTGACCGAGGAGCTGAAGGAGTACGAATCGCGCCTCGTCGGCGCTCGCGACCGCCTCGTCGAGCTGGAGAAGCAAGCCTTCGCCCAGCTCGTCGAGACGTTGGCCGCGGGCCTCGCTCAGCTTCAGGCCGTCGCCGAAGCGGTCGCCACCATCGACCTTCTCCTCGGCCTAGGCGAGGTCGCTCTCGAACGCGACTACAGCCGCCCTGAGTTCGTCGAGGGCACAGCGCTGGCGATCACGGCAGGCCGTCACCCGGTCGTCGAGGCCTCCCTCGGGCCAGGCCAGTTCGTCCCGAATGATTGCCTGCTGGACGACGACTGCCAGGTGCTGATCCTCACGGGCCCGAATATGAGCGGAAAGTCCACGTTCCTCCGCCAGGTCGCCCTCATCGCCCTGATGGCCCAGGCGGGCTCGTTCGTTCCCGCCCAGCAGGCCCGGCTCCCCCTCTTCGACCGGATCTTCACGCGCATCGGCGCTCAGGACGACCTCGCCGCCGGCCAATCCACCTTCATGGTGGAGATGGTGGAGACCGCCCAGATCCTCCATCAGGCCACGCCCCGCTCGCTCGTCGTCCTCGACGAAGTGGGCCGTGGAACCAGCACCTTCGACGGCATGGCGATCGCCCGCGCCGTCGTCGAGTTCCTCCACAACCGCAAGGAGGTGGCGGCGCGAACGCTCTTCGCCACCCACTACCACGAGCTCACAACGCTGGCCGATGTGCTTCCCCGCGTCCGTAACGGCCATGTCGCCGTCCACGAAGAGGGCTCGGAGGTCGTCTTCGAACACCGCATCGTGCCCGGCCCCAGCGACCGTTCCTATGGGATCCACGTGGCCCGCCTCGCCGGCCTGCCCCCGGCCGTTGTCGGCCGGGCGGAGCACCTTCTCGCCGAGATGGAGGCCGAGGGCCCGGATCGCCGCCGCGGTGGGCGGGCGTCCACACCCGGCGGCGGTCCTTCACCCTTCCAGCCCGCGCTCTTTGCGCCCCCACCATCGGCCGTCGAGGAAGCCCTCAAGGCGATCGACCCGGACGGCCTGACGCCGATTGAGGCGATCCAGAAGCTGTACGAGCTGCGGGCGCTCCTGAAGGCGAAGGCCTCGACGTGAGCGCGTCCCAAGAAGAGTCCTCGCGAAGGCGCGCCATCCAGGTCCTGCCCGCGGCGGTCGCCGCCCGGATCGCAGCGGGCGAAGTCATCGAGCGGCCCGTCTCCGTGGTCCGCGAGCTGCTCGATAACGCCATCGACGCCGGCGCGACTCGCGTTTCCGTCGAGATCGAAGACGGCGGCGTCGCCCTCATTCGCATCGCCGACGACGGCCGCGGCATCGCCCCTGAGCAGGTCGAGCTCGCCTTCGAGCGGCACGCGACGAGCAAAATCAGCGGCCTGGCAGACCTTGGCCACGTGCACACCCTGGGATTTCGCGGGGAAGCGCTCCCCTCCATCGCCGCCGCCGGCGATGTCGAGATCACGACGCGCGCGGCTTCCGAGCCCGTCGGTGTTCACGCGCTCTTCGTCGATTCCGTGGTCGTCCGGCGCTCTGCCCGGCCCGTCCCTGTGGGCACTACCTTCGCCGTGCGAGACCTCTTCGCCCGTCTCCCCGCGCGCCGAAAGTTCCTGGCCGGGCCCGCCGCCGAGTCTCGCCAGGTCTCTGTGCTGGTGTCGCACTACGCCCTTGCCTACCCCGGGATCGCCTTCTCGCTCGCTTCGGCCGGGAGAAGCGTCTTGCGTACGCCCGGCGACGGTGACCTGCGCCACGCCTTCGCCGCCATCTACGGCGCCGATACGGCAGCCCGCATGCTCGATGTCGACCACGAAGAGGAAGGCGTGCGCGTTGCCGGCCTCGCCGGGCCGCCGTCCCTCCATCGCGGTAATCGCGCCGCCATCTCCGTCTTCGTCAACGGCCGCTGGGTGCAGAGCCGCTCACTCGTCTTCGCCGTGGTCGATGCTTACCAGTCGCAGCTTCCCGTGGGCCGCCATCCCTTCGCCGCGCTGGCGCTCACCCTCGCGGATGAGGACGTGGATGTGAACGTCCATCCCGCGAAAGCCGAAGTCCGCTTCCGCGACGACCGCGCTGTTGGCCGGGCTGTCCGCCACGCCGTCTCCGGCGCGCTCGAACAGTCCGTCCCGGTCTCGTGGCTTCCGCGGCCGCCCCCCGGCTCCGCGACTGTCGCCGCCCCGTCAGTTTTCCCCGAACCGTCGCTGCGTGCGCGCCTCGATCCGGCCACGGCCCTGCAGCCACCGGCGCCGCTCCAGGGCGCGCTCGCTCTCGGCCAGCGCCCCGGCGCGCCGGGGGAGGCCCCGGCCGACCGGCCTGCCTGGGCAGGCACCCAGCGCGAGGTGCTCCCACTTCTCCGGGTCGTCGGCCAGATGGCCTCGACCTACGTCGTCGCCGAGGGCCCGGATGGCATGTACTTGATCGACCAGCACGCCGCCCACGAGCGCGTTGTCTACGATCGTTTACTGGCCCGCAGCGACGCCGAGCCTGTGAGACAGCCGCTCCTGGAGCCGGTCTTGATCGAGCTCGATCCCGTCCTTGCCTCGACCGTGGAAGAGCATCGGGCCCATCTCGAAGCGCTGGGCCTCTCCATTGAGGCTTTCGGCGATGGCGCCTGCCTCATCCGCACGGTTCCGCCCGCCATCACCGATGGCCCACTGGAGCCGCGGCTCCGCGCACTCCTCGAACAGCTCGCCAGCGACCGCCGTGTCGCCGACCCCTTCGGCCGGGCGGCGGCAACAGTCGCCTGCCACGCAAGCGTCCGCGCGGGCATGGCGATGACCCTCGATGAGATGCGCCGCCTGGTGGAGGACCTGGAGCAGACCGCGAGCCCTCGAACCTGTCCCCATGGCCGCCCTACCCTCGTTCACGTCGGCACAGAGCTTATCGAGCGTCAGTTCGGCCGGCGTTAAGCGGCTCGTGGGTGGCCGGGCCTGAGCCAGTCTCGACCCTCACCCGTTCGTCCGCCTTAGTGTGTCCGCGCCCTCATCGCTCATTGCTCATCGACTCATTCCCGCATCCGCTGCCACTGGAGCAGCCGGGCAAGGGCGGCGCCAGCCCGGGCGATGCTCGGGTAGGTGGCTACCTCGTTCTGCCAGCAGAACTCCTGGAACTCCAGGGAACGTTCGAAGCCTTCGGGCGTCGTCGAATCGCGGATGGCGACGACGATCGGCTTGCCGTACTCCCGCTGCAGCTTGCCCAGCCACTCGGCGTTCTGCTTCGAACGGTCCCGTTCGTTCCCGAAGCGCATGCCCGGGCCCATGCCGAAGCTCGTGTGGTGCAACACGACATCGACGTTTGGCGATGCGAGTACGGGCCGGAGCGTGCCTTCGAACCCGCCGGGCTGCCACATCGACATCGTGTCGATCGGATTGCGAATGCTCGTTCCCGCCTCCTGCGTGATCTTCGCGAGGGCCTCGGTCGCTTCCGGGAGGATCGCTGGGAGCAGCAGCCCGGCCGCGTTCAGGTCGTCCGCGGCGAGCACGCTCGCCCCGCCACCGCCACCGACGACGACGACGTTCGGACCCGCCAGCTTCTTGACGAAGCGGAACGTGACCGCCACATCGACCAGCTCCTCAAGGCTCTCTACCCGCAACGCTCCCGCCTGCCGGCAGAGCGCGTCGAAGATCTGGAGCGAGCCGGCGAGGCTGGCGGTGTGCGAGTTCGCCGCCCGGCTGCCCGCTTCCGTCCGTCCGCTCTTCAGGATGGCCAGCGGCTTGGCCGCGCCCGCCTTGCGGATCGCCTGGGCGAGCCGGGGCCCATCCTGGATCCCCTCCAGGTAGGCGACGATGATCTCCGTCTCGGCGTCATCCGCCAGGTAATCCAGGAAGTCGGCGGCCTTCAGGTCCGCGCCGTTGCCGAAGCTGATCACCTTCGAACAGCGGATACCGCGTGGGGTTGCGTAGCGTACGAACTCGCCCGCGTTCATGCCGGACTGCGAGACCATACCCACGGGGCCGGCCTCGGGCAGCTGGCCGCCCATCATCGCCAGGCGCGCGGCCGGCACGTAGAGGCCCATACAGTTCGGGCCGATCAGCCGGATGCCCGCTTCCTTCGCCCGCGCGATGACCGCCTGCTCCATCTTCGCCCGTTCGGCGTCCCCGGTCTCCGTGAACCCTGCGGTGAAGAGGTGGAGGACCTGCACGCCCTTCGTGATGCAGTCCTCCAGAAGGCCCGGGACGAAGCGTGCCGGGACCGAGGAGATCACGTAGTCCAGCTCGTCCGGAATGTCCGCGATCCGCGCGTAGCACTTGATTCCCCGAATGGCCGGCGCCGTCGGGTGGATCAGGTAGATCGGGCCGCGGAAGCCGATCTCCAGCAGGCTGCTGACGAAGCCGCCGCCGCCGAATCCCGGCCCCTCCTTCGCTGAGACGCCAGCGATGGCGATCGAGCGCGGGTGGAAGACGAAGTCGAGGGCGGGCAGGGTGGCGGTCGCGGTCATGCGGTTCTCCGGCTGGCGATGTTCAAGGTCCACGATGCACCGCGGGCGGTGGCTGAACCGCCGGGCGGGGTGCGCTCTCGCGATGCGCCGGGAACCCTCACCTTATCAAACCCGGAACTAAGACGCTGGTGCCGAGGCCGGTCCCTCGACGCCGTGCGCCCCGTCCCGCCCGGCTGGCGCGGCCAACCCGAGGAACGGCAGACACGTCTCCAGGCCGGCCACTTCAATGTCCTCCCGGCGGCGTTGCTCCCAGGCGGCCCGGTCCAGGACGAACCGGGCCATCGACGCGGCTTCTTCCTGGCGAAGCGCCCACACCGTCCCGTCACGCCGGTAGCCCGTTGCGACGGACACGCGGCACGAGGGAACGTTGTCTTCGAACGCCTCGCTCACAGCGCGCTGGGCGCCAAGGCCAGCAAAAGCGAGGTGGAGGACGGCCTCCCGCATCTCCCGTCCCAGGCCCCGCCCCTGGTGGCTCCGAGTGAGCCAGGAAAAGGTCTCCACCGTGCCGAGTTCGGGAAACTGCGCTCCCGTGATCTCCTGGGTCCCAACCGCGTCGCCGTCCACTAGGACGGCGAAGACGAGGACCCACCAGTCGCGAGACGTTCGCCCCCGCGCCGCCCACTGTCCCGCGAGCCATCGTCGCCGGCCGGCCGGGCTTCGGTCGTAGAAGGACGCATCACCGTCGAACGGTCGCGTCCTAGGCGCGATCACGTCGCCGCCGCGGTCAGCCAGGGCGAGGAGAAGCTCGTCGCTCGCATAGCGCAGTTCGAGGCGCGGTGTGCGCACCGAAAGACCGAACAACGGCCAGTGGTCCATGCTCTTCATGGCGGGGCCCTCCCGGCGAAACCCATGCGTGGAGCCGTTGCTCCAGCTGCGACGGCCACTCTCGCCTCTCGTCTCCCGTCTCCCGTCTCTCGCCTATATGGTCAGCCCGCCCAGGCCCTGCACGCCGCGCACGTACTCGATCTCTCCGACGTGCCGGTAGCCATGGCTCAGGCAGATGCCGTACAGCCCGTCCCAGAGCGTCATTTCGCCCAGCGGCTTGATCGTCACCCGCCGCGCTTCGAACTCTTCCGGCGACATCGAAGCGAGGTAGGCGTCCGTCGCCGCCCAAACGCCCTGCTGGTAGGCGTGCCACTTCGGCACGTCGTGCAGCTGGACCGCGTTCGCCTCGGCCTCGGTCATGCCCGTCCCCTGGTTGTTCCGGGGAAGGCCGAAGTGCGCGTCGTAGCCGCCATCCAACCAGACCGTCGGCTTCCGCTGGACGACGAAGTTGACGATGTTGTCCTCCGTGCGGACGTAGTGCCAGAGGCTGAAGAAGCCACTCACGCCGCCTTCCGACGGGCGGAAGTTGAAGTGGTCCGCTGTCATGTCCTCGACGGCTTTGTCGAGCAGGCTGTGCATCGAAGTCAGGCTGCGGCGGAGCAATCCCTGCATGGTTTCCATCTGTCTCACCTCCCGGTAGCGGAACATCATCGCGAACGGGCGGCCGAGCGTCCACCGCTTCTCCTGGCGGAACCCGGAGGTTCCCCGATGTCGCTAGCGGGCCTTCTGACGAAACCCTTGGCAGGTGAAGTTGATGCGTCCATTCCTGGCGACACTCGCGCTCGCAGGTCTCTCGTCCGCCGCTGGTCTCGCCCTCCAGGTGATGCCCATGCCCCATCTCCCCGGAACGGCCGGGATGGCCGGTTCTGCCGCTGTATCATCGGCCGCCGACGACATCTCCGAAGCGCCCCAGGTGCTGGCCACCACGCCGCTCGGAGTTGTGAGCGAACCGGTCTCCGTGGTGCTCTCCGGCGCAGCCGCGACCGCGCCAGCGCGCGAGGAGACCACAGCGACCGCGGCGCCCGCCGCCGACGCAGCCGAGCCGACCTCGCCCGCCGCCGACCTCGCTCCCGATGCGCGAAAGGCGGCAGCGCTTTTCGACGTCATGAACACCGCCCGCCTCGAGCACGGCCTCCAGATGCTCGGCCATTCCTCCGCGCTGGACGGTGTGGCCCTTGTGCGCGCGAACGACCTGGCGAAGAAGGGATACTTCGACCACATCTCGCCGACTGGCCAGTCCGCCTTCACGGAACTCAACGCAATGGCGGTGCGCTACCGGATCGCCGGTGAGAACCTTGCCCGCAACAACTATCTTGAAGGGCGCACGGTCCAGGCCGCCTTCGACGCCCTGATGGCCAGCCCGGGCCATCGCGCCAACATCCTGGAAGAGCGCTTTGGCCTCGTCGGCGTCGCGGTGGTACGGAACGGCCAGATGTGGCTCTACGTCACCGTTTTCATGGACTGACGTCCTCATCTCTCCGACCGCGTGCCTCGTCCTCCGTCCCGCGTCCTGCGAACGCGCCTGGACCAGTTACTGACTACCGGCTGCCGGCTACCGGCTACCGGCTATTGACTACCGGTCATCTCTTCGACGTACGCGCGCACTGCCTCCGCCGCCGTGCCCGCCGTTCGCGAATCGATCGCGTCAATGATAGCCGAGCCGACGACGACTGCCTCGGCCATCGCGCCGATCGCCTCCACGTGCCCCCGGTTCGTGATCCCGAAGCCTACCGCCAGGGGCAGGCTGGTGTGCTTCCGCACGCGCCCCAGGAACGCCGGTAGCGTATCCACCGCCACATTCGCTTTGCCCGTCGTCCCGGTCACGCTGACGCAGTACAGGAACGCGTCCGCGGCCGCCGCGATGAGGTCCATTCGCGGCTCCTCCGTCGTCGGCGCCACCAGGGGCACGAAGCTCAGGCCGTTCGACCGCAACTCCGAAATGAACACGCTCGCTTCATCGGGCGGCAGATCGACGACGATAAAGCCATCGACGCCGAGCCGCGCCGCGTCCCGTGCCGCCGCCGCCTCGCCGTAGGAGAGGATCGGGTTGTAGTAGCCCATGAGCAACACCGGCGCCTTCAGTCCCTGTTCGCGGGCCTCCCCAACGAACTCCAGGCACCGCGCGAAGGAGACGCCCTGCGCCAGCGCCACCTGGTTCGCCGCCTGGATCGTCGCGCCATCGGCCAGCGGATCGGTGAATGGCACGCCGACTTCGATCACGTCAGCTCCGCCCGCTTCGAGGGCCAGGAGCACGGGCACGGTATCGGCCGGCGAAGGGTACCCCGCCGTCACATACGCGACGAAGAGCGGGCGGCCCTCGGCCTTGCCCTGGCGAAATCGTTCTCGCAGTCGTTCTGACATCTCTTAGTTCCCTTCCCTTGACATGGTTGGTGGGCGGTAAAACGAAGCGAGGTCCGTTGATGAAGGCAGAGTATGGACTCTCGTTCCTCGCGCTCTTGGCGATCTTTGCCCCTTGGCGATTCGACGATCGCCGGACGCGTACCTCATCGCTGAAGCACCAGGATGACGAAGCTCGTGCCGTTGAAGAGGAGATGGAAGGCGATGCTGTCGGCCAGGCAACCCCGCCGCCAGTACAGCCAGCACATCGTGAGGCCGATGAGCGTAAACGGGATCATGCTCCCCGGATCGAAGTGGGCCGCCCCGAAGACGAGGGAGGAGATCGCCGCCGCTGGCCATACGCCCCAGCGTAAGAGCCCCCCGAATATCAGGCCCCGGAAGAACAGCTCCTCCGTGAGCGGCGCCGCGAGCACCGCTAGCACGCCCGTCATCACGATCAGAATCGTCTCCCGTGTCACCTCCGCGTCCACCGTCGGGTTGGGACGAAGGAACTCGGGCCCAAGCTCCACCACGAAGACGGTGTAGCCGATGGTGAACACGTACATCGCGATGACGGCCAGGCCCGGCACCCAGAGGTCGTCGAACCGGAAGCGGTTCAGGCCGAACGTCCGTACAAGCTCATGCCACCCGGCCTGTTTGGCCAGGATCGCCGTCATCGCGAAGAGCAGCACCTCGTATACCAGCGTCGTGCTGTAACCGATCTTCAGCGCCGTCAGGTCAGCGTACAGCTCCGGCGGGTCGGGCAGCGGCACGCCGTCCGCCGCCGCCTTCAGCCGTTCATCGCTCCACTGCAGCACCTCGCCCATCCGGTCGAACACATCGTCGCCGACGTCCCGCGGCCGGAAGTCGTGCCCGCTCGCCTCCGTGATACCGATGGCCACAAAGGTCGTCAGCACCTGAAAGACAACGGCCAGCGCGATCCCGAGGAAGACCGTCTTCGGTCCCCAGCCCTTCGGCGCCAGGCGCGCCGGCGAAGCGACCGGCGCCTCGCTCAGAGTGACACACCCAGGGCCGTCGCCACGGTGTGCATGTCCTTGTCTCCGCGCCCGCTCAGGCCAATGAGCAGGTCCTCGTCCGGCCGCATGGTCGCTGCCACCTTCATCGCATGGTAGATCGCGTGGGATGGCTCGAGGGCCGGGATGATGCCCTCCGACCGGGTGAGCGCCTGGAACCCTTCGAGAGCCTGCTTGTCATCGACGGCGACGTACTCGGCGCGCTCGCTCGTCTTCAGCCAGGCGTGCTCCGGGCCCACACCCGGGTAATCCAGCCCCGCC
>CAZQCR010000071.1:0-13109 GCA_964591745.1 uncultured Anaerolineaceae bacterium
GCGCGTCGTGGTTCTGGGATGGGTTCTGGGCGAGGTAGGGGAGGTTCTCGAACTGATAGAGGGTCGGCGGGTTGCCCGAAGAGACGCCGACCATCGGCGACCTCCAGGTGCCGCCGCGCGTTACCGCGGCGGTGGTGGCGGCGGCTGTCGTGGCCGCGCTGGTCGCGCTGGTCGCAGCGCCCGTCGGCGTGCTCGCCGGGGCATCGTCGTCATCGCCGCAGCCAACGAGCGCCAACGCGGTGGCGCCCACACCGGTGGCGGCGCCAGCCGCGAGGAAGCGCCTTCGAGACGCCTTCATCGCCTGAATTCGGGTCCAATATTCACTTGCCATGCTTGATCTGCCCCCCTTGTAGGCGTACTGCCTGAGTGATCTACGCCGAGACGGAACTATAGGTTTGGTAAATACAAGAAACAAGCGGGATCATTTACCTAGATACACAACAACTGTTCTACTGTGTCTATTCAACTGCGGGTCACGTCCAGTATTTGGGACGACCGGCCAGTGAGCCCGGCGTTTCTCGTCGGCCCCCCCGCTATCGCCCGCCTACACTCTCCCCCAGGAGGATCTCGCGCGCTTCCGCGACCACGTAGAGCGAGCCCGTCACGCAGACGAGGTCGCTCTCGCCAGCGTGGGAAAGCGCCGTATCCAGGGCGTCGCTTACCGTCTCTTCGGCCACCGCGGGAGGGCCAAGGAAGCCGATCTCCTGGATCATCGCGAACGGGTCCATCGCCCGCGGGCTGTTGAAGCCGGTACAGACGATCAGTTCCGCCAGGCGGGCCAGCTTGAAGCCCATCGCGCCAACGTCTTTGTCCCGCATCGTCCCGATCACGAAGAAGGCCTTCCGCCAGCTGAAGTAGTCACGCAGGGTATCGGCAAGGGCGGCGGCGCTCTCACCGTTGTGGGCGCCATCGGCCACGATCAACGGCTTCTGGCCCATCACTTCCATCCGGCCCAACACCCGCGTGAAGGCCACACCATCGACAATCGCCTGCTCGGGGATCTCGTGGCCGCGCGCCCGCAACGCCTCGGCCGCGGCGACAGCGGTGGCGGCGTTGTCCAGCTGGTGCCGTCCCAGCATCGGGGTGCGCATCTCGCGCTCGCCGCCGGGGCCACGCAGGACGAACGACTGTCCGTAGACGAACTTCTCGGCGACCTCCGTGCTGTACGAAGAGGCGACGTCGACCATCGTGGCGCCGACGGCCTCGCAGCGCTCCCGGACCACCGCGATGACCGCCGGGTCTCGCTGCGGCGCCAGCACGCAGGTCGTCCCCGCCTTGATCAGCCCCGCCTTGTCCGTGGCTATCTCCGCGGGCGTGTTGCCAAGGATCGCCGTGTGCTCCAGGGAGACGGGCGTGATCACCACCACCTCCGTCTCATCGAAGACGTTCGTGGTATCGAAGGTGCCACCCAGCCCAACTTCGACGACCTGGAAGCGAATCCGCGGAAGCTGTGCCCGCGTCAGCCAGAAGAAGAGCGCGGTCAGGATTCCGAAGGTGCTGACGTTGCCGTGGACGCTTTGCCGTTCGTCCTCGACTGCCCGTTCGATGGCGGAAAGCGCGGCCGCGAACTCCTCCGGCGAGACGCTCTCCCCATCTATAGCGATGCGTTCTGTGTAGGAGTGGAGGTGCGGACTCGTGAAGTGAGACGTGGCGTGCCCGGCCCGGCCGAGGATGCCGGCGATCATCGATGATGTCGTGCCCTTGCCCTTGGAACCCGTGACGTGGACCGTCGGCCGTCCGAGGTGCGGGTCGTTCAGCCGCGAAAGAAGCGAGCGCATCGAGGCCAGGCTCATGGCCGGGTTCGACGAGAGCTGGACGCCGCGCTCCATATCCGTGAAGGAAAGCAGGTAGTCGATCGCTTCGCCGTAGTCCACGCCACCATCGTGGCGCAGTGGCCGGGGAGTGGGAAGGGTCAGTTCTCGTCGAACTCCACGATGTGGCGGTGTGGCTCCAGCCCCTTCATCAGGACGAGCCGCCGCGGTTCGATGCAGAAGAGCGTGCCCTGCCGGCTGAAGTGGGCGGCCATCGCGTTCTTTTCGCCCAGGGCCGCGAGGAACGGCTCGTAGCGGTCGTCGTTCGCATCTACCCGCGCCGAAGAACCCTCGATGACCACACGATCGAAGTGTGTCCAATCGGAACGGACGACTTCGCGATTATCAATGAGGAAGGAAACCTCGGGCGTCGCGGCGATGTTCCGGGTGTGCTGGGGCGCTTCGCCGCTGCCGAAGAGGACCCGGCCATCCTCCAGGAGATGGAAGAGCACGTAGGTCACGTAGGGCGTGCCGTCCTCCGCATGGGTCGTGGCCAGCGTGCCCCCGGGCTGTTCGCCAGCGATGGCACGGGCGTGGGCGATGGTCTCTTCGCGCGAAAGGTGGCTCATGTAGGGCCGATTCTAGTCCCTACACCGCTCCCCGCGCAGATCGCCCGCCCGGGCGGGGCCGCGTAGAGTTCGGCGGGCAGCTGGTCACTCCCGGAGGTTCAGAGCCATGGACTACAGCCACTTTCAGTTCCTCGACGTTTCGGTGACAGACGGTGTCGCCCTCGTGTTGCTCAACCGCCCGGAGGCCCTGAACGCGACGAACAACACCTTGCACCGCGAACTGACGGAGGTCTGGCCGCTGATCGACCGTGACCCGGATGTCCGGGTCGCCGTGGTAACGGGCGCGGGCGACCGCGCCTTTTCGGCCGGGGGCGACCTGGACGACCTCGAAGCCCGCGCCGCGCTCCCCGCGGAGGCCCGTTTCGAGGCGATCGTCGACCTGATGAAGGAGGCCGAACAGCTCGTCTACACGATGGTCAACTGCGACAAGGTGATCGTCTCCGCGATCAACGGGGTGGCGGTGGGCGCGGGCCTGGCGGTGGCGCTGCTCGCGGATATCTCCGTGATCGGCGAGGAGACGCGGCTGACGGATGGCCACCTCCGGCTCGGCGTCGCCGCTGGTGACCACGCCTGCATCGTCTGGCCGCTTCTCTGCGGGATGGCGAAGGCGAAGTACTACCTCCTCACGGGCGACTTCATCGACGGGCGGGAAGCGGAACGGATCGGGCTTGTGAGCCGCTGTGTACCGCAGGGCGAAGTGCTTTCGACGTCCATGGAGATCGCTCGGCGGCTGGCGGTAGGGCCGCAGCCCGCCTTGCGATTCACCAAGCGCGCGCTGAACCAATGGATCCGGCTCGGCGGGCTCACCTCGTTCGACTATTCGCTCGCGCTGGAGATGCTGGGGTTCTTCGGGGCGGCGCCGGCGGAAGGGGTCGCCGCGATCAAGGCGCGCTGGGCGAAGGCGTAGCGTTCGCACACTTCGCAGACAATCTTTGTCGGATCTTTCGTTGCCAAGGGTTCGTCAAAGGCCCACACTCGGTGGACGCGCGGTGGCCGTGCCGCGCAGCGATGCGCGCACGGGCGCGGCGGTGAGGGGACAGGATGGGACGGCGAAGAACCCTGGCATGGCTCGCGGGATCGGCCGCGATCGCGGGTGCGATCGGCGGGGCGGGCCTCAGCATCGCCCTGCAGGAGCCCGAACCACCACGGGCACCGGTCGCCCTCGTCCACCGGCCAAACCAGGTCGCGACCCTCTGGGAGCACCGGATCACGCCCGCCGCCGACCTCACACCCACTTCGCCGGCGGAGCCCGCCAGCCCCGTGACCACACCCGTGGAGCCGGAAACGCCCACGCCCGCCACCGCGCCTTCACCTCCGGCGAGCCCAACGCCGCTTGCTTCGCCCGGCCCATCGACGAGCCCGGGGCCTTCGACAACGCCATTGGCGACGCCAACAGGATCCGCGACAAGCGCCACCGCAACACCGCCGGCATCGGCCACCGCCACGCCGACGGCACGCGCCACCCCGGCGTCGGTTGAAACCGCCGCGCCGCCCGAAGACGAACCGCCTCCGCCGCCTGAACCTGGAGAAGTCCTGGCGAGGCAGCTTGCGGCACTTTCCGGGGAGGTCTCAACGCGGGGATGGGTCCCAGCCGCGTTCGCCGGGTTCCCGCTCTCCGCCCTCATTCCGCCCACGTACTATGCCCGTCTCACACGCAGCGTCGTGATAGATGGGGTAGGTGAGATCGCCACGCTCCGGCTTTCGAGCTACGACCTGGAGGCCCACAGCGGCACAGCGGGCGGGAAGGCGTGGCTGACCGTAGACCTCTACCCGGCCTCCACCTCCAGCCCGGCCGTGACGATCATTCAGCCGCGTGGTGCAGTCGCCGCAAGCCTGCGCCTCGCGCCCGCTTCCTTCCCCGAACTCACCCTGACCTACTGGGAGGCGGTCAGCGGCCGGACGCCGACGATCACCGTCTCCTACCAGGGGCGGCTGGCCGATGGCCGGTACGTCATCGTTTCCGGCGGCGCTTCCCGGCCGTTGGCGCCTCGCATGGTCGCCGATTTCATCGGCGTTATCGAAAGCCTCCAGGTGGCCGGACCATGAGCCGCTTCGTGCTTCCCGTCGGGGTCTGTCTGATCGCCTTCGCCGCGGCCGCGTCGGTCGCGTTTGGCGCGACCACCGCCCAACAGAAATCGCCCGGCGGGCAGTACCGCTGGCCATGGGCGTACGGCGAGGAATGGACCATCACCCAGGGCCAGGAGAATGGCGGTTCCGGGCCGCTCGATTCCCACCGTACGAGTGCGAGCATGGGGTACGCCCTCGATTTCGCGAGCGTGCCCCATGCACCAGTCTGGGCTGCCCGCGAAGGCACAGCGCGCTGCGAGGACTGGCGCCTTTCGGGCACGGGCCTCGGCTGGGTGATCCGCGTCGTCCATGGCGCCGATAGCGACCTCTACGCCCACGCCGACCAGTGCTATCTCGCTGCCCCCGGTGCGAGCGTTTTCGTTCCCCAGGGGCGGCAGATTACGTTTACCGGCACGAGCGGGACGAACGCGGGCGACTTTGGTGACCACCTCCACTTCCAACGCAACACCACAACGACGAGCCTGACCTCCGCCCCGCTAACGATCGAAGGGCTGGAGGCTATCCGACAAACGAGCGGCGACGTGAAGGTCCGCTCCATGACGCTCTCGGCTGGCTATGGAGCCCCGCCAACGTTCACTTACGACGCCGCCATCGCCCAGAAGGCCGCTGACCTCGGGTGGGAAACCGCAGGCTCCGCCTCACCGAACCGCTTCTGGACTCCGGGCAGCGGTTGGGAAGGAGGCTGCGTGGGTGAGGAACGGCCCGGCTGGTACGACTGTTCCGTTATCGACTTCGAGGGAGCGACCCGGACCGGGAGAATTCAAACGTTCTCGAAGGCCCCCGACGAAGGCGGCGAAGCGGCGATCTTCGTGGTCCCTGGCCGCGAACCGGTATTTATGTCGCGTGGTATTCTCGGTCCCTACACCAACCCCTGGGACAGCGCGCACCACGATGGCCTCTACTACATGGGCTTCCCCTTGAGCGAAAGCCGCACGGTGGGCGATGGGCTCTACCGCATGGACTTCGAAAACGGCTACGCGATCTACGACGCGACGGCTTGCTCCGAGCAGTCAACCGTGTTCTACGTTTGGTCCGAACTGCTCCAAACGCACCTGGCGATCGCCGCGGGCGCGTACTGCGATCAGGCAACGGAGTAGCTTCGGGCGCCGCGTAGAGAGAACGAGCGCGACAGCCCACACGCCTTCAATCGTCTCCCGGCTTCACCCTGCGGAAGAGCACGAAAAGGGCGCCGTCGTAGGCGCTCTTGAGCACCCCACAGGCGATGAACGGAGCGCCAGCCCAGACCCCGAAGAGCGCTCCGCCAAGGGACGGGCCAGCCGTCGAAGCCAGGCTCCGGGTAAGGCCCGTGTAGGCGGCGGCCGCGGCTCGCTCATCCGGCTCCACCACGGACATGACCAGGGCCTGTCGCGGAGGCACGTCCATCTGCGAAAGCAGCGAGCGCAGGAGCAGGAAGGTGACGGCGACCCAGGCGTTGGGGGCGAAAGCGACACCGATCAACAACGCATTCGAAGGCAGATGGGTGAAGACCATCGTGTTCACCAGCCCAAACCGCGTGGAGAGCCGAGAGGAGACGATGAAAGAGATCGCCTGGAAGAACGTCGCTCCAAAGAACACCGCGCCCGTAACCGCCGGGTCCATGTCGAACTCCCGAAGAAGGAAGAGCGCGACCAGGCTGGAAACGATCATCCCGCCAGCGAAGGAGTCTGTCGCAAAGAGCGCCGAGAGGGTGAGGACGCGGCGGCGTGAGGGCCCGAGGCCGCCACGCCGCGCGCCCTCCGCCAGCTCGATATCCGGTGGCAGGCGAAGCGTGAACGCCAGGCTCGCCAGCCCGAAGAGCGCGTAGCTGGCGAACATCCAGCGCGTCGCGCCCGCCTCACCCAGCCCCGGGAAGAGGGCGACCGCCCCGGCAAGGCCCGAAGCGAGCGCCCCGAAGGCCCCCGCCAGCGACCCGGCGATGTTGAAGCGGGCGAACAGCTTCACCCGCTCCTGGCCCTTCGCCACCTGGGCGATGACCGCCTGTTCGACGGGCAGGAAGGCCGAGACATCGCCCGAGGTGGCGTTCACGGTGCCCAGGAAGGCGGTGAGGAGGAGGAGCGGGAACGACGTCGAAAGCGCGTACGCCACCCCGGTAAGCGCGGTGAGCACCGCCCCGGCGATGAGGACCCGCCGCCGCCCGAATCGCTCCGTGTACCGGCCGACAAGGAAGGTCGCGAGCGATGTGCCCACCAGCGCGCTGGAGGCGACCAGGCCTGCCTCCCAGCCCTTCATCCCGATGAGGTCGAAGTAGCGGGCCAGCAAGAGCGCCATCATCCCATCGCCGAAGGTGCGAAGCGCCTTGGTGGTGAAGAGGATAGAGGTGGTAGAGCCGGGTGCGTTCAACTGCTGGAGCCCGGGGTACGTTCCGCCCCGGAGCGCGCACGCTCACCAACGAATGGACTGGTCACGCAGGCACCCTCGGGCGGGGTTGACCCGAAGGGTAGCGGATAGCGCGCGCCAACAATCGTCGCGGGAGCGTTCAGCGGGGCGCCGCCGTTTCGTGGCCCGGTCGAAGCCAGGCCTCGAGGTACTCGAAGGCGTTGATCGCCGTGTTCGGCTCATATCTCCGGCATATGCGCGTGAGACCACGCACCTGATCTCCAACGCTCAACTGCTGGCGGGAGCGCGTAACGATGCCCGCGTGGTCACGCCCCGCTGTCATCCAGTCCCTGTGCAGTTGGGCGAAGTCCCTGCGGTTGGCGGTGTAAATGGCGCGCCGTTCGGCAGTAGCGAACTCCAGCTGTTCGGTATCGGAGGCACGTTCGCGCCCGGCTTCGAGCGAGGTCAGGATATCGAAACCAGCCAGCCGCAAACGCTGGACGACAAGTGCGTTCGCCGAGTCCTGGTCCATGTACAGTCGAAGCGCCATCCGTCAGGCGGTGGCGCGGGCCGCGACATGCTCGCCGAGCGCGGACTCGTACGAACGCCGCTCTTCCTCCAACTCAGCATCAAAGGCGGGCTTGTTGGCCAGGTAGCAGGCGATCGCCGCATACACCTGGGCGAGCGGGAGCTCGTATTCGGAAGCGATCCGTTCAGCGGTGGCGCCATCATTGAAGTGCACAGCGACCTCCAGCACTGGGTAGCGCGTCCCCGCCAGGCACGGCCGACCGCTGTACACGCCGGGCGTTCGCGTTATCAACGTGCCAACATCGGTGGTCGCCTTTGTGGCCATACGCCACTCTACCAGTTCCAGGCGCGAGCCGGGCCGTCGATCCTCGCACCATTGGCCACATCACTTCCGAGTGTCCCTGACGGCCGGGCCGCGGGTGGCGCTCCCTACCCGGCGGCGGCGGCCATGAGCTGTTGTGGTTCGTAGCCGGGGACGAACTTCCGCCAGCCTTCCTCCTGGTGGAGGTACTGGAAGAGCGGGTAGTACACGCTCACCCGAGGCGGCGCGGGATCCCGCGCCATCTGCATGTGGGCTTCGGATGGCGTCCGCCCGGCCTTGCGGTGGTTGCAGGCCTTGCAGGCGCTCACCAGGTTCTCCCACGTGTGAGGGCCGCCGCGGTGCCGGGGCATCACGTGGTCGAGCGTCAGTTCGCGCGTGAGCCGGCCGCAGTACACGCAGGCCCAGCCATCCCGTGCGAACACCTCTTTGCGGGTGAGGCGCACCCGCGGACGCGGCCGACGGACCATGTGCACGAGGCGGATGACCGATGGAGCCGTAAACACCTGGGTCGCTGAGACAATGGCGCGGGCCGCTGACTCGACCACTTCGGCCTTGCCCCGGAGCACAAGGATGATCGCCCGCCGCAGGTTGCAGACGTTGAGAGGCTCGTAGTTCTGGTTCAGTACCAGGACGCTCCCGGTGTTCATCCAGCGCCGCCTTTGTTGGATGGTAGCAAAGCGCGGATCGGGGTCGCAACGTTTGGCGGCGGTTCGCGGGCACGGGCGAAGGCCCGGGCTACTCCGTGGCGTGGCGGCCCCAGAGGCGGAGGGCGCCGCGGAGCCGCTCCATCGTCGCGTCCGGGAGGTTCGCGTCCTCGAGCACGCAATCAGCGAGGTGGCGGTCGAGGACCATCAGGCCGGCCTTCTCCAGGCCGGAGCGCGCGGCCAGCAGCTGGTTCAGCACGTCTTCACAGGCGCGCTCCTCCTCGATCATCTTGCGCAGGGCACGCACCTGCCCTTCGACGCGCGCCAGGCGGTCGGAAAGGCGGTCGTCGAAGCTGATCTTGTCGGCT
This sequence comes from uncultured Anaerolineaceae bacterium, assembly GCA_964591745.1. GTDB lineage: Bacteria > Chloroflexota > Dehalococcoidia > Tepidiformales > Tepidiformaceae > JANMTH01. The sequence continues at coordinate 8,647 of CAZQCR010000071.1, forward strand.
TTTGGTGTTGACATGGGTACCCCCCGGGGGTATGTTTGGTCTCAGAGTAACGCGGATTCGGCCAGAGTCAATGGCCAGAACGTCCGCGCAAGGAGACTACAGGACATGGCAGAAAACGTCCGCGAAATCACGGATGCCACCTTCGACAGCGACGCAATCAAGAGCGACCTCCCGGTCCTCGTCGACTTCTGGGCGCCGTGGTGCGGCCCCTGCCGCATGGTCGCCCCGGTCGTCGCCGAACTGAGCGACGAGTACGCCGGGAAGATGAACTTCTTCAAGATGAACACGGACGAGAATCCCCAGGTGCCGACGAAGTTCGGTATCCGCAGCATTCCTTCGCTCCTGATCTTCAAGGGCGGCGAACTCAAGGGTACGATCGTCGGCTACCGGCCGAAGAACGACCTGAAGAAGCGGATCGACGAAGCCCTCGCCTAGCAGCGGGCCCGCGTTCAGAGGCAGAGGCGCAGAGTAACGGAGGTGACGGGCCAAGGGCCCTCACTCCTCCGTTACTCTGCGTCTTTGCGTTTCGCCGGCCGGGAGACCACGTGAAGCAGTACGACATCGCCATCATCGGCGGCGGCGGAGCCGGCCTTACCGCCGCCATCTACACCGCCCGCGCGCGCCGTTCCACGGTTGTGTTCGAACGAGCCGTGACGGGCGGCCAGATCGCCACGACCGACGCGGTCGAGAACTTCCCCGGCTTCCCCGATGGCGTGAACGGCTTCGACCTCGGGCAGCTTCTCGTCCGCCAGGCGGAGAAGTTCGGCGCGGAACTCGTCTACGAAGACGTCACCGGCCTGGAGCGCGCCGCCGACGGCGCCTTTGTCGTCCGCACCGCCACGGAGGCCTACAGCGCCCGCGCCGTCATCGCCACGGCCGGCGCCACCTACAACCGGCTGGGGATCCCGGGCGAAACGGAGCTAACGGGCAAGGGCGTGAGCTGGTGCGCAACGTGCGACGCCGCCTTCTTCAAGGACCAGGATGTGGCGGTCGTGGGCGGCGGCGATGCGGCGCTCGATGAAGGGCTCTTCGTGACCCGGTATGCCCGCACCGTCACACTCATCCACCGGCGGGACCAGCTGCGGGGAAGCAAGATCCTCCAGGAGCGGGTGTTCGCCAACCCGAAGTTCCGCTTCACGTGGGATACCGTCGTCGAAGGGATTGAAGGAAAGGAAGCGGTGACGGGGCTGCGGCTGCGTAACGTAAAGACTGGCGAAACGAGCCAGCTGCCGGTGACCGCCATCTTCATCTTCATCGGCCAGGTGCCGAACAACCACCTGCTGAAGGGGCTGACGGAACTTGACGCGGGGGGACACGCGATCGTCGACCTGGAGATGCGGACGTCAACGCCGGGGCTCTTCGCCGCGGGTGACGTGCGCACGCTAGCGGCGCGCCAGCTCGTCGCCGCCTGCGGTGACGGCGCGACGGCGGCGATCGCCGCTGAACACTACCTCGGAGACATGGGGGAGAAGTAACGGCGCGGAGGCGCTCAGGCTGAAAGCTTGAGCTGTTCGAGGAAGGGCAACGGGAGCTGCGCAGCGCCACCCGGCCGTACTGACCGCCTCGCCGGATGGCGGGCTCGCCGGCGGCGCACTCCCGTGGGCCGGGGCGGAAGCAGGGCGAGGACCTCTCGTTCGAATGAGGCCATGCACGCTGCGCACATACCGTGCGATACGGCGCCCTCGCCCTCACGGACGGTAGCATCGCACCAGGCGCAGACTACGGGACCAGCACCGCGTTCCATGGGGAAAGTATTGGGCATCTCTCATGAGATCCGCTATTGGGAGAATCCCGTAAGGTCAGACGCGTAAGGGCCGCCATGCTACGCTCAGTTTCATGCCACTCTACGAGTTTCGCTGCGAGACCTGCGGAACGCGCGACGAAGTCTTCGCCCGGAGTGTGAACGCGACGGTGAAGGCGCCATCGTGCGGTAAATGCGCCGGCGCCCCCGCGATGATCCGGGCGATTTCGAAGTTCGCCCGCCACTTTACGCTGGCCGACCAGGTGGCCGAGGCGGAGGCGAAGTTCGGCGCCGAAGTGGACGGCGCCATGGGCCCCGGCCCGGATGTCGGAAGAATGACCCGGCGCTACGAAAAGCTTTCGAAAGACCTTCCCTTCCGCGAAGGACCGTAGCGTGTCCGCCGCGCCACCGCCCGCCTATACTCCAACCACCGGTTTGGCCGGGAAACACGGAGAGGGCCGGGGGCATGACTGAAGCAGCAACCTACCGCGTAGAGCTCATCTCTCGGCTCCGCCAGGCAACTGACGACATCGCATGGGCGGTGCGCGGCCTCACGGCGCGGCAGGCCGCCTATGGACCGATCCGCGGCGAGTGGTCGATTCACGAGCATCTCTCGCACCTTCGCGACATGGAGCAAGAGGTCTACCTTCCGCTCCTCCGCTGGGCCACCATCAACGAAATGCTCGACCCCCTGGACTACAGCCGGACGGCATGGCACGACCGGCGGTATACGCCCTCCGAGCCGGTCGCGGAGATCATCGCCGATATCCTGCGCATCCGGGACGAAGAGCTTCTGATCTTCCGCGATATCAGCGACATCTCCTGGGAGCGCTGGCGCGACGACACACGCTGGGGCCCCCTCACCTGCGAATGGCTGGCGGAGCTGATGTACCGTCACGCACTCGACCACCTCCAGAACATCATGGCCTTGCGCCAGGATCTCCATCTCGAACACCTGCGGCCCCGGGGCGTAATCGCCGGCGGCATCGCCTGAGGAGCACGTTTTCCATGCGTTTGCGAAGCATCGTTATTGTCACCGGCGGCGAAGAGCACCTCGCCGCCGCCCTGGCCTCCAGCGCCGACGCCGTCGCTGTCATGCTCGCGGATGCTGCCGCCCCGGGGGATGCGCGAGCGGGCGTTCCCGGCGCCCTCGCTCGCATTCGCGAAGCCGGCAAGTCCGCTGTCGCAATCGTCAACCATCCTCGGACACAGCTGCTCCGGGCGGACCTCGATGCGGCGGTGACGCAGGACCTGGCGGCCGTCATCTTCGCCCACGCTGTCGAGCCCCAGGACGTTCGCGATGTCGCCGTCCTCCTTCGCGAATTCGAATACACCCGTGGCATCGAACCCGGCACAGTCCGCATCTTCCCTTCGATCGATAGCGCACGCGGCCTCGTCCGCGCGGTCGAGATAGCGGCCGCGGCGCCGCGAGTCGGCGGGCTAGTCTTCGAAAGCGCCGGTTACGCCCGGGACACGGGCGCGCGAGACGAGGCGAGCGGCGCCCGGCTGGCGTATGCGCGGGGAGCCGTCGTCGCGGCGGCCCGGGCGACGGACGCGCTGCCGGTTATCCAGTCGAACACCTACGAGCTAACGCAGCTCGCGCACTACGGCTTCGCCGGGGCGGCCTTCAGCGATGTCTCGGCGGTCGGCGCGGCAAACGCGGCCTTCTTCCCCACCAGCTCGGAACTGGCACACGCCCGCATGCAGCTCGGGGCGTACGCCGCCGCCAAAGCCGAAGGCGGATGGGTCGCCCGCCTCGGCACGGAGGTTGTGGACGCGGATTCGGTGCGCAAGGCGAAGCTCATCCTCGCCCAGGCGGGCGAGGGGTAGGGAACGGGGGAATGGACCAGCCGCCCGCTTCTCGCCATCCAGCCCCCCGGCCGCCGTGACGCGGGGAGCGAGACCGCGTAGCATCCGCCCGAAACAACGAGGAGGCCTTTCCATGCAGATCTCACTGGGTGCAGCCCCATGGGGAATGAGCGTCGATGAGATAATCGGTGCGGCGCGCGAAACAGAGCGGCTGGGATTCCGGGCGTTCTACCTTGGTGACCACTTCTTCGTCGGCCCGCAGCTCGACTCCTACGACCCGTACCTCTTGTTCACGCTCATGGCCCGCGAGACCAAGTCGATCCATTTCGGACCACTGGTCACCCCTGTCGGGTTCCGGCCGCCCTGGGAATTGGGCCGCTGGGCGGCCCAGCTCGATGTCCTCAGCGGCCAACGGTTCGTTATGGGCCTGGGCGTGGGCTGGGGCGTCGACGAGCACCGCGCGTATGGAGTGCCCTACGGATCGCTGGGAGAGCGATTCGACCGCCTCGACGAGTACATCCAGGTGATGAAGCTGATGTGGGCGGAAGGTCCGGCGAGCTTCAGCGGCCGTTTCTACCAGCTCGACGGGGCGAACTCGCTCCCCAAACCGGCCGCGGGCCGGCCACCGATCATTGTCGCCGGGGGCGGCGAGCGCCGTACCCTGCGCCTGGCCGCCAGCTACGCAGACGAGTGGAACTCGCCAACACTTACACCGGGCGCCTATCAAAGGAAGCTGGGCATACTCGCTGACCACTGCGCGGTGGTAGGCCGAGACCCCGCTTCAATCAGACACTCCATGCTCAGCCTGGGCCCGATCGGCGCCACGCAGGCGGAGGTGGACGCAGCGACCCGTTCCACGATGGAGATGTTCCCTCCGCCCGAACAACTGTCTCTCGCCGCCTATCGCGAAGGC
>CAZQCR010000072.1:0-13087 GCA_964591745.1 uncultured Anaerolineaceae bacterium
CACCTGGACACGCTCAGCGGGCAGCTCCGCCCGGGGGGCGCGGGCCTGGAGCCGCGCTTCAGGCCCGCCGCGCTGCGTATCCAGGCTGAATTGCAGGAAGTCCTCAGCGGCTGCTGGGCGATAGAGCGTTCGCTCGTGGTCGATGGCTCGCCCGGGGACAAGGCGATCGAACGCCTGGTGGCGGTTCTCCGGGGAGTCGGCGGCGAAGAACTCGACCTGGTGTTCGATTCGCTCAACGCGACGGGCGGCGTGGGTTAGCCCGCCGGATGCGCAGCGCGGGGCCACCTCCGTACAATGCGGCCCGGAAAGGGTGAGGAACTCCCTCTACCGCTGGTGATCAGATGCCCGCTCCCCTCGAGGGTGTTTCGGTCCTCGATCTCTCGCTCGGGCCCGTCGCCGGGATTGCGACGATGGTCCTGGCCGATTTTGGCGCGGAGGTTGTGCGCTTCACTCCGCCCGGAGGCGACCCGTTCGCCGTGCTCCCGAACGCGCCGGCCTGGCTCCGCGGCAAGCGGCTGATCGCCGCTGATCTGCATACGGCCGAGGGCCGAAAACAGGTGCGAGAACTCGCCGCCGCCGCCGATGTCCTGGTCACAACGCTCTCCCCCCTTGCCGCCACTGAGGTAGAACTTGGCGCGGACAGCCTGACGAAGCTCAACCCTCGGCTCGTCTACTGCCGAATCACCGGGTGGGGTTTATACGGGCCCTACGCCGCCTACCCCGCCTACGAAGGCCTGGTGGCCGCCAAGTCCGGGAGGATGCAGGCCTTCGCCGGCCTGCCCGCGCGGGAAGGCCCGGCCTACGCGGCGGTGCAGGTAGCCAGCCACGCCGCCTCGCAGGCGGCCGCAACGGGCATTCTCGCCGCCTTGTACGAACGAGAGACATCCGGGCTCGGCCAGGTGGTGGATACCAGCCTCCTCCAGGGCATGCTCCCGTATGACCTCCTGGCGCTCCTTCGAACGCACCTCCTCCGGCGAAACGGCGCGGCCTTCGCCAACGATCCGATGATGCTCGCAGGCCGCGGCCCGACCCTGAACTATCACCCGTTGCCGACGAAGGACGGCAAGTGGCTGCAAATGGGCAACCTCCTGCAGCACCTCTTCGACAACTACGTCGCGGCGGTAGACCTCGCCGATATCTACGGAGACCCACGGTACGAGGGGGCGCCGGCCAGCTGGGAAGAGTCCGTACGCGAAGAGTTCCGGGACCGGATGCTCCGGCGGATGCTCGAACACACGGCCGCCGAATGGATGGAGACGTTCGTGGAGAACGGCGGCGTGGCGGCGACGGTCTACCGGCCCACCCAAGACGCGCTCGATGACCTCGACCTCGTGATGAACGGGCACGTCGTCGAACGGGAGGTCCCCGGCCTCGGACCGGTATCGCAGCTGGGCCCCGTCGCCGCGCTGCGAACGACGCCGGGGAAGGCTGCCGCTCCCGCGTTCAGCTCGGATGAGGCGCCGCAATGGAAGGTGCCCGCACTCCGGTCCATCGGTCACCAGGCGGAGGGCGGCCCGCTCGCCGGGGTCACTGTCGTCGAGTTCGCGACCGTGATCGCGGCGCCGCTCGGCGTCTCGTTCCTCGGGGACCTGGGCGCCCGCGTGATCAAGGTGGAACCAGTCGGCGGTGACCCCTACCGCGGCCTCGGGATGTTCGGGATCATGGCATCGAAGACCAACGTCTCCAAAGAGAGCATCGCCCTGGACCTGAAATCGCCGGAAGGCCGCCAGGTCGTCGAACGGCTCATCGCCCGGGCGGATGTCGTGATCCACAACTACCGCCCGGGGGTGCCGGAGCGCCTCGGGATCGGTTACGAACAGTGCAAGGCCGTTCGCCCGGAGATCGTCTACCTCGCCGTGAACGGCTACGGGCCGGATGGGCCAGGGGCACACCGGCCATCGACCCACCCCGTGCCCGGAGCCGCCGTGGGGGGAGCGCTTTTGCAGGCCGGCGGCCCAGCCGTAGCCAGGGCCAGCATCGACGTTGCGGAGCTGCGGAGCATCGCCAACACCCTCTTCCGGGCGAACGAGGCGAACCCGGACCCGAACACATCCGTCGTCGTCGCCACGGCGGCGCTCCTCGCCCTTGTCGCCCGGAAGCGGCTCGGCGTCGGCCAGCAGGTCTTCGTCGATATGCTCGGGGCGAACGCCTGGGCGAACGGCGACGATTTCATCCGTTATGCCGGGAAGCCGGAACGGCCCGCGCCAGGCCCGGATCTTCTCGGCCTGTCCGCCACCTACCGCCTCTACCGGGCCAGTCAGGGATGGGTGTTCCTCGCTCTCCCCCAGCAGAGCGAGTTCGAAGCGTTCGCCGCCGCCGCCGGCGCGACGGGCCTGGCCAGCGATCCACGCTTCGCCACCGCGACGGCGAGGGCGAGCAACGACGGGCCCCTCGCCGAGGCGCTCAGCGCCGTCCTGGCCGCCCGCACAGCGGACGAATGGGAGGTGGCGTTGGCGCCGAACGGGATCGGGTGCGTGCGGGCCGATGGCCCTCTCCCGGGAGAGTTCTGGCTGGATGACCCGCACGTCCAGGAGAACCGCTTCGTTGTGCCCGTGCGGCACGCCCGATACGGCGATTCCCTCCGCTGGGGAACGCTTTCGAACTTTAGCCGCACTCCCGAACAGCCCGGGCCAGGCTGCCTGGCCGGCGACCACACGACCGCGATCCTCCAGGAGCTCGGTTACAGCGAAGACGCCGTAGCACGGCTTCGCGCGTCAGGCGTCGCCTGGAGCGAAGCCGTGGCTCCATTCACCGACGCCTGAGGCTACCTCGGCGGCGGGTCGAGGCCACGCCGTTCGAACATAAGGGCTTTCGCATTCGCCAAGTACGCTCCATAATTCCGCCTGGCGGGTTAAGGACTTCGGGCACGTGCTGTTCCCGACGGTTGACTTTGCGATCTTTTTTACAGCCGTTTTGGCCGCCTATTGGCTGGTGCGGCCCTGGCGTCTCGGCTGGCGCCTCCTGCTGCTCGGAGCCAGCTACTTCTTCTACGGGTATTGGGACGTCCGGTTTTGCCTGCTCCTCGGCGCGTCGACGGCGGCCAACTGGGCCTTCGGCCAGGCAGTCAGCGCGGCCCTCCGTGAGGGTGAGAAGACTCGCGTGAGCCGCTGGCTGGTTGCCAGCACCATCGCCTCGAACCTGGCTCTGCTCGGCTTCTTCAAGTACTACAACTTCTTCACCGCGGAAGTTCGCAACGGACTTGGCGATTTCGGGATCGGCATGCCGCTCCCGCTTCTCAACGTCATCCTACCGGTCGGCATCTCCTTCTTCACGTTCCAGGGGATCAGCTACGTCATCGATATCCACCGCGGAGATCTCAAGAAGCCCCTATCGCTCCTCGATTTCGCGGTCTTCCAGTCGTTCTTCGCACACCTTGTCGCGGGGCCAATCGTCCGTGCCTCAGAGCTTGGGCCGCAGCTGATCCGGCCGATGGCGGCGCGGGAGATCAACACCACGCTCGCCTTCTCCCTGATCATTGCGGGCCTCTTTAAGAAAGTCGTGATCTCCAGCTACCTCTCCGAACAGATCGTCGATCCTGTCTTTCGGGTCCCCGGCGAACATGGAGGCTTCGAGGTGCTGGTCGCGATGTACGCCTACGCGATCCAGATCTTCGCTGACTTCAGCGGCTACACGGATATCGCGATCGGCTGCGCGTTGCTCTTGGGCTTCCGCTTCCCCCAGAACTTCGACGCCCCGTACCGGGCGCTCTCACTCCAGGATTTCTGGAGGCGATGGCACATGACGCTCTCCCGTTGGCTGCGGGACTACCTCTACATCGGCCTCGGCGGCAATCGCGGGTCGCGGCTGTTCACAGCCCGGAACCTGGCACTGACGATGATCCTCGGTGGGCTATGGCACGGCGCCGCCTGGACTTTCGTGGCCTGGGGCGCCATTCACGGCGTGGGGCTCGTTGTCGAGCGTTACATTCCGGGGCTGCTCCCAGGCAAACAATCGGCCCGGGGTCTGACGCTCGCCAATGTGATTCGCTGGGCCATCACCTTCCATCTCGTCGTCGCCGCCTGGGTCTTCTTCCGTGCCCAATCGTTCGACCTGGCGATCGATATGTTCCGGGGCCTCGGCCAGGATTGGGGCGCCGAGGCTCCGCTGGTCACGCCGCTCCTTGCCATGGCCGTCGCCGGAATGCTGGCGCTCCACTTCTTGCCCCAACGCATCAACCTGCGCTGGCAGCTTCCGTTCGCACGGCTGACACCGGCCGCACAGGCCGCCTGCCTTGCTGGCTGCCTCGTCCTTGTGAACGCCCTCGGCCCCGAGGGTGTCGCTCCATTCATCTACTTCCGGTTCTAGGAGCCCCAGGTTGCGCATCTCGCCTCGCCCCCGCCGGAAGTTCGTCCTCGGGCCGTACGAAGTCCCGGTGATAGCGCTCGAGGGAACCCACGTCGAGCTCACCGTTATGATCGACGCCACCCTGGCAACGCCCGCTCACCCCCGGACGATCGGCGCGCGGCCGTGGTTCTGGCGGGCGCCCGCGATCCTCGCGCTACCCCCGGGCAGGATCGTGGGCGTTGTCGGCGGCACGCTCATCTTCGCCGCACTCCTGAATGCCGACCACCTCCTCGACGACGCCCGGAAGAAGCCTTTCGGCAGCGAACGTGACTTCTGGGTGGGCGTCTGGGAGCCCGTCCACAAGGTGAGCGATAGGCTCTACCTGAACCGCCCCCGGAGTTGGCTGGACGACCTCACCGGTCGCGAGCTGGTCCGAACGCAAGCCGTGGGGGCTCCCATCGTGGTGCCCACGTCTTCGGCGACGCCTTCAGCTACGGCGGCGGCAATTGCCACCGGAACGCCAACGCCCGCGGCCTTCCGCCTTAGGACACCGACGTCGGAGCGGCCCTGGAAGCTCTGGGTCGGCGGCGATTCGATGGCCATCGAGTTCGGCGGAGCGTTGGCCCGGCTTTCCGGCGAAAGCGGCGTGATCACGCCGGACCTGGATGCGCGCGGGGCGACTGGCCTGACGCGGCCCGACTTCTTCGATTGGCCCCTGGAGCTGAAGAAGATCGCGGACCGTGACCAGCCCGAGGTTATGGTGATCATCTTCGGAGCCAACGACTCGCAGGGGCTGAAGACCGCCGATGGAAACATCCACCAGCCCGGCAGCGAAGGGTGGCGGGCCGAGTACCGGCTCCGCGTAGCCGCGACCATGGACCTCGTCGCCTCGCCCGGCCGAGTGGTGGTCTGGGTAGGCCAACCGATTATGGAAAGTTCCGACCTCAGCGATCGGATGCGGGAACTGAACACGATCTTCCAGGCGGAAGCGGCCACACGGCCCGGCGTACTCTTCTTCGATTCGTGGCCGCTGTTCGTCGATGCCAACGGGCGCTACAGCGCATTCCTGCCGGGCGACTCCGGCGGCCTCCAGAACCTGCGCGACGCCGATGGCGTCCATCTCTCGCTCAGTGGCGCGGACCGCCTCGCCTCCGCCGTTCTCAAGCGACTGATGGCTGAAGCGAAGGCTCCAGAGCCTCCACTACCGACCTTTGGTACGCCATGAACAGGGCTGGTATCGAGTGGAGCAGGATCGTCTATAGGAAGAAGATCGGGCAGGACATCACATCCTTGCGGCGATCCTCTTCCAGAGAAGCTGGCGACATGGTATTATGTCGTTACTTGCTCCCACTTTGCTCGGAATCCGCAACGAGGACGCAGCGCCCATGCGCATCAGCCGTCCGGCGTCATCATGACCTTGGCGGTACCCCTTGTACGAGTGTGGGCCGATCACCCATCATCTCTATGGAGGTGCCGCGATAGCGCTCGAACCAATCACCGAAACACCTGTTCCCGAAGAGGCCGTTGACGCACCCGTTGTGGTGGTAGCCGCGGCTGCCGCTGCGGATGCGGAGCCGACAGCAACCGACCTCGCCGACGAAGAGACGTCCGACCTCGAAGACGAGGCCGCGGCCGCAACTGAAGGCGCCGGAATCGATGACCCCATCCGCGCCTACCTCCTGGAGATCGGCCGCGTTCACCTTCTAACGGCCGCGGACGAACGCTACCTCGCGCGCCAGCGTGAGGAGAGCATCCACCTTCGCAATATCGAAGAGGGGTATGTCTCTTCCTATGGCCACCCCGCTTCCGCTTCGCGGATCGCCGTTTCCCTGCTCGACCAATGGGACAGCATCCACACCGTGTACGACGAAGCCCGGGCCTACGTCGATACGACGACGCCCGAAGGCGGCGAACTCCTACGCGACGCACCGCCTTCCACCGTCATTAGCGATACCCGCTTCCGTAGCCTTGTGGATGGCGTCCTGAACGAAGCCTTCCGCGACGAGCTGAGCCTTCGCCTGGGCGTCACCGGGGAAGAAGCGCAGCGGCGGATCGTCCTGCTTTCCATCGTCAGCCACATTCTCACCAGCGACCTTGTCTCGCGGATGGGCGAAGAGGCCGGTGGCGAAGACCAGCTCCTCCCGCCGGTCGACGACCTGATCGAAAAGATCGCCGCCCTCGAAGATCGGCTGCGCCGCCACTTCGAATCGGTGAAGCGAGACGGCGACCGCGCCGAACGCCGCCTGACGGAAGCGAACCTCCGCCTCGTGGTCTCTGTCGCCAAGCGCTACGTCGGCCGGAATATGGCCCTCCTCGACCTCATCCAGGAAGGCAACCTCGGCCTCATCCGCGCCGTGGAGAAGTTCGAATACCGCAAGGGCTTCAAGTTCTCCACGTACGCGACGTGGTGGATTCGGCAGGCGATCTCTCGCGCCATCGCCGACCAGGCCCGGACTATCCGCATCCCCGTGCACATGGTGGAAACCATGAACCGGATGACCCGGACCAGCCGCCGGCTGGTGCAGGAGTACGGCCGCGAGCCAACGAGCGAGGAGATCTCCGCCGCGCTTATTGATAGCGGCAAGCCGGACACCTCGGCGCTGACCCCGGAACGGGTACGCGAAATCCAGACGATGCTGCGTGAGCCCATCTCCCTGGAGACGCCGTTGGGCGAGGAAGAGGACTCCTCGCTCGGCGAGTTCATCCAGGATGGCCAGGCCGCCGACGCCGACCAGATCGCCGCCTACGGCCTCCTCCGCGATGAACTGGCCGATGTGTTGGCGAACCTGACCGCCAAGGAACGGCGCGTCATCCAGCTGCGCTTCGGCCTGGAAGACGGCCGGGCTCGAACCCTGGAAGAGGTGGGCCGCGAGTTCGGGGTCACCCGGGAGCGCATCCGCCAGATTGAGGGACTCGCGCTGCGCAAGCTGCGAAACCCAAACCTCACCCGCCGCCTCCGCGACTACCTGGAGTAGGCGGCGTACAGCAACGACCAAACGAAAGCGCCCACCGATTGGTGGGCGCTTTCGTTTGCGGCGGCTGGTACCGGACCGGCCGCGGAGCTACTGGACCGTGATCGCAAACTGTCCGGTCGTCGTGGCGCCGAGGTTATCGGTCACGCGGGCGGTGAAAACGTAGGTTCCGGGGGTCGTGGGGATGCCCCAAACGACGCCGACGCCGAGGGCCAGACCCGGCGGAATGGTCCCGGAGACGAGTGTCCAGGTCCGAAGCGGGCCGCCGCCGCTGACGGGCAGAACGCCGCTGTAGGACTGGCCAACGATCGCGGCATCGAGAACGTTGACGCCGCTCGGAATGGCGAGCGCAGGCTGCGCAGCCACGACGATGGTAAAGGTCCTGCGCACCCTGGCACCGGTACCATCGGTGACCTCGACGGTGAACGTCGATGTGCCAGCCGTAGTGGGGGTGCCGGTAACCCGCGCCTCCGGACGGTTAGGCAGGGTATTCCCGGTGAAGCTCGTGCCGGCCGGCACCCTGCCCGCGACCAATCGGAACCGGAAGGTGGACGGCCCCGGCGGGTCGGTCGCCACGATGTACCCGAGGTAGGCCTGCCCGACGGTCGCATCGGGAAGCCGTGCGGGGGTGATGAAGCCCAGCACCTCGGCTGCCGCGAGAGTGACCGTGACGCTGTTGGAAACGCCCGAGGTGTTCCCAGCGGCATCGAATGCGACTACGGAGTACGTGTAGGTGGCGCCAGCGACGCCCGAGTCCTGGAAGGTGGTGTCGATGGTGGTCGTGGCCCGGACCGCGCCATCCCGGCTGATCCGGTAGCCAGCCACGGCCGTGTCGTCCGTACTCGGATTCCAGCTGAGGCCGATCGTGGCGCCGAGGAGAGTGATGACGAGGTTGGCCGGGACGGTGGGCGCCGTCGTGTCCGTCGCCGGGGGTGGCGCCACGGTGACCGAGGCGCTGTTGGACGCGGCGGAGACGTTCCCGGCGCCATCTACCGCTGCCACCGTGTAGGTGTACGTGCCGGCGGCGAGGCCGGTACCGTTGTAGAACGTATTGAGCACGGTGGTGTGGAGCGCCCCGTTCCGCGTGATCCGATAGCCCGTGACCGCGGTGTTGTCCGTACTCGCTGTCCAGCTGAGGTTCGCGGTGGTCCCGCTCAGTACGGCGGTCAGATTGAGCGGCACCGTCGGGGCGGTGGTGTCAGCGGGTGGTGGGGGGACCGGTCCGGTCACGGTGCAGCCACTGAGCACCGCGACGGTGACCGCCGGGGAACCGTCGTTGACGTCTACCGTGCAGTCGGCGGGCGGCGTAAACGGGTCGCGGGCGATTCGGAAGGCGCCCGCGGCATCGCTGCGTCCGAAGATGACGCCGTCCACGGTGATGTCGCGGGAAGGGAGGGCCGCTCCCTCGAGACGTAGCCTCGTCCCGCTCACTTCGGCGCGCGAAACGGAAACCGCCGCGGAGGCTCGCTCCGCCGCAAAAAAACCCATGAGAACGACCAGGGTGAGAACGAAACTACCAATGAATTTCACGGGGACCGCTTTCGCTTACGGCCGGGAATCCGACGGCCTAGCATCAGGATAGCGGAGCGCCGTCGCCGGAAGATACGGATGATCCGCGCCGGGCTGTCGAACATCCCACCAGCGCAGCGGCCTATCCGAATCCGGCGGTATGATTGCGTCATCACTTTCGATCCGCTCCGGGCGGGCGTAGGCGGGGAAGACATGACACAGACCGTGACACTCGGAATCGACGACGACGCCATCCCCAGTTCCGGCGAAAGTGGGGCGGATGATTCCGGCGATCCTGAACCCGGCACACGCCCAGACCGCCCGCGGAAGGCCCAGGAGCCGATGTACTTTGCGAACGCCGCCCAGGAAGACCCTGCGCGCGTGTACGAGCGGTACGGCCGCCACGTCAACCATCGCTTCGCCCGCGTCCTGGAACTGATCGGCTTCGACAAGGTCTTCGTGCGGGCGAAGGGGGCGTGGCTCTGGGACCAGGAAGGCAGACGCTATCTGGACTTCCTCGGCGGCTACAGCGTCTTCAACGTCGGCCGCAACAACGATAGGGTGAAAGCGGCGCTCATCGATTGGCTCCAGCACGATGGCGCGAGCATGGTGCAGATGGAGGGGAGCCCGCTGGAAGGCCTCCTTGGGCAGAAGCTTGCCGAGATTACGCCGGGCGGGCTCGAGTGCTGCTTCTTCACGAACAGCGGCTCGGAAACGAGCGACGTCGCCCTCAAGTTCGCCCGAAAAGCGACCCGCAAGCCGCGAATCCTCTACATGGAGTCGGGTTTCCACGGCCTGACCTACGGCTCCCTCTCCGTTTCCGACGACGACATGTGGCGCGATGGCTTCGAGCCGTTCATCGAGGGAGTCACGAAGATCCCCTGGAACGACCTCGATGCGCTGGAACGCGAACTGAAGAAGGGCGATGTCGCGGCCCTCATGATGGAGCCGATCCAGGGCGAGGCCGGTGTCCGCATTCCGAGCGACGACTACCTGCCAGAGGCGGTGCGGCTCCTCCACCAGCATGGGGCGCTGCTCGCCGTCGATGAGATCCAGACCGGCTTCGGGCGAACGGGCCGCTGGTTCGCCGTCCAACACTGGGACGTGGAACCGGACATCATGTGCGTCTCGAAAGGCATGTCTGGCGGTTATGTGCCGGTCGGCGCCGTGATCACGACGCGGAAGATCTTCGACAAGGTCTTCGAAGACCTCAATCACGCCGTCTGCCAGACGAGTACGTTTGGCGGAAACGCTATGGCGATGACGGCCGCGCTGGCCACGATCGAGGTGATGCAGAGCGAGCGCGTCGTCGAGCATTGCGAAGAGGTCGGCGACCTGCTTCGCACGCGCCTCGAAGCCCTGGCGCGCCGATTCGAGCTGATCAAGGAGGTCCGCGGCAAAGGCCTGATGATCGGAATCGAATTCGGAGAACCGAAATCACTGAAGCTCAGGGCCGGTTGGAAGCTGGTACACAAGGCGAACCGTGGGCTCTTTGGCCAGATGATCTCCATCCCCCTGATGCGTGACCACGGGATTATCACCCAGGTGGCGGGCCACAACCTCGACGTGCACAAACTCGCCCCGCCGCTCACGATCGGTAACGAGGAGATCGACTACTTCATGGCGGCCTACGAGCAGGTCATGGTGGATCTCCACAAGTTCCCGGGGCCGGTGTTCGACCTGGCGACGACGATGTTAAAGAACGGTGTCAGCTGGTAGCCCGTCGGCGCTGACCCATGAGGATCCGCCGGTTCCTGCCGAAGAAAAGAGTATGAACCCGCTTCCGCCCACGCCCCCTGATATCACGGGCCTCGCTGAACGTCTCCTCGCGCTGGGCGGCGAAATCGCCGCTTCGCGCGAAGAGATCGATCGATTACGAGCACCCGGCTTCGACGGCCTCTGGGTCACGACGGACGGCCGAAAGTGGTCCTTTCGGCCGCGGCGCCGTCGCAAGCTGGCGGCCTGATCGCGCTCAGGCCGTGACGGGCACTCTCTCCGCCTGGGCTTCTCGGCCGATGGCACGCGCCGGCGCCGTGCGGGCGTCGTTCTGGTTGAACACACGGGTCCAGGTCGCGAACTCCAGGAGAATCCCATTCGGGTCCATGAAGTAGACCGACCGTACGAAGACGCCGGGGTGGAGTTCACGGGCAACCTGGCGCGGGCTGTCGTCGTGGTTGATGATCGGCGTGGGATTAAGGCCCTTCGCCTTGAGCTTCTCGTAGTACTCGTCGAAGAGCTCTTCTGGCACATCGAAGGCGACGTGGTTCATCGAGCCGATGGCCGTGGTCAATTCGCCCTGGCCAGGAGCACCAACGGGCGATGCGATCCCGGGGGCGGCCGCGGGCGCCTTGGGGAACCAGAAGAAGGCGAGGCAATCGCCGTTCCCGATATCGAAGAAGAAGTGCTGCCCTAAGTCACCAGGCATATCGAGCGTCTTCACCAGCGGCATACCGAGCACGTCGCGGTAGAAGTGCACGGTCTCTTCCATGTCCCGGCAGACGAGGGCCAGGTGGTTGATCCCGCTGATCTTAAATTCGGGGTTTTCGCGCTCTTGAAGCTTCATCGTCGACTCCTCCGGGCGGGTTCTGCCGCCTCTTCGCAGCGTACAGCGTCGGGAGGCGCTTGTGGAGGCCAGTACCCCAATCCACCCGCTTCCCTCGCAAGCGCGTTGGGATACAATCCCGCACGGGCGCTCCCTGGGGCGCGAACCATTGGAGGAACGATGCCAAGACTTCGCCAGGTCACGCGCGCCGAGGCGCCACCGGAAGTAGCCGAGATCTACCAGAGGCTGTTCGGAGACCGGGACCCGGTGGCGGAACCCGGGACGGCAACGGGCACGCCGGGGGACTGGTGGACCGTGTTCGCGATCGTCCCGGATGTCCTGGCGCACGCGCAGGCCGGGTTTGGGCTCTTCAACAGTAAGCGACGTGTCCTGCCGCCGGCGCTGCGGGAATTGGCGCTCACGCGGGCCGGGTTTGGCGCGGGGAGTCAGTTCGTCTTCTCACAGCATTGCAAGGCCGCGCGGGCGGTTGGCATTTCGAACGAGCAAGTGGAGGCTATCCCGGCCTGGGCGTCGGCGACCGTCTTCGACGCGCAGGAGCGGGCGATCCTGGCTTACACGGACGAAGTGCTGCTCCAGGACGGCCGCGTACAGGATGCGACGTTCGCGGCCGTGAAGGCGCACCTGGCGGATGAGGCGATCCTCGAACTGACCTACGCCATCACCATGTACAAACTGCACGCGACGATCTGCCGGGCCTTGCGCCTCGAGTACGACAACGTCCCCGAGCGAATCGTGGAAATCGCGGCGCCGGCCGGGCAACAGAACGCGGACGTGATGTCGCAGATCAGCCGGTAGACCTAAACCTCTTCCGGCGCGAGCTGCTTGAACAGCGGGAGGAGGTTGGGACCTTGCCGCAGGTGGTGGCCGCCATCGACCGGGGCAACGAGCCCCGTCACCCACCCCGCCTCGTCGCTGAGAAGGAACGCCGTTACATTTGCGATGTCCTCGGTCGTGCCAAGGCGTTCCACAGGCATCCGGCGGAGATACTCCTCAACCGCGAGCGGGGAGTTGACCAGCCCGGAAGCGAGGTCCGTTGGGACGAGACCCGGCGCGACCGCGTTGACACGAATGTTGTACATACCGAGGTCGTCGGCGGCGCAACGCGTAAGCATGTTGAGGCCGGCCTTGGAGACGCAGTAGGCCGTCATCCAGTGATGGGTGTGGCTGCCGGCTATCGAGCTGATGCTCACGATGCTTCCGCCGCCCGACTCCTTCATCATCTTCGCTTCCTGGCGGACGCAGTTAAAGGCGCCCGTGAGGTTGGTTTGGAGGATGCGTTCGAAGTCAGCAGACGTGGAGCCGAGGACGCTGCCGACAGCACCCGTTCCCGCGGCGTTGACGGCGAGTTGGAGCGACCCGAAGGCCGACTTCACCAGTTCGAACGCGCGCACGACCGACTCTTCGCTGGCTACATCGCAAACAACGCCGATGTTCCCCGGGCCCAGCTCCGCGGCCGCCTTCTCTACGACATCTCCGCGACGGCCGGCGAGCGCAACCCGTCCGCCGCCATCGACGATGGCTCTGGCGCAGGCGAGGCCGATGCCCGTCCCACCCCCGCTGACGAATCCGAATCTCCCCGCGAATCGCTCTGACATGACGCCTCCCCTGGCGGGAGGGAGTATACACGCACTGGCCGGGCGGCCGGCCTGCCCGGCGCCGTCCGTCGTGATCAGGCGGGAGCCGCCGCCTTCTTCTCTTCAATGATCGCGTCGAGTTCGACCTTCAGGCGGTCGAGCACCGTGTCGTAGGGGAAGGCGCC
>CAZQCR010000073.1:0-13069 GCA_964591745.1 uncultured Anaerolineaceae bacterium
CCGCGCCATCGCCGTCAACATCCTCCGCCGCCAGGTCACCCTCATCGTCGATGGCCAGCGCGTCGAAGTCGGCGACCGCGACCTCGGCACCGTCGTCCGCTGGGACCCTGCCAGCAAAGTCGGCGATCCGCCCCCCAGCCTCACCCGCGCAGAAGCCGTGGCCGAGGGCCTCCTCACCGCCGAACAAGCGGCCGAATTCGAAATCGAAGAGCCCGTCGCCGCCGTCGACTGGATTACCGGCGAACGCATCCCGACCGAGAACCCCGGTGTCGGCCGTGGAAGGCTCCCCGGCGGAGGCCCGCGCAAGACCGGCGGCCGTCCCCGGCCCGAACAGCCACAACCCGATGGCGCACCGCCTCAACCCGCTGGCCCCGGAGGGCGGGGCCCCGGCAGGGGAGATGGACAGCGCCAGCCGCAGCCCGGTCAACAGGCTGGCGGCCAACGCCGCCCAGAACGCCCTCAGGGCCGCCTCGATTCCCGGCCGCCTGGCCCGCCCCAGGCGCCTATCGGCGGCCAGGCTCGCACGTTCACGCGCTCCGACCGCGCGCCCGGTTCCCCACAGCCACCCGCGGTGCCACCGCGCCAGTCCCCGCCAGCAAACGAAGCCGCCCCACCTGCCGAAGGCGCCGCCCCGCGCCGCCGCAATCGCGGCCGCGGCCGCGGGGGAGCGGCCGGCGACGCACAGGCCGACCGCCGACCGCCCGGCGGCGAATAAGCACGGATCATCGACGACATCGCGGCGGATACAGGTGGCTCCGGTGGGCAGGTACAAGAGGCTTCCGGCGTCTTGTTAGGGCAATAACTTACTTGACTCAGTAGATAGGGGCGCTGAGACTGAGGCGTATCAACTCAGGAGCCTGGAAGAGATGATGAGGTTCTACGCAACCGCGTTCAGCGCTTCAATCGCGGCGCTACAGCGAGCCGGTGCCACCTTGGTACTCGCCGACGGCTGGCCCGACGACGCTCTGCGGCAAACCCTCCAAGCCGACCTCGCCGAGGGGACAAGCCATTTCGATGAACTCCCTCTGTCCGTTGTCGTTCAGGATCAGATCCACCGACTGCTGAAACGGGTTCACGATGAAGAGGAACCGTTCGACCGGAGCACCTTCCACGCGCTCGTGACGGAGGTCTACAACAACGTCCTCCGGGATCTTTCGCAGTCGTGGTTCCTCATGATTCCCGCATCGCGGCGGGAGCTGTACCAGCAGTTTTATCCGCCCTTCGGCGAGGGAGTAGCTGAACAATTCCCAGGCCAGGCCAAGGACATTGCAGCGGCGGCTCGTTGTATCGCGCTGGATGAGTGGACTGCCGCCGTCTTCCACCTCATGCGTGTGCTTGAAGGTGGCATTCAGGAGCTAGCGGGATGGCTCTCCGTGGTGCTCTCCAAGGGTGCCGGGGAGCAATGGAAAAACGCGCTAGATCAGATTGAAAAGGCCTTGAGGGAGATGGAACAGTTGCCAGCCAGCCCTCAAAAGTCAGCCGCCCTAACCTTCTACTCTGGCGCGGTCGCTCAGTTCCGATGGTTCAAGGACGCTTGGCGCAACCACGTCAGCCACGCCCGGACCCACTATGACGAGCGCGAAGCCTTGGCGGTGTTCAACAACGTTCGGCCGTTTATGCAGCAGTTGGCCGAACACAAGGCGGCGATGTTATGACTCCGGTACCGGCTTCGTCTCTGGGGCCTCCCTCGCCTTCGGCACGTTGGCGATCTTCCGAGCCAGTTGCTCGAACCGCCGGAATTCCTCCGATGGCTCCGGCGGCGTCTTCTTCTGCGTTGCCATTTCGCTTGCCTCTCCCCTCTCTACGCTTGCCTCGTGCTCAGTCCAGTCAGTTCGGCGTAGGTGAGCCGCTTGCCGACGACGGAAGCCGTCACATGGCTGAATCGGCCAGCGTCATTAGACTGGCGAGAGTTGAATCGGAAGGTTTCTTCGTCCAGATACCGGAACAGGTGGAAGGGTTCCACGCTCACGTAGGTGCCCTTGATCGCCCGCTTCAAGAGGCTCCAAAAGTTCTCAATTCCGTTAGTGTGGATCTGGCCGTCAACGTACTTCTCAGCATGGTCGATAACCTGATGCTCGAAATCGGCCGCAAGGTTGCGGTAGGAGCCAAGCGCGTCACTGAAAAGTTCGGAGCCGGGTTCGACGTGCTTGCGGACTTCGGGCGAGAGGACGTTGCGGCGGCGGCTGGTGACGTGCTTGGCTCGAACGACGCTATGCCCGTCCGGGCCGTGGCGCTCCAACAGGCCAAGGACGGCCGCCTTGCCCGCACCGCCGGTGCCGGTGATCTTCACGGCCCGCTTGTCCTTGTGCATGAACCGCGCTTTGCCGCCGATGAAGGTTTCATCGACTTCGACTTGGCCGGACATCTGGCCGAAATCTCCGGACTGCATGGCAAGCCGGATGCGGTGAAGCATGAACCACGCGGTCTTCTGAGTGACGCCAATCGACCGGGCGACTTCGTAGGAGCTAACGCCGTTCTTCGCGTTGGCAATGAGCCATATGGTCGCGAGCCACTTGTCCAGGCCCACGGGGGAATCCTCGAAAATGGTTCCGACCTTCACGCTGAATTGGCGCTTAGGGTGCTTGTCCTTGCATTCCCAAAGTCGGCGGGTAGAGACGTAGCGGACATCGTTTCGCCCGCAGTTGGGGCAGATGACCGGGCCGTCGCCCCAGCGGAGAGTGACCATGAATTCTTGGCAAACGTCCGGGTCGGAAAAGTACCGGATGGCTTCGATAAGGGTCTCGGGGTGGTTTTTCATGGCTTCTGTCTCCCTGGCCAAAGACATTTTCGCAGATGCACCCGACTGAGTCAAGTATGTTATTACCCTTGTTAGGGCACCAGGCGGTCGTTACAATCGACCACGCCGTACCTCGCGGCGGGGCTCGCCAATGACCGTCCTGACGAACGGTGGCTGGGATGCATCAGCGGCCGCCTGGATCGCCCAGGTCGACCGCGGCGACGCCAATCGCACGCTCCTTCTCGATCGTGTCGTGCTTGCGGAGTGCGGCGGCGTTGCAGGAAGCCGTATCCTCGACCTTGGATGTGGCGAGGGCCGTTTCGCTCGAATGCTCGAAGCGCGAGGATCATCCGTGGTCGGCCTTGATGTCACTCGTGAGTTGCTCCGCGCGGCGCGCGAGCGATCCGCGGGCTCGCCCTTCGTCCGCGCGACGGCGGAAACGCTGCCCTTCCCGGATCGCTCGTTCGACCTCGTGATCAGCTACCTTTCTCTCGTTGATATCCCCGACTTCCGTGGCGCCATTCAGGAGGCCGAACGCGTCCTGGGGCCAGGTGGCAACTTCGTCGTTGCTAACACCAGCTTCATGAGCGCGGCCAAGGGCTGGATTCGCGATGCAGGCGGTCGCCGCCTGCACTACCCGATCGACGACTACCTCTCGGAGCGGCCCGTCGAACTCTCCTGGGCTGGCATCGAGATCATCAACTGGCACCGGCCGCTGGCGGCTTACATGGACGCGTTCCTCTCCGTTGGCCTGGAGTTGCGTTCATTCCGCGAGCCAATGCCAGAGGACGACCGCTTCCGCGACGATCCTCGATTCGAGGACTGGTACCGCGTGCCGAATTTCGTGGTGATGCGCTGGCAGAAACACCAAGATGAATAGGCGGCCCACCGCGCCGCCTACCTTCGTGCCATCGATCGCCGCTGCGCCTTCGCCGCCACGCCAGGCATGGCCTTCCACCTCTGGATCTCTGCGCCTCTGCGTCCAGTCAACCGCCGGACCGCGTGCCGCACCCCGCGCGCCACGGCTACAATCGAGCCATGCGCATCCTCGCCATCGATATGGGCACCGGCACCCAGGACATCCTTCTCTTCGATTCCGACAAGCCAGTCGAGAACAACGTCAAGATGGTCCTCCCCTCCGCCACCGAGATCGCCGCCCGCCGCATCCGCCGCGCCGGGCGCGAAGGTGCTGCCCTCGTCCTCACCGGCGGCAACCAGGGTGGCGGCCCCTGCGATTGGGCCCTCCGCGACTTCCTCGCCGCCGGCGGTAAAGCCTTCGCCACCCCCGAAGCCGGCAAGACCTTCGACGACGACCTCGACCAGGTCACGGCCCGCGGCATCGTTCTCGTCTCCGACGACGAGGCCGCCCGGATCGCCGGTGCCCACGTTATCCTCCGCGACCTCGACCTCGCCGCCATTCGCACCGCCCTCGCCGCCTTCGAAGAGCCCGGCGACTTCGATGGCTTCGCCCTCGGCTGCCTCGACCACGGTGACGCACCCACCGGCGTCTCCGACCGTCTCTTCCGCTTCGAACACCTCCAGCGAACCGTCGCCGGGCGGAACGACCTCCTCGCCTTCGCCTCCGAGGCCAGCGCCCTTCCCGCCTACCTGACGCGAGCGCGCTCGATGGTTGGTGGGGCGATGGGCGAAGGCCCTGTCGCCTTCATGGATACCGGCCCGGCTGCCGCTCTCGGCGCCCTTCACGATGAGCGCGTTGGCCGCGAAACCGAGCAGCTCGTTCTCAATCTCGGGAACATGCACCTCCTCGCCTTCCACCTGCGCGGCCGCCAGGTCGCCAGCCTCTTCGAACACCACACCGGCGAACTCACCGTCGAGCAGATCGAGGCCTTCGCCCTCGCCCTCTGCCAGGGAACTCTCGAAAACGAGGCGATCTTCAACACCAAGGGTCACGGCGCCTGTCACCCGGGCCGCTCGCTCGTGGCGCCTGGCCTGCCGCCAATCGTCGCCGCCACCGGGCCCCAGCGCCAGCGGATCGCCGCCAGCGCCCTGCGTCCGTACTTCGCCGCCCCCTTCGGCGACATGATGATTAGCGGCTGCTTCGGCCTTCTCCGCGGCTTCGGCGAAGTCTTCCCCGGGAGCGCCGAAAGCATCGCCTCACGCCTCGGCCCCCTCGCCTAGCACGAACTAAGGCAAGCCCACCACAGATGGGCACAACCGCCGGCCCCCCCCGTAGTCGACCACCAGCGGTCGCGGGCCGCTTACCATCCCAACCGCGCTGATCGCAACGCACGCCAACTTACTCAACCGAGTCCGAATTCCCACCTGGGTACGTTCGATTAGCGGCCCAGGATTGTAAGGTCCCCACCCACAGCCTCAGGCGGCAGACGCCCGGTCAACGTCTGTCCGTACGGTGTCCTTTCCCGTTCGCTTCGCCAGCAAGAGCAGGTCATCCGCCCGGCGCAGGAGCGACGCGGCGCTTTCGCCCGGGAACGACGAGGCACAGCCGATGGAGACCGAACATGGCGTCCCAGCGCGTATGGACTGCCGAAGCCGGTCGGCCACGCACCACGCGTCTCCCGGGGAGGCGGCGGGCAGCAGGACGACGAATTCTTCTCCGCCGTACCGGGCAACACGATCGCCCCGCCGCACGTTTTCCTCAAGGATCCGGGCGACCGTGACCAGGACGGCGTCCCCCTCGACGTGCCCACACTCGTCGTTCAGGCGCTTGAAGTCGTCAAGGTCGAGCATCAGCACAGAGCACCCGGCGGATTGGACGCTGACCGTCTCCTCCTCCACCAGGTCCAGGAACGTCCGCCTATTGGCGATCCCCGTCAGCGGGTCGGTCTCGGCCAGGGCGGTGGCCGAAGCCTCCGCTCGCCGCCAGGCCCCGGCCACGGCGTTCGCCATCAGGGCCATGGCCACCGACATGATCAGCATCAACGCCATATCGCTATCTGCGATGGGCCGCCCTTCCCACGCCCGCAGAAGCGCGCCGCCACCGATCAGGGACACCATCACGACTCCGCTCGTGAGCGCGTACGTGCGCCCTTCCATTCGCCGGGAATAGCCGACGAAGGCCAGGAGATGCACCGACCAGGCGAACGAACTGCTACTCCCAAGCGCCAGCCAGGCTGCAGTTATGCAGCTGATATCGCCGATCGGCGTAATGAACTCCACCCAGGCGATCGGCCGCTTGACGCGATAGCGCAAAACGTAGGCAACGTGGAAGGCATGCCACGCAAGTACCCAGGACACAGACGCGAGGCGGGCGCCGCCAGAAGATGCGAAGAGCCCCGCGTAGGCGCCGAGACAATAGGCGGCAGCCACCGTGCATTGGACGGCCAGGACCTGGATCTCTAACGAGCGATTCGTTCGGGCCTGAACATCGCGTTCCGATCGGGCCATGGTGTCTCCCGCGATAAGAGTCGGCACTTCGCGGGTGGTGAATCAGTGGAGAGTTGGTGAACGGTCGTACCCGGCGGGTCTAAATCGAGGGTCCGCTCGATGTGCGCGCCGAATCCATTCCAAGCGCGGTGCAGGGTGGTTCGCCATCAATGTACTCCCGGATGATCCCCTGCCAGGGCCCCGTCGCGTTCAGGCCGCCAAGTAGCCCGGCGAGCCCGAGGTTGATGCGGCTGTGGAAGACCATGCCCGGGGGGATGTTGAGCTGGCGGTTTATCGCCCCGCCCTCCCCCGTTGCCTGGGTGTTCCGGCGGACCATCTCCCCCGCCAGCTCCGGCGTAAAGGTCACGCGCTCCCCCAACACCGGCTTCCAGAACCAGTGCATGTGTTCGTAGAGCTCTTCCGTTGTGAACGGCGCGCCAGGCCTCAGGATGCCAACTTCCTCCGCCGCCGTCCGCCACCCCGGGAGGTCGTCCGCGAAGAGCGCGCGCAACAGCACCTCGAAGCGTGTCACCGCCTCCGGAGGGAACTCGGCGATGCAACCGTAGTCCACAAAGCCGATTCTCCCATCCTCAAGCAGGAGGTAATTGCCCGGGTGTGGGTCCCCATTGAAGAGCCGATGACGGTAGAAGTTGCCGAAGGCGAAGCGAAAGAGGATCTCCGCGACCCTGTCCCGCCCCGGCTGGTCGAAGCTCCGGGCCGCCGAGAATGGCCGCCCCGCGAGATACTCCTGGACGAGGACACGCCCGGTCGAGAGTTCCTGGTGAACCCGGGGCACGCGGACGAAGGCGTGCCCGGCGAAGATCTCCCCGAACCGCGACTGCCAGGCGGCTTCGCGCCGATAGTCCAGCTCCGCCCGGATGCCCTCCTTCAGGTCGTTGACGATGGGGCCAGTATCGAGCCCCTTGGCCACCAACCCGGCCATCCCCAGGAACGCGCCGATGTTCGCCAGGTCGGCGTCAATGGCCTCGCGAACGCCGGGATACTGCACCTTCACAGCCACGATTCCGCCTTCCCGCAGCTCGGCTCGGTGCACCTGCCCGATCGATGCGGCCGCGAACGGCTCCCGTTCGAAGCGGCGAAAGAGTTCGTCCGGGCGCTTGCCGTACTCCTCCTTGAAGACGCGTTCGACAAGGGCGTAGACCATCGGTGGCGCGTTTGCGTGCAGCCCGGCCAACCCCGCCGCCACCTCGGGAGGTACCACGCCGGTCATCAGCGAAAGGACCTGGCCAATCTTCATGGCCGCCCCCTTCATCTCCCCCAGCGTCCGCGTCACGTCCTCAGCGGTGCGCAGCATCACCCGGTCCTGGCGCGCCTGCCGGCCTCCCGGGCGGCCGAGATAGGTGCTCGCCCAGCGCGCCACCACACGCGCACCGAGCGCCGCCGGCCCCGCCGTCCGAAGCACGCGTCCGCCCCGGATCGGCCTCCCTGTCCCCGCCATGCGTTTCCTCCGTTCGTTGTACCGATTGTGCGAGATCCGTGAACTTGTTCACCAATCACTGTGGCCTATCGATCTATAGTCGATACTCTGAAGAGAGGCTGTGGGGAGAGTGTCATGGGCATCTTTTACGACAAGATCGAGCGGACGCTACGGGTCGTGACCTCCACGAGTGAGCCCGAATGGGTTCTGGTGACGCACGACCCCGACGCCAAGCCCTACCTCTGCCGCCGGATCATGGGAGAGTGGCTCTCCCCGGAAGAGCTCGCCCAGGTTGATTGGTCTGCCGTGATGAACGTCGATGAGGCGGCCTGAGCTACACTCGGGGAGATGAGCCCCGAAGAGATCCGGGCACACCTCGAACGCCTCGACCGATCAACCGGCTTTCGGACCATCCGCTTCGATGGACACGGGCCGATGACGGGGCGCATGGCCGTCCTCCCCTCAGCCTTCAACCCACCCACGTTGGGGCACTTTGCGATGCTCGAAGCTGCCCGCTCCGTCTCCGACGTTGGCGCGGTCGCCGCCATGTTGACGACCCGAAACGTGGCCAAGGATGTACACGGAGCGACCCTCGAACATCGCGTCGGTATGCTCCTCGCTGAGGCGCCAAAAGCGCGATTCGCCGTCCTCACCAGCAACGCCGCCCGCTTCGTCGATCAGGCCGCCGCCCTGGTCGCTTCAGCCCCCGCGAGCGCGTTCGATTTCGTAGCCGGGTACGATACGCTCATCCGGCTCTTCGACAGCCGCTACTACGCCGAAGGCGCGATGGCCGCGGAACTTACGCGCTTCTTCGCGGCCCACCGCCTTATCGCCGTCAATCGCGACGACTTCGGCACCGAAGAGATCGGAAACTTTCTCGATCAGCCAGCCGCGCGGCCATTCGCCTCCCGGGTGATCGTCGTCGAAATCCCACGCGAAATGGCGGCGCATTCGTCGTCCGCCTCCCGAGCCGCCCTGGCCGGCGGCGGGCGCGAGACCGCCGCACCGATCTCCGAGGCCGTCGGCGCCTACATCCAGCGCCACCGTCTCTACGCCGCCACTCCATAGGGCCCGACGACGAGAAGGCGGCCGTTCAACACGCGTTGTCCACTCGCCTGGTGAACTCCACTCGGAGCCGGTGGACGAAATCCGATGGCGCCAGCCACGCGTCACCAGCCTGTCACCAAATGGCGACTGACAGGTGCCTCCGCGCGTCGAACACTTGGTCGCACGGGCTACACGTTCCGGACAACCTCGGAAAACAGCTTCACCTTATGCGGGATTGAGCCTGTTGCCCGGGGAATTGGACGCCGAAACGTGTACGAGGAAGGGTCGCATCAGGGCATGAAGACCGGGCAAATGCTGTCGTTTCGGAACGGTACCGCCGTCGTCGTCGCCGCGTTGGCCGCCGTCGTGTGTGCCCTCTGGCCGGCGGCCACGCCGTTCGCGGTCGCGGCCCTGCTCGTTCCTGTGGTGGCGCTGCTCGGCTCGTTCCGCATCCAGGAGCGGTCACTCCGGCGAGCGGAAGAGCGGCGGGCCGCCGCCGAACGAGAGCGATCGCAGCTCGCCGCCGTCGTCGAAGCGGCAAGCGATATCGTCTGCACGGTCTCACCAGAGGGCCACGTGCTCTTCATGAACAGGGCCGCCCGAGCGCTCTGGGCCCCGGCTGCGCCGGCTCCCAGCGACCGGCCGCGAGCGGCCGCCTGCATCCCCGGATGGGATCGCTTCGCCGCCATTGCCGCCCGCGACGCAGCCTGGAGTGGCGAGACGGAGCTCGAGACTGGCATCAGCGGCGCCCTGCCCGTCTCGCTCGCCGTCATCGCCCACCGCAATCCCGCCGGCGCGATCGACTTCTTCTCGGCCATCGCCCGGGATATCAGCGATCGCAAGCGATTCGAAGAGCAGCTGGTGCACCTTGCCCACCACGACGCCCTCACCGGCCTTCTCAACCGCCGCCGCTTCGATGAGCGGTTGGAGTCGCACCTCTCCAGCGCCAGGCGCGCCGGCGCTCGAGGCGCGCTCCTGTTCGTCGACCTCGATGGCTTTAAGGGCATCAACGACACCCTCGGGCACCAGGTCGGCGATCGCCTTCTCGCCGGCATCGCCAGCCGGATCCGCGCCACCGTTGGCGCCCATACGGATATCGTGGCCCGCCTCGGCGGCGATGAGTTCGCCGTTCTCGCCCCCGGTGTGGACCGGGAGGCGGCGCGGCGGCTCGCTCGCTCGGTCGTCGATGCGATCTCCACCTACCGCCTCAGCGTCCTCGATGAATCCGTCGGGCTGACCGCCAGCGTCGGCGTCGCCCTCTACCCCGAAGACGGCGCGACATCCCTCGAACTCGTCGCTCACGCGGACTTTGCTATGTACGACGCCAAGGAGCAGAAGGCCACCTTCACCGAGTTCTCCGCCCAGGCCACCGACCCGGATGTCCTGGAAGGGTGGCGAACCCGCCTCGCTCGTGCCCTGGCAGACGACCACTTCGTCGTTCACGTCCAGGAGATCCGTCAAACGGAACGGGACGAGACGATCCACGAACTGCTCCTCCGTCTCTCAGACGACGATGGGTCACTCATTCCACCGGGCGTGTTCCTGCCCGTTGCCGAACAGATCGGCCTGAGCGCCCAGATCGACCGTTGGGTGGTGATCGAAGCGTTCGCCCTTGCGGCGCGCTGCCGGGCCGACGGGCAATCCACGCGTCTCGCGATCAACCTTTCCGCGGCCAGCATCGCCGACCCCGGCTTGCTCGAGTGGATCGAGGGAGAAACGGCCGCACACACCATCGACCCGTCCGGCATCATCTTCGAAATCGCTGAGCCGGCTATCCTCGCCGACCCCGTCTGGGCCGCGAGCGTCGTCAGGCGGCTCCGCGCCCACGGCTTCCGAATCACCATCGATGACTTCGGGGGTGGCTTCGCCGGGCCCGGTTACCTGAAGGAGATCGCCGCTGATTTCGTGAAGATCGATGGCTCCTTGATCCGCGACCTGACGACGAACGCGCTCGCCCGCCAGCACGTGCAGGTTCTCGTCGGAGCAGCCCGGGCCCACGGCACACGAACCATCGCCGAGCATGTGGGGGACCAGGCGACCCTGCGGCTGGTCCGCACCTACGGCGTCGAGTTCGTCCAGGGCTACTACATCGCCGAGCCATTGGCACTCTGGCAGATCTTCGGGAGATCGGCTTCGGGGGGCCGCTCGCCCCTGCCGTTCCTCCTCCCGGAAACCATCGCCTCCTGACCGTCAGTCCTCAAAGCTCCGATCGATCCGCCGGAAGCGCGACTGGATGA
The DNA here is from genome assembly GCA_964591745.1 of uncultured Anaerolineaceae bacterium. Taxonomy (GTDB): domain Bacteria; phylum Chloroflexota; class Dehalococcoidia; order Tepidiformales; family Tepidiformaceae; genus JANMTH01. The sequence continues at coordinate 10,805 of CAZQCR010000073.1, forward strand.
AGCCGCGGCTCTCCGGGTGCGTGACGATGTAGAGCCGCCGTTCCCGAATGGCGCGGACGATCATCGGCGCCACGTCGTCGGTCGAAATGACACGGCCGGCCTGGGCTCGCCCCTCCTCGTCGCCACTGCCCGCGGGCAGCTCCGCCTCGCCACCGCCGAGTTCCCGCGGCCGGTTGCGGACCGACTGATTGATGTTCGTCTCCACCCGCATCGGGCAGAGGACCGAGGCGCCGATGCCGTGGGGACTCAGCTCCCGGTAGAGGCACTCCATCATCGCCACCACCCCGTACTTCGTCACGCAGTACACGCCGAGGCCATCGTTCGCCACCAGGCCAGCGAACGATGCTGTGCTCAAGACGTGACCGCCCTCATCCTGGGCGATCATCCGCGGGACAAAGACTTCGACTCCGTGAATCGGTCCCCAGAGGTTGACATTCATCAACCATTCCCAGTCCGCATGCTTCATTTCGGCGATCGGCCCGGCGACGGCGACGCCAGCGTTGTTGAAGAGCACATGGCAGCCGCCAAAGCGCGCCCATGTCGCATCCGCCAGCGCCTCCACATCGGCAAGCTTGCTCACGTCCGTGCGGACGCCGAGCGCTTCCACCCCGAGCGCCTCGATCTCCGGCAGGGCCCGGTCGATGGCCGCCTGTTCGATATCGGCGATGACGATCTTCATGCCCTCGTTCGCCAACGCCTTCGCTGTCGCCAGCCCAATACCGCTTGCGCCGCCCGTGATAACGGCAACGCGTCCGGCGAAGTCCTCCATCTGTTTCCCCTTCGTGGCGGCCCTCTTGGCGGGGCGGCCTGTGTATCTTACGGTTCAGGTGTAACGTTTCTCGCTCACCTCCGACTACTATTTCGAAGGCAGCCGCACCCCCTGGTGCGGCGATGAAAGGCAGGCACGGACGCCGATGCCGCGGACCGCGAGCATGCGTTGCAAGGAGCTGGTTGAGCTCGTAACCGAGTACCTCGAAGAGAGGCTCTCCGCCCTTGATCGCGCCCGCTTCGATCGGCACCTCTCCGGCTGTGGACCGTGCCGCCGTTACCTGAAACAGATGCGCCAGACGATCGGCGCGCTGGGCGAACTAACGCCAGCCACGCTCGATCCAGCGGCCCGCGATACGCTCCTTTCCATCTTCCGGGATTGGAAGCTGGAATCGCCGGGTCCCGGTTGAACGCTTCAGAAGGATCCAACGCTGGGGCCGCGCCCTTTCTTCCCGATGCTGCTGAGCAGCGGCTGGTGGAACGTCTTCGCGCCCGCGAAGAAGCGGCGTTCATTGAGGTGGTGGAGCGCCATCACGCCGTCCTCCTTCGCGTCGCCGCCCGCCAGCTCTCCGATCCCTCGGCCGCCGAAGAAGTGGTGCAGGAAGCCTGGATCGCCCTTCTCAAGGGCATCGACCGCTTCGAAGGCCGCTCCTCGCTACGGACCTGGCTCTTTCGCGTTGTCAGCAACCTCGCCCTCACGCGCCGTGCCCGCGATGGCCGCCGTGAACTGCCCTTCTCCGCCTTCGCGAGCGAGGAGGCGGAGGCCAACGACCCATCCGTCGATCCGTCCCGCTTTCATCGCCTCCCCTTCGTCCGCGACAAGTGGAAGTCGAGCCCCGCCGAATGGGGCCGCAGCCCCGAAGACCTCCTCGTCGCTGGCGAAACGCGGCGGTTCATCGTCGATGCCGTGGCCGTCCTCCCCACCGCACAACAGGAAGTCATTCGACTTCGAGACATCGACGGCTGTACCTCCGAAGAGGTCTGCGAACTCCTCGGCATCACCGCCGGCAACCAGCGCGTCCTCCTCCACCGCGCGCGCAGCAAAGTCCGCGGCCAGCTCGAACTCCACATCCGCGGCCAATAGCGCATCCCCCGTCCCCACCGGCCTCGCCGCCGCGATGCGTCTCAGGCCACCGCGGAAGGAACGATGATCGCCAGCGTCCAGCCGAAAGCCGCCGCCGGCCGAAGGAGCGCGGCCAGCGCCTCCACCCCTCCTCCCCCGTCTACGCCTGCGCCAGCAGCCCGCACCACGGTGGCCCGGCCCTCGTTCCGCTCGCCGCTCAACCAGTAGCCCACCGCCGGCTCCGCTTCCATGTTGCGCGCCCAGTGCGAGCGCTCACCTCGAAAGGTCGCGACCACGACAGCCTCGCCGAACCGCATCGCCAGGAGCGGGGTAGCCCGCACCATGCCGCTCTTCCGGCCCGTTGTCTCAACTACCACCAGGCCAGCCGGCGTCAGCGGCCCGGGACCGAACAGGCCCGCCCTAACCGCCGGCTC
>CAZQCR010000074.1:0-12877 GCA_964591745.1 uncultured Anaerolineaceae bacterium
GCCCGGCGGAGGGTCCGCGACCTGGCCGGCGGCGGTGCCGGTGCGCGGGGCCAGTCCTTCGTCCGCGACCGTTCGCACGGATTCGGGGCGCGAAGGCTCAGTCAGCGCGGCTGTGGCTCCGGCGGCCTCCTTCGCTACGGCGATCGCCGCAATAGGGACGGTGATCCGCTTAACGCTCGGCGGGTCCTCCCGGATGACAAATGCCCCGGCCGGGGAGAAGACGTTCTCCTCCCCGGCCGCCCAGGCAGCCGGCCGCAACGAAACGGCTTCCTGGTGGGCGTTTCCGTTTCCGGCGAATGCGCCCGAAACGAGCGATCCGACGATGGCGCTGGCCATCACGGTTGATGCGGTCGCGGCGGCGGCCAGTTTCTGCTTGCGTTTCATGTCGTCCCTCCGTGGTATGAGGGCGGCGCGCAAGCCTGCATGGTTGGCTACTCGCGCTGTCTCTCGGAGGCAAGTTCGCCAGCCGGAGGGAATGTGAGCAGGGTGCGCCCGGCCCGGTGACCCGCTTCGACACCGGCCTGCCCCCCAATCAGTACTGCTTTCGCCCAAACTTCCGCTTCCCAGCACCGTTCGGCCCATACGCTCACCTGGTCGAACCCTTCGGCGGGGAGGCCGGTGCGCGGGTCGATAAGGTGGTGAGCCGCCGCGCCGCCGCCTATGGCAGGCCAGCGCCGCTTGCGAGAGGAGGATGTGGCGACGGCGCCGCGCATCGCTCCTTTCCACGCGGGATGGCCCTCGGGGTCGTCCAGGCCGACCACCCAGCCGTCGGCGTCCTCTTCGGAGCCGATGCAGCGAAGGTCTCCCCCGGCGTTGATGAAGCTATCCGGGTAGCGGTCGGCGACGAGGGTGATGGCGAGATCGACCGTCCAGCCTTTGACGATGCCACCGAGGTCGAGCGAGCCGTGGTCGAGCGTGACGGTGTTGCCGTCGATCCGGATCGCCAGGCGAGGGTCGGGGATGGCCTGGGCTCGTGGCGCTCCCTCGGAAATGTCGTCGAAGGAACGATCGTAGCCCGCCTCGGCGAGCGCCGGGAGGATCATCGGGTTGAAGAGGCCGGACGTGAGTTCGTGGGCCTGGAGGGCGAGGCGGCAGGCGTCGGCGAAGCGCTGGTCGGTCACGGTCTCGCCGCGGTTGAGCGCCGAAAGCATGCTCTCCGCCCGAAAGCGGCTGAAGCAGGCTTCCTGCCGTTCGAAGAGCAGCTTGATCGAGATGATGGCGTCCATCGGCGGCAACAACGATTCGAAGAACAGGTCGATGTTCGTGTTCATGGCCCGAAATGCTTCGTGGTGCTGCATCAATCGGCCATCGGGAGTCGGACCGTAAAGGTGGAGCCTTTACCGAGGGTGGAGGTGAGGGTGATCCGGCCGTGGTGGAGTTCCGTGATCGAGCGGGCGATGGCCAGGCCGAGGCCGGAACCGCCTTCCACGCGGGCGCGGCCGCTATCCACCCGGTAGAAGCGGTCGAAGATGTGGGGTTGGTGTTCGGGCGCTATCCCGGGCCCGGAATCCGTCACCGCGAGGAAGGCGCGACGCCCCTCTACCCCCGTCCGAACGGCGACGGCGCCCCCCGGCGGCGTGTACTTGATGGCGTTGTCGATGAGGATGGCGGCGAGCTGGCGCACCTGGCCCGAGTCGGCAACCACGCGGGAAGGGGCGAACCCGGTCTGGACGGTGATCGTCCTTGCCTCGGCCAGCGGCGTCATGTCCCGCACCACGTCCCCGGCGATGGTAGCGAGGTCGAGGCGTTCCAGCGTCGCTGTCAGCTTTCCCTCATCGGCGCGGGCGAGCATGAGCAGGCGGTTCACGAGCTTCGCCATCTGGTCCGATTCGGCATCGACGGCGGCGACCTGGTCCAGGTTCGCCTCGATCGTCTGTTCGGGGTGGCGGAGGAGGAGTTCGTTGTTCGCCTTGATCGTGGCGATGGGCGTCCGCAGTTCGTGGGAGGCATCGGAGATGAAGCGGCGCTGCAGCTCCATGGACTCGCGAATCGGCCTCAGCGTTCGCCCGGCAAGCGAATATCCGCCGCCTATAGAAAGCAAGAGGCCGGCCATGCCGCCCGCGGCGAGGGTGAGCGCGAGCGTGCGAAGCTGGCGATTGCGGGCATCGAGTGAACGTCCCACGTGAAGCACGCGCCCGCTCGTGTCATCCAGTGGGAGGCTCACGAAGCGGAAGCTCCCACTCCCGCCGTTCGTGTCGGCCAGGTGCCCGTTGTTCGTCGCCGCGGCCGCCAGCGCCTCGAAGTCAATGCCTTCCAGGTCTACCTGGCGTGGGTTCTGGGCGACTGCGCCATCTGCGGTCGTGCTCAGGTAAAACACATCGCTGGAGATACCTGGCGGCGGCAACGCCGCCTGGCCAGGGCTCGCCGGGGTGTCGTCATCATCCGCGTCGCCGTCATCTCGGATCTCGCGACCCCTCCCGCTGCGGTCGTCGTAGTGGTCGTCGTCCCTCGGGTTCGCCAGCCGTCCCGCCGTGGTCGAACGGAGGATGTCTTCGGCCGCCAGCCGTAACTCACTGTTGATGCTGTCGTCGGCGTCCTGGCGAACGACGGCGTATGCGGCAATCCCGATCGCCACCATGATGACGGCGAACGCGGCGGCGTACCAGGCGGTGAGTTGAAGGCGCGCTCGCGTGAACATCAGATGGCGCGCAGGGCGTAACCCGCGCCCCGGACGGTGCGGATGAGCTTGGGCTCGAAGTCCCGGTCGATCTTGTTGCGCAGGTAGTGGATGTAGATGTCGACGACGTTGGACTCGGTCAGCATGTCATAACTCCAGACGCGATCGAGCAGCTGTGACCGTGTGAAGACCTGCCCGGGCCGCCGCATGAGCGTTTCGAGGAGGGAGAACTCCCTGGAGGTGAGTTCGATTCGCTGGCCCTGGCGGATCGCTTCGCGACTTCGGATATCGAGTTGCAGGTCACCTACCGTGAGGATCCCGGTGTCGCCCGTGCTCATGGTGGCCCGGCGGTTGAGGGCGTTGATGCGGGCGGCGAGCTCGGCAAGGGCGAAAGGCTTCACGAGGTAGTCGTCCGCCCCGGCGGCAAGCCCGGCGACGCGGTCGGGGATGCTGTCCCTGGCGGTGAGCATCAGGATCGGCGTCATGTTGTTCCTGGCGCGGAGCCGCCTGGCGATCTCCAGGCCATCCAGGGAAGGGAGCATCACATCGAGAAGGAGGATGTCGTACTCCTCGACGAGGGCCTGGGCGAGCGCGTCGGCGCCGTCGGCCACGTGATCGACGACGTGGCCATCTTCCACCAGGGCGCGCCGCACGGCGGCCGCGAGCCGGACCTCATCTTCGACGAGCAGGATGTGCACAGTGTTATGGGAGCATAACGCCATCTTGACTTCATGAGAGCGTTGAAATCTTTCGCTCATGAACAGGCAACGCGGGCCGGGCAGACTGGGCCTTGAGTCCAGGAGGAGTTCCCATGCATGTCCGAAACATCGCCCTTGGCGCCACGGCCTTCGCCGGCGTAGCAGCGGGAGTCACGCTCTTCGGCCCCGGATTGCCCGGAGCTGAAGCGGAACCAGGCGTGGCCCTCTCGGACGCGACGCCACTCGGGGGTGGTGGCCCGGCCCTCAGTGTCTCGGCCGCGGTGTCAGACGATGACGACGATGACGATAGCGACAGTGACGAAGAGGACGACGACTGATGGCGACCAGGAACATCCCATTGAAGGCCGGCCTCGTCGTGGGCCCCATCGGTGCGGTAGTGGCCGGGGCGGCATTCCTCCGTAGCCAGGAGCCGTCGGCGCAGGCGGCGACCGCTGTCTCGGAAAGCGGTTCCACCACGGCCGCCACGGCGACGGCGCCTATCGGGACAGGTGGGGCGGCGGCGGTGCAGACAGCGACCGCCGCGGCCACTCCCACAGCGACGAGCGCGGCGCAAGTGGCCCCGGCGCGCAACGCTAAGAAGACGAGGGCTTCCTGATGCGCACGTTCGCGCTGGCCGCTGTCCTGTTCGCCGCCGGGCTGCTTGGCTCCGCCATGCTCGGCCTGGCGTCGCTCGGGGCGATGCCCTGGTACGTCTCGCGAGCCGCCGGGCTGGTCGCGTTCGCGATCATCACCGGCTCGGTGGTTCTTGGCCTGCTGCTTTCGACGAAGAGCTCGAAGCCGCTCCTTCCCAAGGGACTGAGCTTCGACATACACCAGTTCCTGTCATGTTTCACGCTCGCCCTGGTGGCGGTACATGCCGGGTCGTTGCTGTTCGATGAGTACATCGGCTACCGGCTGCTCGACCTGCTGGTGCCCTTTCATTCACCGTACGAACGGCTCTGGACGGGGATGGGTGTCATCGCCTTCTGGGGAGCCCTGGCGGTGACCGTGAGCTACGCGCTGCGCGGGCGGATCGGGCATCGCCGCTGGCGGCAGTTCCACTACGTGTCGTTCGTGGTCTGGGCGATGGCGCTGGTCCACGGCCTCATGGCTGGGACCGACACGGGGCTTTCGCCCGTGCGGGTGCTCTACATTGGCGCCGGGGTGACGGTGAGCGCACTGCTGCTCCTTCGCATCGAGGGTGCCCGCCAGGCGCGAGCCGGTGCCACCCGGCCCGCTCGTGCGGCCCGCCCGCTGGTCGGTTCTCCGCGCCAGCGCTGAAACAGGGCCCTCCCCCCTGCGGCGAGGCACCGGGCATTGCCCGGGCCTCGCCGTTTCCGCGCGCGACCCCGCCAACCTGTATCGTTGCGGCACCTTCCTCCTTTGGAGCACCCACGTGCGTTTCTCCGTCTGGCCCAGCCCCCAACAGCCCTGGGATGCCACCCTCGAACTCGCCCTCCATGCCGAGGCCACCGGCTGGGATGGCCTCTGGTTCGCCGACCACTTCATGCCCAACGCCGAGGACACGCTTCCGCCCGTTCACGAGGCCTGTACCGTCCTCGCCGCGCTCGCAGCCGTGACGAAGCGGATCCGTCTCGGGACGCTGGTCTCCGGGAACACCTACCGCCACCCCGCTGTCCTCGCCAAGATGGCCGCCGAAGTCGATGTCATCAGCAACGGCCGCTGCGTCCTCGGCCTCGGCTCCGGCTGGCAGGAGAACGAACACGCCGCCTACGGCCTCGAATTCGACACGATCGGCGGTCGCCTGCGCCGGCTCGACGAGGCATGCCAGGTGATCAAGGCGCTCTTCACGAACGAGAAGTCGAACTTCACCGGGCGTTACTACCAGCTCACCGACGCACCACTCGCCCCCAAGCCCGTGCAGCAGCCCCTCCCCCTGCTCATCGGCGGTGGCGGCGAACAGAAGACGCTGAAGATCACGGCAAAGTACGCCGACGAGTGGAACGTCTGGGGCGACCCGGCCACGCTCAAGGCCAAGATGGCCATCCTCGACCAGCATTGCGCCGACCTCGGCCGCGACCCGAAGGCGATCCAGCGCTCCGCCGTCGCCCTCCTCGCGCACTCAGACGATGCCGCCTTCGTCGAGCGCATTCGTTCCCAGGGACGCCCCGTGATCGGCGGAACGACCTCAGAGATCTGCACGACCATCCAGGAGTACAAGGACGCCGGGGTGGATGAGATCATCGTCCCGGACTTCACCCTTGGCCGCGGGGCCGCCCGGATTGCCGCCTACGACCGCTTCATGGGGGAGGTAGCCAGCCGCTTCCGGTAGAGGTCAGCGAAGCGCCAACGGCACGATGGTTGAACTGAGAATGCGCGTGTCGCGGGTGAGCAGGGGGATGCCGTGGACGATGCTCGTCGCGGCGATGATCTCGTCGGCCGGGTCACTGCGGAAGTCGAGCCGGCTGGCGGACCGTGCAATCGCGCGATCCACGGGCCAGACCGTGATGCGGTCAAGAATCGCGATCAGCTTCTGGTCATCCAGCGAGACGCCTATCCGCCCACCGCTGAACAACTTCCCGACCTCCCACAAGACGATGTCGGAGATACACCAGAAATCGCCTTCGAGGAGCCGCTGCTCGTCAGGCCGCAGGCGGTTGGCGACGGCATCTACGAGTATGTGGGTGTCGAGGTTAACCATTGTTGAGGTCGCCCCATTCGTCGGAAACCCACGCTCCTGTGGACAGAAGATCATCGTCGGGATCCACAATGATCTGGCCTTCCAGCGCCCCGATCAGGTCTCTGTCATTGGTGCGAGCGGGCATGAGACGCGCCACCGGCTTCCCCCGCTTCGTGATCATGATGCCCTCGGGGCCCACCTCATCAAGGATCTGGAGGCACTTCTGCTTGAATTCCGCGGCGCCGATCGTCTTCATACATACACGCTACAAGTGGACGGATGAGGTGTCCACATTGGCACGGCGGCGCGGCCTCGGTCTCCGAACCTCTGCGCCTCTGCGTCCAACCGCCCGGGCGCGCACAAATCACCTACCGAGCGGTAAGCTGTTTGGAACCGCCCACGGCCCGAGGTCTCGCCATGGATTTCCAGTTCACCGCCGAACACGACGCGCTCCGGACGGAGGTCCGCGGCTTCCTCAAGGATGCCCTCAAGGACTACCACGGCATCCCCCGGCCAACCAGCCAGGACGACTGGCCCGGACAGATGGCCTTCCTTCGTGGGCTCGCCGCTCGCGGCTGGGTCGCCCCCGCGTGGCCCGTGGCCTACGGTGGCCTCGGCTGGAAGCACATCAACCAGATGATCTTCAGCGAAGAGCTGGCCTACGCCGGTGCTCCCGACGCCGGCCGCGTGTTCAGCGTCGGGATGATCGGGCCCACGCTCATTGTCCACGGCACCGAAGCGCAGAAGCGCGAGCACCTCGCCCGGATCACGAGCGGCGACGCCATCTGGTGCCAAGGCTACAGCGAACCCGGCGCAGGTAGCGACCTCGCCAGCCTTCAGACCCGAGCCGTCCGCGACGGCGATGACTACGTCGTGAACGGCGAAAAGATCTGGACCACCGGCGCCCACCACGCCGACTGGTGTTTCATGGTTGTCCGCACCAACCCCGAGCTTCCGAAGCACAAGGGCATCAGCTTCCTCCTCGTCGATATGAAGACGCCAGGGATCACCGTTCAGCCGATCGTCAACATGGCCGGCCACCACGAGTTCAACCAGGTCCACTTCGAAGATGTCCGCGTGCCCGCCGCCAACCGCGTGGGCGAAGAGAACAACGGCTGGTACGTCGCCATGACCCTGCTCGATTTCGAGCGCTCGAACGTCGCCTCGATCGCCGCCAACCAGCGCCAGCTCGATGAACTGGCGGCCTTCGTCCGGGCTGAGCGACCCGGCGGCGCGTACGGGCGCATCCTCAAGCATCGCCTCGCCGACCTCTTCGTCGCCAACGATGTTGGCCGCCTGCTGAGCTACCGGACGGCCTGGATGCAGGAGACGGGCCGCACGATGAGCACGGAAGCCTCGGTGACCAAGGTCTTCGCGACCGAGCTGGCCCAGCGCATCAGCAACTTCGGCGTGAACGTCCAGGGCCTCGGCGGCACTCTCCTCCCCGGTTCGCACGCCGCTCGCTTCGGTGGCCAGGCCGCGGACGACCACATGGAGAACGTCTCGCCCACCATCTACAGCGGCTCCAGCGAAGTCCAGCGCAACATCATCGCCACTCGCGGACTGGGCCTGCCGAGGGACTGACGATGGACCGAGCCTTTGCCCGCGACCAGGCCGCGTCCGTCCTTGGGGCTTACGCCGCAAGCATGGGCGTGGATCTGAGCGCCTTCGCGACGGGCGGGCTGACCGTCGTCGATCGTCCAGCCGGATCGCCCTGGCCGTACCTGATGCTCGCGGTCACAACGCCCGGAGGCACGGTCGTGGCGGTCGATCCCGTGTTCCGCCCGACAGCCGCCCTGGGAATGCCGAAGAAGCACTATCGTCTGACCAGGGCCGAATACATGGCCCGCCTCCGGGCGCTCGCCGCCGGGATAAGGCCGGCAGCGGCGATCGATGGCCCGGATCTCGCCTGGGCCCTCGCCTCGCCTCCGGCCGAGCCGGCTTTCCCTGCCGGCCTGAGGGTCGAGATCCGCGACCAGTCCTGGATGAACAGCGAGCAGGCCAACGGGCGCTTTGAGAACGGCGTGGGGAATCTCGGTCGAGCCCGCCGCGACGAACGCAATCGCTACGCCCTGGTGGTCATCGACTCCGAAGGTGATCCGGTCGCCGTGGCTGGAATGTTCGACTCGCTCGGGCTCGCCGAGATCGGTGTCGATGTTGTCGCTTCACGACAGGGCGAAGGCCTCGGTTCTGCCGTCGTCGCCGCTGCCGTGAGGGAGATCCTTCGCCGTGGCGACATCCCCTTCTACGCCTGCGCCGCAGATAACATCCGGTCACAGCGGACCGCTCTGAGCGTTGGCTTTGTCCAGCTCTTCTCCGAGGCCAGTATCTCTTGAGCGACGACAGGGGCACCGTTCATGGTCAGTGAGCTGTTTTCCGGTAGCGCGGCCCACATTCGCCGCGCCGAAGCTGCCGACCTCGGCTGCGCTCTCGAGGACTTCGACGCGAACACGCTTGTCGTTGTGCCGCGCCCGGCGAAGGTGCTCTACCCCGAGTACGCCGCCCTCATCGTCTCTTTCGGCACCGGCACGGTCGTCAGCGTGGATGCTCCCTACATCGATTGGGTCCGCGCACACCCGCCGGCGAAACACTGGCGGGCCTTCACCCTCAGCTTCCTCGGTCCACTCGAAGCGGAGATTCGCCGAACCGGCCTGGCGGTCGCGGCTGGCGGCACATCGCTCTGCTTCGCCCTCGCGGAGGAGCCCGTGTCCCTCCCGTTCCCGAGCGGCTTCACCCTTTCCCAGCGGGACGCCGCCTGGATGGCCGGCGAACGGGCCCATACCGACTTCCACAACGCCCTCGGCGAACCAGACGAGGACGACTGGTTCACGCGCCTGAAGACCGCCTTCGTCGTCACCGACGAGGACGGCACGCCAGTGGCCTGCGCCGCGTGGGCCGACGATGGCAACGGTTGCGCCGAAGTCGGGGTCGATGTCCGACGAGAGTGGCGCGCGCGTGGCCTGGCTAGGCCGCTGGTCCTCGCCGCCACCCGCTGGGCGCTGGACGCCGGCTACGTGCCCTACTACTCCTGTGGCGCCGCCAACGTCCGCTCTCACCTCGTCGCCGAAAGCTGCGGCTACCGCCCGCTCTGGACGGTCGCTGGCATCGCCCGCCTTACGGAGGGCGTGGGGAGCCAGGGAGGTTAAGGCCCGGACCGCGCACGGAACCGGCCGCCGCCGGCCGGTGTACCATCCCCGCCATGTCAGCCGCGCCCAGCGCTTACCGCCCCGGTCACCGTCCGCCTCCGTGGCTGCCTTTCGTGTTCGCTGGTGGAGCCGCAGCCGTCTTCATCGCGGCCATCGTCGTCCTCGTCGTCGAGCCATGGGGGCTCTCCCGGTCGCCTGCCAGCGCGGACTCCTTCCTCTCCGCTCTCGAGGATCGCGTCGCTATCGAGTCGACCGGCCCGTCGTATCTGAAGAGTGCCGTGGGCGCCGAGAAAGGCGAGACCGTGAGGACGTCTAGCGGAAGCATGGAGCTGCTCCAGCTACCGGCTGGTGCCGAACCGCCGCTCGGCGCGATGTTCAACAACAACCGGGAGGTCCACCTCCGCTGGGCCGATGGCCCTCCGACGGTCGTGAGTTCCAGCGGCCCCGTGTTTGTGATTATCAAGGGCCAGCTGGTGGTGGTCACCGCCGACATCCAGCTCGCTCACGAAGCCCGCGAGATCCTCAGTGTCCCCACAGACGAGTTGAGCGCGCCCGTCACACCGGGGCTCGAGTGGGCGCTTCCCTTCGCGCGGGAACTGCAGAAGCACGGCCACCTGGTCAACTTCGTGGCGCTCGGACAGCCGTTCGCGAGTCCCGAATCGGCCTTTATCCAAACGGACGGGGGAGTCTTCGAGGTCGCTCGCCTGCCCGACGGAGTCGACGCCACGACAGCGCGGATCAACGATCTCGGTGGCGGCCAGTACGCGCTCCTGGTCGAAGAGACTGAGGTTCAGACCTTCGCCGGGTCACAGGCAGGGGCAATCCGTATCAGCGGGAAGGGCCGGTTGTTGGTGATCACGCACGAGGAGCGCCTGTTCGAACCGGCCCGGAAAGCCCTGGCCAACGCCAGGCCGTAGCCAATGGGACCTGGGCCACAACGCGCCCCCCGCCCGCTGTAGAATCCCCGACCGGAGGTGCCCCAACCATGGCCCGACTGCCCCTACCCACGCGCGAGTCGCTCGCCCCGGAGATCCAGGTCCGCTGGGACCGAGCAAGCGAGCGCGGCCCGCTCCTGAACATCATGCGCCTGCTGATGGTGAACCCGGAGATCCGGCTCGACGCCCTCAGCGTCTGGCGGGCGAGCGGGCTGACGCCGCGCATCCGCGAGCTGGTTATCCTGCGCGCCGCATTCGCCCGCCAGAGCCGCTACGAGTGGCACCAGCACGTCCGCATCGCGCGCGACGCCGGCCTCACGGACGCGGAGATCAACGGTGTCACCGACTGGGCGACGAGCAGCCTCTTCTCCGCGGATGAACGGGCGCTCCTCGCCTACGTGGACGAGCTGGCCGCCAATCAGCGCCCCTCCGACGCGGCCTTCGGCGCCGTCCGCCAGGGCCGCACCGACGCCGAGATGGTCGGTATCACCATGCTCATCACCCTCTACTTCCAGCTCGCCCAGATGATGGCCGCCTTCGACCTCGAGACGGAAGTACCGTTCGTGGGCTGGCAGGTGGGGTAGTCATTGCGAAGGACGGACGTTGAGCGGCGGCGAGGGGGCGGCGTCGGCCGCGATGGAGCAGCCCGTGGCCCGGTGGGCCACGACTACTCGAGCCAGGAGAAACAGAAAGGCCGCCCGGCAACGGACGGCCTCTCTTTCGCCTTCTGCCTTGAGCCTTTCGGCTCGTTCTACAGCAGGTCCCCGCCGCAGGCCGCGGCCGTCGTCCCGTCGCGCTGGTACGCCTTCAGGACGTTCCGGCCGACCGTCCAGCGGTGCACCTCGTCCGGGCCATCGACCAGCCGCTGGGAGCGGATGCCGGTGTACCAGCGAGCGAGTGGCGTGTCCTGGCTGTAGCCGAGAGCGCCGTGGAGCTGGATGGCCGTATCGACCACCTTGTAGACCATGTTCGCCAGGTAGACCTTGGCGATGTGGTTCTCCTGGCGGAGGTCCATGCCCTTCTCGGCCTTGTAGGCGATGTGCATCAGCATCAGCCGGGCGATGTAGAGCTCGCTCGCGCAATCCGCGAGCATCCACTGCACGCCCTGGCGGTCGCTGAGCTGCTTCCCGAAGGTCGAGCGTTCGAGCACGCGGGCGGTGGCCATGTCGAGCGCGCGCTGGGCCATCGCTACGTTGTGCATGCCGTGGCGGAGCCGCCCGTATGCGAGCCGGTGCTGGCCCATGTTGAAGCCCTGGCCTTCGCCGCCGAGGAGGTTCTCGTTCGGGACCACCAGGTCCTTGATCGCGACTTCAGCATGGCCGCCGCCGAGAATGTGGCTCAGCGGCCCTTCGATCGCCATCGTCTTGATGTCGCGGACGATCTCGTAGCCGGGGTTCGGGAGTTCGACGAGGAAGGTGCTGAACTGCTCGTGGCGGGGCGCGTCCGGGTTCGTCTTCGCCATCACGAGTGCGATATCGGCCACGCTGGCGGCGCTGCTGAACCACTTCTCGCCGTTGATCAGCCAGTTGTCGCCGTCACGCACGGCGCGCGTCTGCATGCCCGTGGCGTCGGCGCCAGCCGCCTTCTCCGTCATCGAATAGCAGATCCGCTTCTCGCCGTTCAGCAGCGGCTTGAGGTACTTCTCCTTCTGGAAGTCTGTCCCGTAGGTCAGGAGCGTGAGCATCGTCGCGTCGTCCGGGCCCTGCGTGTTCAGGGCGAGCGCGCCGAGATAGCTTTCGCCGAGCTCCATCTGGACGAGCGCGTTGGCCAGCGGGCCGAGCGCCATCCCGCCGTACTCCTTGGGGATGAACGGGCACCAGAGCCCGCGGGCGCGAGCCTTCGCGCGCAGGTCGGCGAGCACTTCCTTGTACGGCCGGCCAGCGTGGAGTTCATCCTCCGCCGGGATGCAAAACTCCTGCACGAACTTGCGGACCGTCTGCCGGACCTCCTGGTACTCCGCCGGGATCTCGAAATCGACTGCCATCTGGGTCTTCTCCTCGGGTTGTTGACGTGGAATCTCCGGCGCGGGATCGGCCCGGCCGGGTGTGGGAGGCATACTACTCCCTTCGCCGCTCAGCCTCCCGCCCGCGCCCTCAGTGGAACTTCTGGACGTTCTCCCGCCGGTCCTGCGAGTCACGCCAGGTGAGCGCTTTGGCTGGTTTGAACGAGACCACCACGCGCCCCGGCGTCGCCGCAATCGATGGATAGCCGCTGCCATCTGGCGTGTACTTGTTGGCGATACGCTCCGTCACCGTGCCCAGCCCATCCTCGATCGGGTCGACGACGCCGCGAAACGTGACTGTTTGCTGGGGCGGGCCCGGCTCGTCGACAATCAGCGCGATTCGCGGGTCGCGTTCAAGGTTCCGGATCTTCAGCCGGTGCTTCGTCGTGCTGAAGTAGATGCGGCCGTTCTCCCAAACAAACCAGATCGGGCTCATCTGGGGCGAACCGTCCGGGTTAATCGTGCAGACGATGGCGTTCCGGGACGCGGCCAGGAAAGTGTCGAGTTCCTCAGGCGACATCGGCATGGGCGTACTCCTCGGGAATGTTTCGCCGGATCTTCAGCACTTCGCGGCCGGAGTGCAACCGCCGGTTACCCCTTGCGCTTCGGTTCGTTGTCCAGGACGCCCGTGGCCCGCAGCGCCGCGACCTCCGTCTCTGACTTTCCCAGCAGGCCCCGGAGCACCTGGTCGGTGTGCTCCCCGAGGAGCGGGGCGGGCCGCGTTGCCGAAGGCGGCGTCTTCGACATCCGGATGACCGCCCCCGGGTAGAGCGCCGCCCCCATAGCCGGGTGGACCACCGGCACGTGAAAGCCCCGGTCGTGGAGATGCGGGTCGTTT
>CAZQCR010000075.1:0-12742 GCA_964591745.1 uncultured Anaerolineaceae bacterium
CGGCACGTACGTGCGCTCTCTGGCCCGCGATTGGGCGCGCGCGTCCTCGTCAGCTTCGCCAGCGCCAACCGCGACCCCGGCGAGTGGCCCGAGGCCGACACCTTCCGCCTCGACCGCCAGCTCTCGCGCCACCTCGCCTTCGGCCACGGCATTCACTACTGCCTCGGCTCGCCCCTCGCCCGCCTCGAGGCCGAGGTCGCAATCAACGCCCTCCTCGACCGTTTCGCCACCCTCTCTCGCGGAAACGGCCCCGGCCAGCGACTCCACTCCACCGTCATCCGCGGCTTCGAACACCTTCCCGTCACCGTCGCGTAACGGCATGCCCGCGGGCTCACCCTTTACCCACAGGCCCCAGGCCATCCCGGTACAATGAGTGGCGATGAGATCGCTGCCCGCATGAGTACCTTCGCTCAGCGGCCGTCTACCCGCGCCGCCCGGCCCGTGCTTCGCACGGCCGCCGCCCCCGTGATCGCAGCGCTCCTCTTCACCGCGCTCGGCCTGGCCCTCGCCCTCTTCGTCGGCGCGACAAGCCAGCGCCTGGTCGATGAGCCCCTCCTCGAAGACGTCCAGGCCCTGACCATGGGCATGACCGCCCTCACCTCGTTCTTCAACACCTTACTGCGCGATTTCGGCATCCCTATCCTCTGGGCACTCTCGATGGCGTGGTTCGCGTGGGCTCGCCGCTGGGACATGGTCGCCCTCTTCGCCGCCGGCGCTTTCGTGGGCCTGGCGAACCAGGAATTGAAGGCCCTCTTCGATCGCCCGCGCCCTTCCGGCGACTTCTTCGTGCGCGAATTCCCCGGCGATTCCTCGTTCCCCAGCGGCCACGTCATGAGCGCCATGGCCTTCTTCGGCCTCTGGTGGATCGTCTCGCCCCACCTCTTCGGCAACGGCCGGGCGACGCACGTCGTCCGTTGCGCCGGGGCCGTGGCCGTGCTCCTCACGGCCGTCTCCCGCGTCTGGGTGGGCGCCCACTGGCCAACGGACACCCTGGCCGGGATCGCCTTCGGCGGCGCCTTCGTCGCGATACTCTGGGCCCTCCACCAGGCACTCACGCATCACGGCCCCGGCCGTCGCTTCGCCACACCGGCCCACAAACGCCCAAACCGCGGACGGCCACCTGCCCGCGAACGTGAACCGCAAGCGGTTGCGCGACTGCCGCGAGCGGAGCGAGAGTAACAACGGCCTCACAGGTGAGGCGTGGAGCAACCAATGAGTTCGGGCGAATCAGCGGCGGCGCCGGGTTGGTACCACGGCGAAGGTGACCCGCTCGGCACCCAGCGCTACTGGGACGGCATCCAGTGGGTCGGCGAACACCGCCCCGTCCCCGCCCCCCAACCACCGCCCCCACCCCCTCTGGCGGCGGCGCCCCCTCCGGCCGTACCCGCCGGCCTCTCCCCGGCGTTCGAAACCGGCGAAGGCAAGCGCCCAGACTACGTCCGTCCGGAACTCAGGCTCGCCTCGCCCGGCGCCCGTATCGGCGCCCGGATCATCGATTCGATCCTCGTCACCATCGTTTCCATCGGGCTCTTCATCGTCTTCTTCGCGGCGGCCGTTGTCAGCGATCGCGGTGAAGCCTTCGTTGCCGTCGCCCTTCTCGCTGTCCTCGGCAGCGCCGCCTACGAAATCGGCTTTGTCGCCCTCGCTGGCGGAACGCCCGGCAAACTCGCCGTCGGCATCCGCGTGGCCAGGCTCGACGGCACGCAGCCGCCCGGTTGGGGCCCAGCCCTCGGGCGTTGGGCGTTAAACCTCATCACCTGGGTCCCCTTCTTCGGCCAGCTCGCGCTCTTCGGCCTCTGGATCGTCTCCTTCATCCTGCTCTTTAGCGACCCGGAACGCCGTACCCTCTTCGACCGCGTTGGCGGCACCGTCGTCGTCGAAGCCTGATGCCAACCAGAGACAATCCACGATGAGTGAGCGCGGCCCGCGGGCCGGATGACACCCCTCGCCGTGGGCGAGGGGTTTGGGGGTGAGGAACATGCCCGGCGACGCACGCTAACCTGCTCAACTGAGTACGAGAGTCGAGCGCCCACGCGCGACGCTACCGCTCCTCCGCCCGCGCCTCGCCAATCCCACCCACCAGCTGGCGCGAGAAGTGCTCGTGCGCGGCCCGGCGAAGAGCGTTCATCGCCTGCTCCCCCAGGATCGTGCCCGCGACGATGATCTCCAGCGCCGCCTCAGCCGCCGCGCGATTCGAGACGCTCCCGTCCCGCGGGAGCGGAGCACTCATAGAGAACTCGACTTCGAACCGGGCGAGGCTCTCCACCGCCCGCGCGTACGGCGTCAACATCTCCACCGCCACCCCCGGCAGGCAGGTCTCCCGGAAGGCGATGAACGTATCCGCAAGGTGGAGCCGCGCCGCCGAGGACGCCGAGACCTCCCACCCCAGCTGACGAAACAGCCGATCGATAGCCGCGTCAGCCTCCGCCTGCAACGGCGTCCGAACCGCCTGCGGCCCGTCCGCGTCGAGCACCGCGTTGGTCACGGCCCCAAGCAGGTCGATCAGCGGCCGGTCCGGGTCATCCAGCGTCGCGAGCACCTTCCGGATCGTCTCGATCCCCAGCCCCGCGATATCTCGCAGGGCCCGGATCAGACGGAGCCGCCGCAGATGGCTCTCCGCGTACGTAGCCTGGTTCGGCGCGCTCAGGAGGCCCGCCGGCAGCAGCCCTTCCCGCTGGTAGAACTTGATCGAGGCGATCGAAACCCCCGATTGTCGGCTCAGGTCGGCCATCTTCATTGCCGGTGGGCGGAAAGGCGCCGTTTCGGGCGAGGAATCGCTTGACATAGCTTCAAGGATAGTGACACTATCGGATACTGTCACTATCTGAAAGGCCCCGACATGCCGCCCGTCATCCAGGTCAGAGGACTGCGGAAGTCGTATGCGAACTTCGAAGCGCTGCGGGGCATCGACCTAGATATTCACCCGGGCGAGGTGTTTGCGCTACTCGGGCCGAACGGAGCCGGCAAAACCACCCTCGTCGAGATCCTCGAAGGCTACCGCCAGCGCTCCGCCGGCCAAGCCCTCGTCCTCGGCGTCGATCCTGGCCAGGGCAACGGCCGCTGGCGGGCAAACATCGGCATCGTCCTCCAGGGGACGGCCGTCTTCGAAGAGCTCAGCGTAGAAGAGGTCGTCTCCCACTTCGCCGCCTTCTACCCCAACCCGCTCAAAGCCGGGGCCGTCATCGAGATGGTCGGCCTCGGCGAAAAGCGGAGGGCGCGCTGTGGCAAGCTCTCCGGCGGGCAGAAGCGCCGCGTGGACCTTGCCCTCGGGCTCGTCGGAAACCCACAGCTCATTTTCCTCGACGAACCGACGACCGGTCTCGACCCCGAAGGGCGCCGCCAGCTCTGGGACGTCATCCGCCAGTTCACGGCGCTCGGCAAGACCGTCCTCCTCACCACCCACTACCTCGAAGAAGCCGAAGCCCTGGCCGACCGCGTCGGCGTCATCATCGCCGGCGAAATGGCCGCCATCGGCCCCACGGCCGAGCTGGGAGGGCGCGCCCAGGCTCCGGCAACCGTCCGCTTCCAGCGCCCCCCTGGCATCCCCGGCCCGCTCCCCGCGGTCGATGGCGCCCTTACCGAAGAAGCCGGCGTCGTGGCCATCCAAACCGCAAGCCCCACCACCGTGGTGGCCGCGCTCGCAGCCTGGGCCATGGCCAATGGCGCCACCGAACTGCCCTCGCTCAGCGTCACCCGGCCAACCCTCGAAGAGGTCTACCTGGCGATGGTCCAGGATCGGGAGGTGACTTCGTGAACGATCAAACACTGGCGATTCGCAACGACTCGGGGTTCGCCCGGCTCGTCCGCCTGAGCGCCGCCCGGTTCGTTATCGAACTCAAGCAGTTCACCCGCATCCCCTCCCAGGTCTTCTTCAGCTTCATGCTCCCGCTTCTCTTTCTCCTCGTCTTCGCGACAGTCTTCAGCGGAGGAATCGACGCTGGCGATGGCCGCGAAATCGACTTCATTCAGTACTTCCTGCCGGGGATCATCGCCTCTGGCGTCATGAGCACCACCTTCGCGAACCTCGCGATCGCCGTGCCGGTCGAACAGCATGAAGGGCTCCTCAAGCGCCTCGCCGGCACGCCCCTGCCGAAGCCCGCTTACCTGATCGGCAAGGTCTCCTCAGCCGTGGCCCTTACCGTCGCCCAGACCGCCTTGATGCTGGCCGTCGGCGTCATCGCCTTCGGCGTCGATCTGCCAGCTGGGCCGGCCAGGTGGGGCGTCTTCGTCGTCGTCCTCCTCGTCGCGGCGGCGATTGGCGCAGCCCTCGGGATCGCCTACACCCGGCTGATTCGAACTGCCGGCAGCGCGCCAGCGATCGTCCAGCCGCCGTTCCTGGTGCTCCAATTCATCTCCGGCGTCTTCTTCCGCTGGGGAGACCTGCCCGCCTGGCTCCAGGGTGTCGCCAGCGTCTTCCCCCTGCGCTGGATGGCCGAAGGCTTCCGTTACGCCTTCCTGCCCGACTGGTTTGGTGAATCCGAATACGGCCAGGGCTGGGGCTGGGAACGGCCCATCGCCATCCTCGCCGGCTGGCTCGCCCTCGCTTTCGTCCTCGCCCTCGTCTTCTTCCGCTGGGACCGTCAGCGCGACTGATCCAGTGGCATTTTCCCCAATCACCTGGCCGAGGGTTGCTGTTCGGTGGAATGCCGGGAACCAGCCCCTCATCGGCTGCTTGGGACGAATCGCTCTGCCGTATCTGAGAGTAACCCCGGCACGTTCCGGGAGAGGAAGGGGCAGATGCTCACAGCCGTACGACCCCCGGCCCCCGCTTCCGACCCGACGATCACCTGGGCATCGCTCATGCGCGACGTCCTCGGGCGGCCGGGCGCCATAGCCACATCCCCCTCCGCCCTCGAAGCGCTCCTCGCCGATATCGACGTCCACGGCGAACTCCGTTCCCGGCTGGCGGCCAACCCAACCGTCGCCGAGCGCGAAGAGCTCAAAGCGGCCAGCCGAACCCATAGCCGCCTCGGAAATCGCCGCGGCTCCGTCTGGCTCCCCACCTTCTGCACAAGCTGAATCTGTCCGCCTCCCGTCGCGCGAGCCCAACCGCGCCCCTCCCCGTTACACTGGCTCGACGATCGAACGGGGGGCAACGACCATGGATTTCGAACTCAGTGAAGAGCACCGGCTGATAAAGGACGCGGCCCGCCGGATCGCTCGCGACATCATCGCCCCGCGGGCCAAAGAAGCAGACGACATCGCCGAGTACCCGCACGACTTCTTCGAGGCCTTCAAGCAGGCCGGCCTCCTCGGCATGGCCATCCCCGAAGCGATGGGCGGCACCGGCAACGGTATCCTCCCCCTCTGCCTCTGCATCGAAGAGGTGGCGAAGTACGAGTGCGGCGCGGGCCTCATGCTCGTCCTCACCGGCCTCCCCAACCGCCCGATCGTCTTCGGCGGCACGCCCGAACAGCAGCAACGCTTCCTCCCGGCGGCAGCCAGCGGCCAGACAAAAGGCGCCTTCTGCCTGACAGAGCCCGACCATGGCTCGGACGCAGCCAACCTCCAGACCCGCGCCGTCCGCGATGGCGACGACTACGTCATCAATGGGAACAAGATCTACATCTCCGGCGGCACCGTCGCCGACTACCTCACCGTCTTCGCCCGCACCGGCGGCCCCGGAGCGAAGGGCATCAGCGCCTTCGTCGTCGATGCCCACACGCCCGGCGTCACCATCGACCGGACCGACGACAAGATGGGCGTGCGCAGCGTGCCCACCGCCCACTTCAGCTTCTCGGACGTGCGCGTGCCATCGGAGAACCTGCTGGGCGGGGCGGAGGGCAACGGCTTCAACACGGCGATGCTCACCCTCAACAGCATGCGGCCCACCGTCGGCGCGCGTGGCGTCGGCCTTGCCGAAGGCGCCGCCAGCTACGCCCTCGAGTGGGCCCGTGAGCGCAAGGCCTTCGGCAACGCGGTCATCGATTTCGAGGCCATCCAGTTCATGTTCGCCGATATGGCGATCGAGATCGAAGCGGCCCGTAACCTCGTCTACAAAGCCGCCTGGCTGGTGGATCAGGGGAAGTACACGCGGGAGTACGCCCACAACCTCTCCATCGCCAAGGCCTACGCCACGGAGATGGCCAACCGCGTCGCCTTCAACGCCCTCCAGGTCCTCGGAGCCCAGGGCTACATGAAGGACCATCCACTCGAGCGCCACTACCGCGACGCTCGCCAGCTGATGATCGTCGAGGGCACAAGCCAGGTGCAGCGCGTCGTCATCAGCCGGAGCATGATCGACCGCAACCTCGTGTACGGCTAAGCCGCCGCGACTGCCGCCCGAACCCCCGGCCCATCACCAGATCCGGGTGACCCCGTAGGCGTCGAGTGTGTAGTCATTCGAGATCAGCGGAACACCTTCGATCAGCGCCTGCGCAACGAGGAGACGGTCGAACGGGTCCCGGTGGTGGAGCGGCAACTCCCGGACGTAGAGGACATGACTGCGGCTGATGGGCAACGGGGTGAGTTGGAGCCGGCGTGACTGCTGCTCGAAGTACAGCGGGAGCGCGACATCGAATGCGAGCTTGCCGATCGAAACCTTGATCGCCACTTCCCAAACCACCACATCAGAAAGCAGACGTTCGTTCGCATCAGACGCCATCGCTTCGCGAGCCTGGGAGCCGAGCCGCTCCGGTTGGTCGCTGGACCAAAGCAGCGAGTGGACATCGACGAGCACCCTCACTCGGGCATGCCAATCAGCGGACGTTCGAACTCCGCCAACTCTTCCTCGGTCATCGGGGCGTCCCAATCGGGCGCGTACCATATCTGGCCCCGGGCGGTGGCGAACTGCACGCCCTGGACCGGCTCGTTCGCCGGAACCAGCCGGGCGATCGGCTTACCAGCGCGGGCGATCACGACTTCGCCGCCAGCCTCTACTTCGGCCAGCAGGCGGGAGAGCGTCGTCTTCGCTTCGTGCGTGTTCACCGTATGAACCATGCCTCCAGCCTAACTTCCGGTGGCAGGTTAGTCCACAGCGCATCCTGATATACTGGGGCGGACACGGAGGTTGCCATGGTGTCTGCACCGGTAAGCACGCGGGTGACCGCTGAAGAGTTCCTGGAGATGCCCGAGAGCGCGGGCCACGAACTCGTGGACGGCGAGATCCTGGAGGTTCCGATGGGATTCGATTCAAGCTGGATGAGCGGTGAACTACACGGACTGGCGAGAGACTTTGTTCGCTCCCATCGCCTCGGCCTCGTCGCACCCCAGGAGACCGGGATCCGGGTCTGGCCAGACGACCCGGACCGCGTACGCAAGCCAGACTTCCTCTTTCTCAAGGCAGGCCGCCTCCCCCGCGGACGTCTCCCGGCCGGCTGGCTCACCGTCGTCCCCGACTGCGTTGCCGAAGTGGTTTCGACCAACGACCGCGCCTCCGAACTCGAACGAAAGCTCGGCGACTATCGGCGTGCTGGCGTGCCGCTCATCTGGGTCATCTACCCGGAACCGCTCAAGGCCTACGTCTATCGCCTCGATGGCTCGGTGACCGAACTCGGCCCGGACGACGCGCTCGATGGCGAAGACGTCATCCCCGGCTTCAGCTGCCCGCTGTCCGCCCTGCGGCCAGTCGTCGAATAACGGGGCGGACCTGCCCGATCTGGTAGACTTGGACAGTCCGCAAGCGGTGCGGACGCGAGGTTTGCAATGGTCACGGTTGACGCGCTTGCACTGGTGACTGCGGACGAGTTTCTGGCGATGCCAGGGAGCGCCGGTTACGAGCTCGTCCACGGCCAACTGGAAGAGATTCCGATGGGCGGACAATCGAGCTGGCTTGGCGGCGAGGTGCACGGCACATTCCGCGACTACCTGAAGGTAAACCCGCTGGGCCGCGTGTTTCCCCAGGAAACCGGCATCGCCGTCTGGCTCGATGCGCCAAACCATGGACGCAAGCCCGATGTCATGTTCATCGCTCGCGGACGCCTGCCCGGGGGGAAGCTGCCCGCGGGCTGGATCACCGTCGTGCCAGACCTTGTGGTCGAAGTGCTCTCCCCGAACGACGAGGCGCAGAAGCTGGATGCCAAGCTGGACGACTACCGCCGCGCCGGGATCGGCATCACCTGGGTGATCTACCCGGAGACGCGCAAAGCGTACGTCTACGAGCGCGGCGCGCCGATCCGCGAGGTGGACGAGGGCGGAGCACTCGAAGCGCCAGCACTGCTCCCCGGCTTCTCCCTATCGCTCCGTGAACTCTTTGCGGCGGCTGACGCCGAGGTCTAACGCACTGCAGGGTGCCCGCTCGCGGGCACCCTGCAGGCGTCACGCTTCGCGCGAACCTTCGGTCCCGCTCCCCACTTCCCCACGAGCGCGGCGAAGCGCACCAACCAGTGCGTCTGCCTGGATCCCGCCGCGGCGCGCATGTTCTTGTGGCAGGTAGTGCACGCCATCGCCAGCGCTCCGCGCGGACCGTTCCGTCGCCCGATCTAGCACATCTTCCCCGATGTACTCGACGTGCAAGCGGGCGCACAGCGCCTTCAGTTCGCGATGCACCTGGCGTCGCCGGCGTTCGCCCCGGGCAGAGGCACGCTGGCCGATCGCCCGTTCGTAGGTGCTGATCGGTCCACGCACAACAAGCGTGATCGGTTCGTGGGCGAGGATCGCGCGGATACACCCTTCACAACGGCTGACGACCTCTTCCGGCGTGAAGTGCGTCTCGCCGCCAACCGTGTTCAGGAGCGCCCGGCGCGCCCAGTGAAAGGCGCCCAGGCGGCCCACCTTCCCCTTGGTCGCCGCGTCACCCGCGCACCGCAACGGCCGTCCCAGCGGGCCGAACCTCCGCTCGACACGGAGCGGCAGTGACTCAAACCCGAACCAGTACGTCGAAACGAGGAAGATCACCGCCTCGGGCTCGAAGTCGCTCATCCAGCGGTCGATGAGCGCCGGCAGCGCCTCAGTCGGCCACAGCCGCCGAACCTCCATCTCCGTGGGCTCGTCGAACTCCTCCTGGATCCGCTGCGCGATCAGCGATCGTGCCCGAACTTCAAGTGGAACCGAGGGGTGTTCATCGGCGCTGTTGCCGAGTCGAAGGATCCGCACCATCGTGGCAGTCTAAGGCAACCTCCACGGATCCACCCAACCGTCCCTCAACCCCCGCCACCCGTAGGCCGACAACCCTAGTGTGAACCGCAAGCTCATGATCGGCGTCGGCGCCCTTGTCCTCGGTGGGGCCGCCTACCAGTTTGGCCTGCTGCCCGGCGGATCCTCGGCCGCTCCCGAGCCCACACCCACTGCCACAGCGGTCGTGAAGAAGAAGGCGACACCGGCCCACGACCAGGCAGACTCGGCCGTCGAGACGACGACCCCCGTGGAAAGCCCGTCCGCCACCGCATCGCCGGCGGCGAAAGCGACACCATCGCCCACCCGGACGAGGGTTCCGCTTTCCGCCCTCAAGGCCATCGCGACCCGGCCGCCGGCCACCACCGGCGCAGGCTCCGGGAGCACCGGCAGCGTCCCTCCCCGCCCCGTCTCAACCATCGCCTTCGCGCCACCGGCCACGCCCGAGCCGCCAGCCGCGACCGAGACCCCGAGCGTGGCGCCGACCGGAACGCCAGTCCCGAGCAGCACCCCGGTTCCACCGACAGCCACCCCCGAACCACCGACGCCAGAACCCACGCCATGGCCGCCAACGCCGCCCGGCCTCCCGACGCCACCGCCACCCGTCGCCCCGCGCGAAACGCCCGTCGCCATTCCCACAGAGCGGCCCTGAGTCCGCTTGCCCCCGAAGCCCCGTCCGGCATACTCTTCGCACAGATGTTCGAATGGCTGCCATCTCATGAACGCTGACATCCGCGAACGGCTGCGCGCCGCCCTCCACC
Organism: uncultured Anaerolineaceae bacterium; assembly: GCA_964591745.1. Classification (GTDB taxonomy): domain Bacteria; phylum Chloroflexota; class Dehalococcoidia; order Tepidiformales; family Tepidiformaceae; genus JANMTH01. The sequence continues at coordinate 9,813 of CAZQCR010000075.1, forward strand.
AGCCGTCCCGGCCCCTGCCCGCGTCCCGCGCCGAAAGTGTCACCGAGCTGAGTGACCTTTCGAAGTTGGGCGGACGCTGGTTCGCCTCAGCGGATGGACCCGGCTACGTCATCGAAAGCGTCTACGACGCCGGCCACGAACACGGCAACGTCGTCCTCCATCGCGCCCTCACCGTCGATCCCGCGCGCCTCGCCGGGCAATGCCGGGATGAGCGCCTTGCAGCTTGCCCGCCCTCCAGCTTCGTCTACGTCGATACAGAGACCACCGGCCTCGGCGGCGCCGGCTCCATGGTCTTCCTCGCCGGCGCGGCCCGGTTCGAAGGCTCGCGCCTCCTCCTCCGCCAGTACCTGCTGCCCGATCCCCAGTTCGAAGGCGGCCTCCTCGGCGGCCTCGCCGGCGAACTCGAATCCGCCGGCGCCCTCGTCAGCTACAACGGCAAATCGTTCGACCTCCCACTCCTCGAAGCCAGGTACATCCTCTCCCGCAAACGGCCCACCTTCCGTTCCCTTCCCCATCTCGACCTCCTCCACCCCAACCGCCGGCTCTTTCGCGGCACCTTCGCCTCGCACCGCCTGCCCCAGATGGAGGTAGGCCTCCTCGGCTTCGAACGGGAGGACGACTGTCCCTCCGCCGAGGTCCCCGAACGCTACTTCCGCTTCCAACGGACTGCCGACCCCACCCACATTCTGCCCGTCCTCCGCCACAACGCCTGGGATGTCCTCTCCCTCGTCGCCCTCGCCGCCCACCTCGGCGGAGTCTGCGATGGCGCCGAGTTTCCCCTCCAGGCGGCCCGCGCCGCGGAGTACGCGGGAGACCTGGCCCGCGCCGTCGGTCACTACGAAGAGGCCCTCGCCCGCGGCCTCCGCCGCGTCGAACGCCTCGAGGCCATGGACCACCTCGCCCGCCTCCACCGCCGGCTCGGACAGTTCGAAGACGCCGCCAGCGCCTGGCGAACGCTCACCAGCGAACCACGCGCCCGCCGCATCACCCCCTTCGTCGAACTCGCCAAGCTGCTCGAACATCAGCTCCGCGATTCGGCCGCCGCCCTCGCCACCACCGACGAGGTGCTCGCCCTCGTCCGGAGCGGCCTCTTGCCGCCGGGCCCCGCCGGCACCGACGCTTCGCTCCCCGCCCTCCTCCAGCGCCAGGCCCGGCTCGCCGATCGCAACGCGAAGGCCGCCGCCAAAGCTACCCAGGAGTGTGATAGATTCGCCGCCAGGCAAGGCCGGGTAAGCCACAACGATGGACGTCAGCGAACGGTTCCAACACTCGTATCAGACACTCGAACACCTTCGAGCTGAGCTGTTGGACGCCCGCGAGGCCGCCCGCAATGCCCCCGAACAGTGGGGCGGCTGGTCCGTCCGTTTCAACCAGCGCCTGCGTGGCGACAGGCTGCGCCTGGCTATCCTCCTGCCGCCGCCCGAAAGCGCCGACCCCCGGCTACGCGCGCTCTACGACGCCGCCACCGCCATTCGCGCGCTCTGGGACACCATGAACCTCGCCGTTGCGGGCCGGCCCGCCGATGTCGCCGCCGCCCGCGTAGGCATGGAGCGGGCGATGCACCGCGCTCGCGAAGCGCTCGAACGGCAACGCGAAGGCTGAACCCGCCAGCCCTTAGCCCAACCCCGGAGCCGCCAGCCCGATGATCGGCGGCGCCGTCGCCGCCACCGCTGCCAACCCACCGTCCGGCTCGAAGCCCAGCGCCGAATCGAACTCCCGCGGACAGCCGAAGATCTCCACGCTGTAGCCCTGGTCATCCACCAGGTACGTAGACGCGAATCCGGCTCCCTCCGCCGGCGTGAACGTCGCCCGGTAACCCGCTCCCGTTGCCCTCGCCAGCATCTCGTCGAACCGCTCCCGTTCCCGGAAGGCGAACGCTACGTTCAGGAATCCCTGGTCGCTCAGCAGGTACCCTTCAGGATGCGGCTTCGGCGCTGGCGCCGTGTACTGGACGATCTCGAAGAAGACATCCCCCGCGCGCGCCAGGACAAGCTCCCGGTCGGCGCCTGCCAGGCCCCAGAGCTGCTCCATCTCCGCCGTATGCAACAGATCCGAACGCTCCTCCACAAGCCCAAGCGTATCCACATAGAACGCGCGCGACCTTTCAAGGTCCGGAACAGAGACCGCGGCGTAGATGATCGCCGGCTCCAGCGGGTGGTGCCGCCGGCGCAGGCCACCGGGAAGGCCAAGGCCATCTTCGAAGATCTCGATGACGACGCCGTTGGGATCGAGCACACAGACCCGGCGGAGCCCGTCGTACACCGCTGGCGGCGTCATCGGCTCCGTCCCCGTCGCCGCCAACCGTAGCAACGTCGCATCGAAATCAGGCACCGCGATGCCGAAGCGCGTGTAGCCCAGGTCACAGGCACGCCAGCCCGGCGGCCGCGCCTTCAGAGCGGGTTTCGTATGGTGGAACAGTTCGAGCTGCACGAAATCCTGGCGCCCCACCATCCACCAGACGAGGAACTGTGCGTCCTCGCCCAGCCCCTGGATCTGGGCGACACGCTCTCCCCAGAGGATCTTGCCGCCGGAGCGGGCGAAGCCAAAGACTTCGGCGTAAAACCGCACCGTCGCAGGGAGATCCGCGGCGCACAGGGCCACCTGCGTCAGTTGCGGGTTGGGAAGAGCGTCGGCCACCATACGGGCCTCCAACGAATGCGCTCGCCGGGAGAACCCCCGCGAACGCCCGTATTAAGGCAGTATGAGCCCGAATTGTCCAGCCGGGCGCGCTCGCTCCCCATCGCCCGCTACGGATTCGCCGCGCGATCGGCTAGGCTGTGGCGCGGAAGGGCGGCCGGGAGACACCAGAGACCATGCCAAAGATCGTCGTCGCAACCTATCACGAAGCCGAATTCGCGGAACTGGCGGCCGCCCTTGCCGCCCTCGGCTGGGAGGCCGTCACCGCCCGCGAGGCGCTCCCCCCGGCGCAA